>JAYNHF010000028.1:0-7209 GCA_038107695.1 Flavobacteriaceae bacterium | reverse complement strand
AGTGCTTATCATGGTCCAATTATCTATTCCAATTACGGAACTCAAGGTGATGTGATTTATGATAGCGAAAAGGAATTGTATAATACTTGGTTTAGTGAATTGGATCAGATTGTGTCAACATTCTCTGCTAACAAAGATTATGAAAAATTCACAAAGTTTGATGACAGTTATGGTGGAGATGTTTCTGGATGGATCAAGTTTGCCAACTCTTTGAGGTTGCGATTGGCCATGAGAATTGTAAAAGCAGATCCTGTACTGGCAAAAACTCAGGCGGAAAAAGCCATCAATGATTCAGGAGGACTGATTATGACCAACGCAGATAACTTTATGCTTTCCTTATACGGAGAGCCGTTTCATGAAGTTGTTATTTGTTTCTCATGGAACGATACTCGAATGAGTGCCTCTATGGAATCTATTTTGGGAGGTTATGATGATCCTCGAGCTCCAAAATATTGGGCTCCTGTAGCCGATAAGAGTTTGGTAGCAGATCATCCCAATTTTCCCTATAAAGGAATTAGGAATGGGGCGTACTTGGAATCCAAAGACCTACATTTGCCTTACTCGACAATCAGTGAGGATTTTAAAAATGCAAAAGACAGAAAATTGTTTGATGCGGCCGAAACCCATTTGATATTGGCTGAAGCAGCACTAAGAGGCTGGTCTACTCCAATGTCCGCCAAAGATCACTATGAGGAAGGTGTTAAGCAGTCTTTCGCTTTTTGGGGAGCAGGTGGAGTTGATGATTATTTGACAAACGATACTGGAACACCTTTTGATTATGACGATGTGGTTGAAAAAGGCGAAGTAAATGATTTTATTTCTAGAATTACAGCTACTGTAAAATGGGATGAAGCGGGAACAAATGAGCAAAAGCTAGAAAAAATCATAACACAAAAGTGGATTGCCGCCTACACCAACTCTATTGAAGCATGGGTAGATCACAGAAGAACAGGCTATCCTAAACTCCCATACAATTATCAAAATGACAGTAATTCAGATTTCGGAGTGATTGCTGATGATGATTTTATGAAGCGAATGGTTTTCCCTGTTGGAGAGAAAACCAGTAATACTAAAGGTTATGAATCTGGAGTCTCTGCGCTTGGAGGTCCTGACGAAATAGGAACCCGCTTGTGGTGGGATACGGGAGGATCGAACTTCTAAATATTCATGAATAAACTTAGAATGAATAAAAGCCTGTACAATTTGTGCAGGCTTTTTGTAATTTTGAGCAATTACCAACTGCTAACTATGTCTTTAAAGATTAACCAATTTAAATGAATTTTCGTACCACCAAAATACTTTTGTTTTTTTCGATTTTGGCTTTTGTCCAATGTCAAAAACCGATTGCCTCCATCGAAATTGTTGCAGAGGATTTTCATAGGGCTCAAGATGAATTGACCGCAGTGATGGTTCACGATATTTTTTCACCCCCTTTAGCCAGTAGGGTTTATGCCTATTCCAATATTGCTGCCTATGAGATTCTCGCTCAGCAAAAAGGAAATAAGTACAGTACTTTGGCACCCATACTCACAGATTTTTACGGTATTACACCCATCCAAGATACTTTGGTCAATCCTAAGCTTGCAGCGCTGATGGCCTACATGGAAGTAGGGAAAAGCTTGATTTTTTCGGTGGATAGAATGACTGAATACATCGTTAACTTATCTCTACAATGGAAAGAGCAAAATCCGAGGGTTTACATCGCTTCCCGTCAATATGCCATGCAAGTGGTAGGAGAAATCAAATCTTGGTACAATCAAGATAATTACAAAGAGACCCGTACTTTCCCAAAATTTTCTGTAGACTACGACAGTCCCTCCCGATGGCAGCCTACCCCACCCGATTATATGGATGGTATTGAACCTCACTGGAGCAAGATCAGACCATTTTTGCTCAGCTCAGCCGCACAGTTTCAACCCGAACCCCCACCACTTTTTTCAATGAAACCTGAATCAGATTTCTATAAAGAGATGATGGAGGTATATCAAGTGGTCAAAGAAATACATGACAATGAATCAGAAGATGAAAGACGTGAAATTGCCAAATTTTGGGATTGCAATCCCTATGTATCAACCCACAAGGGTCATGTGATGTTTGCTCTAAAAAAAATCAGTCCTGGTGCTCATTGGATCGGTATTACCAAAATCGTATCGCGTAACATCGATGCCGATGTTCCTACCACTGTAGCTGCCTACACTAAGGTTTCTATTGCCATCGCCGATGCCTTTATCAGTTGTTGGGATGAAAAATACAGAAGTAACTTGATTCGTCCTGAAACCATTATCAACAAAGTCTTGGACAAAAATTGGTATCCTGTCTTACAAACCCCTCCTTTTCCAGAATACACAAGCGGACACTCAGTAGTTTCAGGAGCGGCTTCGATCATTCTTACTGACTTTTTTGGTGAAAACGTTTCCTTTGATGATGATACTGAACTCCCATATGATTTGCCCATACGTTCCTATCAATCTTTTAATCATGCTGCAGAAGAAGCGGCTATCAGTAGAATGTATGGCGGAATTCACTACCGAAAAGCCATAGACGAAGGATTAAAGCAAGGGCGTAACGTAGGGAAATATATCAGCAAAAAACTAGGTTTACGAAAGTAATCCTAATCGCCAAAATAAGTTTTGTCACTGACTCAAAAAGGAGGCTAATTTTGTGACAAAATTCTTTTCCCACTTCAATGTACTATTTTGATAATAAAACTGAACCACTGATTTGGTAGTATCACTATCACCGTGGCTAGAGGTCAAAAGCTGTTCGATAAACTGTTGAACCTCCTCCTCACCCTGGATTTGTTGGAGGGCATAGATACCGAGAAGATGATTTTTGGAAGGTCGGAACAGTTGCGACTTAGAAAATTTGGCTACAGATTTCAATTCTGATTGTTCGGCAGTATTATTTCCATTGTTATGATGGATATAAGCCAACAAAAATCGTTCCCAGCGCTCTTCTGGATCAAAAGGCTTTCCAACTCCTAGCTGCTCTGGCCATAGCAAAGCACTTTGCAAATACGATTGAGCTTGATCGTACTGACTTTTTTTAAGCTGTTGTAACGCACCACCCACATAGGCTTTGGTATAAATTTTACGTCCCTCTGTGGCGTGTTCATAGGGCAAAATCCTCAATTCTTTCAAAAGACTTATGGATTTGTCGTACTGTTTCAGTTGATTCATTGTTTGTGCCAAAAGCATTCCGGCAAAATAATTGTCTATGTCTTGCTTATAAGTTTTTTGAATGATTTTCTGAGCTGCTAAAGCATTTCCAGCTTTAAAATGATCTTCGGCCAAAGAAAAGGCGTAACGCCAATTTTTGGGCGACTGCTTGTAGGCAAATTGTAAATCTTTTTGATAACCTGCAAGTTGGTGTTCTTTGAACAACATTCCCCGAATGTAGTAGAAGAGGGGATCCTTGGGACTTTGGCCTAAATCTTTAAAAATTTCAATTCCCTTTGCCATTTGAGATCTTCCCAAAAGATTGATTCCCATTAGGTACTTGGCTTTCCAAGAGGAATGGTTGGCCACCACCCAATCCAGCATTCTCAAGCTTTCTTTTCTAAAAGGAAACACGAAGGCGATGGATTCCTTATCCAAAGCGTTAAGGGCTGTTTTGTTTTGCTCTAAGAAAGCCAACCATAGATTATTGAGCAGATGTTGGGGACCCATTTGCAAAATTTTGATGGCATCTGAGTCACTGTTTCTGTTGTGATAAAACAGAGCCAATTCTAGAAAAGTTTGATAGGAAAATTCGGATCGGTGAGCTTGGGTCATTGCACTGGCGTTATTGTTCCCCAATAAAAAACGCTCATAAACAGCCAAATGATTTAGCGGGTCGATGGCTTCGATTTGAGCGAGTGTTTTTAAAGCATTTTCCTTTTCTCCCATAATTCTGTGGAGCATGGCTTTTTGAGAGAGGGCATTGATGTTTTCACTATTGAATTTTAAAGCGATGTCATTGTAGTGTTTCGCATCACTGTATTTTTTTTCTATGATGTGAATTTGTGCCATTAATGTATTGGCCGATGAACGATAGGTTGCCGATCGAGCTGCCCATCCCAAATGTTCTTTAGCATTGATCCAGTCCTTTTTGGCCATGTATCCAATGCCCGCAGTATAATTCAGTCCGCTGTGATAGGCATCGATTTGCAAACCTATGTTGGCAATGGAAAGAGCTCGTTCATAATCCCCATTTCTGTAATAGAGAAAGGATAGTTCTTTTCTAGCTTCCAAGTGGAGTGGATCTTCCTCAAGAATTTCTTTGAGCAATACTTCCGCTAGTGAGTAATCTCTGTACCGTTGGGCGTCTTTGGCTTTTAAAAAAGTTTTTTCTAAGGTGTTTTTAGTAATCACCTCGGGATTGTCAAAATTTCTTTTGATCAAGGGTGGTTGAAGATCATAATGTAAATCCAATCCAGGAACATCAATGGTGAAGTCATCAGTGGGTTTGGAGAAAGTCAAGGAATAAGTGCCGTTGGGAAAGGTCTTCAAAGATTGGCTTTGAGTCTCTCCATTGGTATTGATTGTTACTTGCGTAGTTACCTTTTTAAAAGCATTGATTTTTATCTCTAATTTATTTTCGGTTTCTACCACATTCATGGCTCCAAAGGGGGAGGCCTCTTTGATCCCTCCGATTTCTTTGACAGGAAACCAAACCTCTGTCCATTGATCGGTAAGGTGAGGGTCAAAAGTGGCTTGACTGATGGGATTTTCTTCCCCTGGAAAGTATTGGACGTAAAGTCTTCCTGCTTGGTATTCTATATATTGACCATCGGTATCGGTCAGCAGGTCTTCCCAAATACCACCAGCGCGGGAGAGGTTCCAAAGCCAAAGCTTTTGCCCAGGAATTTCGTCATAGCGCCCCCAATGCCCAAAACCGACATCGCTTTGCTCATAGTACCCCCCAAAAAAATCATTGTATTCTCCGATAACATGATAGGATTTACTGGGTCCAAAGTTGTTTTGACGGTATTGCGATAAATCACGATTCAGAGGGTCTATGGGCCAAGGTTTGGCCATTCCTCCATGGGTAAGGTATTGATCACCTGGGGTGTAGAAAACCAAATCCTGTTTTGCGCTGGCTGCAGCGGTCATCCAGTTGTAATAAGCTTGTTCGGTTTCTGTAGGGTTGTACCAAACAGCTTGGGTCGTAAAGGCACTTTGATCCTTGGGTAGAATGATTTTAACCCGCCATTGAGTTCTGGAGGGCAAATCGATTCCGCCAACGGTGCACATTACACTTCCGTTGGGGAGCTCTTCCAACCGATAGTCTGTGGGGGTACCCGTTCCAGGATGGTGACCGATCACTCCAAAGTTGAACTCTATACCTCCCGATGTCCATGGGCCTCGCATGGCGATGTTTCTGAATTTTGCGACTTCGTTTTTGTAAATAAACTCATTTCCATTGCTTTTATCGACAGCACCCCAAACTTTTCCACCTACCTCGGGAAAAACTAGTACTTCAATCCAGTCGTTTTCAAGCTTGACGACTTTAAGATTTTTATTGGCTTTTTCAAACTCATAGCCCTGAAATTTGTGATAGGGGTATATTTTGGGATTAAAAACAAAAGCGGGAAGGGGATTGGGGTCCCCAAAATAATAGCTAGGATAATTTACGATTGTTTCAGTGATATTTTTTTTCTGAGCAATAACAGAATAGTTGAAAGCCAATAAAAATATTAAGAAATTCAATTTGAGAGACATGTGAGAGTTAAATGGATTCATTGAGGTAATTTTTAAATGGAATTAGTTTTTAATAAACCAATATACAAAATATTAAATTTTAGGTAAATGAATTTGCAACTCATGATTTTGAAATCATCCCTGCTGATGAGTTCATAAAAAGAAACTTATTCCCTTAATTAGAATAAACTAACAATCTGGCTGAATATCAGTGCAGTTCAAAAACTCGGGGGAGATGACTAAGTCAATATCCCACTGAGGCGGGATACTTTAGGATCAAACTTTTAGATTTGACTCTTTATAAAAAATCGAATAAAAGCCTGTATCTTTAAAATATTGTTTTTAGCTAAACACATTTTGCCCTAATCTTAAATAATTACCATGAAACGAGCTATTCTATCAAAAAATATCACCTTTTTGGTGGGTTTCATCTTTTTTTCTTGTACTCCCTCAGCGGATAAAATGTTTACCCTTATGCCATCAAGCTTCACGGGTGTAAAATTTATTAACCCTTTACAGGAAACGGAGCAATTTAATGTACTTAAATATGGTTATTTATACAATGGAGGTGGGGTGGCTATTGGAGACATAAATAATGATGGCCTTTCTGATATATATTTTACTGGGAACATGGTGGGCAGTAGATTATACCTCAATAAGGGGGATTTTAAATTTAAAGAAATTGCAGAGCAGGCAGGAGTTTTTGCTGAAGGACTATGGAATACAGGAACGACTATGGCTGATGTTAATGGCGACGGTTTAGTAGATATTTATGTATGTCGTTCTGCTGCGAGTAACCCTGAAAAAAGAAAGAATCTACTTTTTATTAATAATGGAGATTTAACCTTCACTGAAAAGGGAGAAGAATACGGAGTGGATGATTCTGGATATACCACTCAAGGAGCTTTTTTTGATTATGACAAGGACGGAGATCTAGACCTCTATATTCTCAATCACTCTACACAAGAATACGCTGGGTTGGGAAAAATTTCAAGACACCACAAAAAGCAAAAAAATAAAGCCTATTCAGATAAGCTGATGAGAAACGACAATGGAAAGTTTGTAGATGTAAGTGATCAGGAAGGATTGACTTCCAACATACTGGGTTTTGGACTCGGCATTGCTGTATCAGATTTGAATAACGACAATTGGTTGGATCTTTACATTTCCAATGACTACAACGAGCAGGACTACCTTTATCTGAACAATGGGGATGGAACCTTCTCAGAAAGTTTGGAGGATTATATTGGTCACGTTTCCCTGTATTCTATGGGATCCGATATTGCAGATATAAACAATGATGGTCATACGGATATTATGACATTAGACATGCTCCCTGAAACCAACTATCGGATTAAAATGACATCAGGCCCCGATAATTTTGAAAAGTTGAGTCACCTTTACAAAAATGGTTTCTATCATCAAACCATGAGGAATATGCTGCAACTCAATCGTGGTGGAGTTTATTTTTCCGAGATTGGTCAATTTTCAGGCGTATCGAATACCGATTGGAGTTGGGCTTCGCTTT
>JAYNHF010000027.1:0-33450 GCA_038107695.1 Flavobacteriaceae bacterium | reverse complement strand
TTTTTTCGACCTGGTAGCTCAGTTGGTAGAGCATCTCCCTTTTAAGGAGAGGGTCCTGGGTTCGAGCCCCAGCCAGGTCACTTCTGCGCACATGGCGGAATTGGTAGACGCGCCAGGTTGAGGGCCTGGTGGGAGTTAAATCCCGTGGAAGTTCGAGTCTTCTTGTGCGCACTTTTCATACAATTTATTTTTTATTGATATTCAGATTTTTTTTTTTAACTTTGTTTAAGCTTTTGTATATGAAGATTGAACAATATGAGTAGGGTAAAAAGTAATTTCACGATCAAAGACCTTGAAAACATCTCTGGAATCAAGGCACATACCATACGTATCTGGGAGAAAAGATACGAGCTTTTAAGCCCAGACAGAACCGACACCAACATCAGAAGGTACAGTCTATCAAGTCTTCAGAAACTACTGAACATAACACTCCTTTACAATCACGGATTCAAAATCTCCAAAATAGCGAGCCTAGATCAAGAAGAAATTCCCATAATGGTTCGTGAGATTGCATTGAAGTCTAATTCTGAGCAAGTTTCGATCAACGCACTCAAGCTTTCCATGGTCAACTTTGATACAGTGTTATTTGATGCCACTTTCGAAGAAATCCTTTTACAAAATGATTTTAATTATGTGTTCATCAATATCTTCATGCCCCTAATGAACGAATTGGGAATTTTGTGGCAAACCAACGCCATTAGTCCATCCCATGAACATTTTATTACCAATTTGATCAAACAAAAAATTCACATTCAAACTGAATTTTTACAAAAGGAATACATCCCACAACACAACAACAAAGTTTTTGTCTTATTTCTTCCAGAAGATGAAATACATGAATTAGGAGTATTATTTCTGAATTACTATATTTTGAAGTTCGGTTACCGTACCATTTTCCTGGGTCAATCACTACAAACCGAAAGTTTAGAAACCCTTCTAAGTGTCAACAGTGATCTTTGCTTTGTTACCTATTTGACCGTCGAACCCAACAAAGAGATAATTGATCAGTATGCCGATCATTTCTATCATACCATTTTGAAAGAAAACAATTCACATCTTGCTATCCTTGGCCCTCAGCAAGTTCACATCGATTCATCTAAGCTTCCAAAAAATATCCACCTGTTCAAAACAGTAGATGCCTTTCAGCAAAAGTTCCTGAAAGCTTCAATTTTTGTTTAGCACTATCATTATTGATTGATTTTTATTAGCTTTACTAATAAATATAATAAATAATCCAAGGTGAAAAATCTTTTCGATTTAGTGTCCTATGAGTGTAGTAAACTGGTAACTCAGCGTTACAGCACCTCATTTACTCTAGGAACCAGAATGCTGGCTTCTAGGCATCGAAAACATATTTATAACATCTACGGATTTGTTCGTTTCGCCGATGAAATCGTCGATAGTTTTCACAAATTTGACAAAAAAAATCTTCTGGATAGATTTAAATCTGATCTCAACCACGCTCTTGAAAATAATATCAGCCTAAACCCAATACTTAATTCTTTTCAGTACACGGTCCATGAAAATAATATACAAAGAGATTTAATCGATGCTTTTTTAAAAAGTATGGAAATGGATTTACACAAACAGAAATACAGTACTAGGGAAGAATACCAAGAGTATATTTACGGTTCTGCCGATGTCGTGGGATTGATGTGTCTCAATGTTTTTGTGGAGGGAAACACAAATGAGTTCAATCGGCTCAAACCCAACGCAATGGCTTTGGGCAGTGCTTTCCAGAAAGTTAATTTTTTGAGAGATCTCAATGCCGATTTTAAAACATTGGAACGCACCTATTTCCCAAACCTCAATCCTAGTAATTTTGATGAAAATAGTAAAGCTTTAATTATCTCCGACATCGAAAAAGACTTTGAATATGCCTTAGAGGGGATATTTCAATTGCCAGAAAGTGCAAGGTTAGGAGTTTACACCGCCTACAAGTATTATCGAAAATTACTGATAAAACTCAAAAACACACCCTCCCAAAAAATCCAATCAGCAAGAATACGCGTCCCTAATTACGAAAAGATGGGGGTTTTGGCGCAATCTTATCTCAAATTTCATCTCAACCTTATTTAAATGGAAACCCTACTTTGGATTGGCACTCTATGCATTACTTTTTTGACCATGGAATTCATGGCTTGGTTTTCTCACAAGTTCGTTATGCATGGTTTTTTGTGGGTTCTTCACAAAGATCACCACAAAAAAGATCACAAATCATGGTTTGAACGCAACGATTTATTTTTTATTTTTTATGCCATAGTTAGTACTTCCTGTGTTATTCTTTGGGGAGAATATAATTTTTGGGCAGGATTGCCCATTGGCATTGGAATTTTCATTTATGGCGTCACCTATTTTTTGGTCCACGACATTTTCATTCATCAACGATTCAAATGGTTTAGAAGCGCCAATAGTCGTTATGCAAAGGCAGTAAGAAGAGCGCACAAAATACATCACAAACACCTTGGAAAAGAAGGCGGTGAGTGTTTTGGAATGCTTTGGGTTCCCCTCAAATACTTTAAGGATTGATTACTTTTTGGTCCAATTATTGTTGAATTGACAGTCAGTAAAATCTTTGTTCATACTGACGTAGGTTGACTCAATTTTTTCTTCCATCCATTTTTTTATGGCTTTGAGCTTTTTCTCTTTCAATGCCAATTCTTTAATTTTCACATAATCTTTCGAGTAATCGGCAATGTGCTCATCGTAACGATTGGTCACCTTCAGTATTTTGTATTTCTTTAATCCAGAACGATCCTCGTCCAAAAGTGGTACAGAAATTTCCTCATCTCCTAAATCTCTGATTTGGTTGTACAAAAGCGGATCCATTTTGGTAAGCTCAAATCTTTTGTCCCCAGTAGTAGGGTTGATAATGGCCCCACCGTTGAGCCTTGTTTCTTTTTCACTTGAAAATTGAAAAGCGGCATCTTCAAAAGAAATCTCATCATCAAGGATTCGCACCCTAAGGGTATCTAACAATTTTCTCGCTTCATCGAGTTGGTCCTGATCGATCTTGGGGGTGAGAAGAATGTGCCTCACGTCAACCTCCTGACCTCTAATTTTCTCTACCATAAGGATGTGCCAACCAAAGTCAGTTTTGAAAGGATCTGAAATTTGTCCTTCTTGCATGCTAAAGGCTATGTCCCTAAACTCTTTGACCATTCTGGGTTTCTTTCTGTGTAAGGAATATTTGCCCCCACTGGATCTGGAGCCTGGGTCTTGGGAATATAATACTGCTTTGGATGAAAAGCTCATCCCCAATTCCTCTACATCAACTTTAAAAGACTTGAGTTGATTTACAATTCGATCCTTTTCCTCTTCTGAGACCTTGGGTTCTATCACAATTTGGGAAATCTCCAATTCAGTACCGAATGTCGGAAGTTCATCTGCAGGAATTTCTTGAAAAAAACTCCGTACTTCCTCAGGTGTGATGTCAACTTCATCAACAATCTTTGATTGCATCATCGACGAAAGTTTTTGCACTTTGTTGATCCTGAAAAGTTCGTCTCTGAAAGATAATTCATCTGGTTTTTTGTAAAATTCTAAAACTTTTTCAATACTCCCCAACTGATCTGTAAAGTAAGCAATACTTTGATCTACATAGTCGTATATTTCCTGATCGCTTACCTCCAAACTGTCTTGAATCGCATTGTGAGCATACAATTTATCTTCCATTAATTTTCCCAACAACTCACAACGGCTGATGTTATTGGTGGATATGCCTTGAGACTCCATATCAACAATTGTTTTGTCAATATCAGACTCTAGGATGACATAATCTCCAACCACCGCCGAAACCCCATCTACCTTAATTCTCAGTGGTTTTGAAGTAGAATTATTTTGAGAGAATGAAATTGAAGTGTTTATTGAAATAAGGATTATGAAAAACCTGTTAATCATATGTTTAGTAAGTTTCAAATTTTTTAGTTTTGATGGCATCTTGTAAAACATCATTATCAAAAGTTCTTAAAAATTCAATTTTTCTTTTGTTAAAAACTATGTCTTTTATGGTTTTCTCTACATACGAAAGTGGAGCAACCCCTCCTTGATCCAAACGATCAACCAGCGCTAACAAATATAAAACTAAACTATCTTTAACCTGATAATATTTAGGAGTTTTTAAAAAACGATCTTGCTGATGATCTTCAAGGAAATGCAACTGATCCCTGATTTCAGATTCATTTAACCACATTGTATCTGTAAGAAAGTAATGAGAGAATTGAAAGGATAATGAATCTAAAAAAACAATATCCTCGGGATCGAATTTTTTGAATCTTTTGGTGATTTCTATTTGATCCACATTATCCAAAGGCAAGCTGATGTACCTGATTCTGTAAACGGGTTCTTTGAGTCTAAAATTCTGTTTATTCTCCTCATAAAACCCCTCGATCAAACCGTCAGTCATCAAGGTATCCATGGATGACTTAAGAACAAATTCGCGGTAAGCACTGCTAAATAAGTCAAATTCATACTTGTCGATCAACTCCTTTAATGAGGAGATTTTATCTTCAGGCAAATTGATTAAGGATTTTTCATAAATCAACTTTTTACGAGCCCATTCATTGATAAAATTAGCAACCTTTATCAAACTGTCCTCCTTAGAACTAAAGCGTTCAAAAGCACGTTCAATATCAGATAGATACAAGTAATGATTTTCAGCCCTTGCAATAAGTCGGTCTTGACCAGAACGATTGATCCCATCACAGGAGAGAATCATCAAACAAAAAAGCAACATGATCGACCAAAGTGTATTTGAAAAATTTATTTTTTTATTCATTATTGGTAGGAACGGATTTTTGTTAAAATATTGCGTCATTTATTAACAATTAAATTAATTATTCTTAATAAAGTTTATAACTTATTGATTTTAAGTATATTAACATGTTAATATTTTTTTGAACTTATTAAAATAAATTGTAAATTGCAATCATATTTAAAAGCAGTGAAAAAACTATTTAACATTTTATGCTTTTTAATTTCTTTTCTAGTTTTCCAATATGGAAGCTCTAACACCTCCCCCCTAAATTTCACAACTCAACCCACCTTCAGTCCTCAAAAATCACTCAACGTTATCTACCAAAACAACACCCTTACGATTCAGGGAATTCAGATCAATGGGAATCTAAAGATCTATACCATTATAGGTAACAAAATCGTCGACAAAAATATTCAAGATTTTTCTAAAGTTGTAATTCCAATCAACCTAGAAAAACAAAACCTCTACATCATCCGTATTGAAACGACGGACAATCAAATCTTTACCCGCAAAATAGTAGCCCACTAAATAAATCAAGGGCTGTAATTAGGTGCCTCTTTGGTAATACTGATATTATGTGGATGACTTTCTTTGATACCAGAAGCTGTAATGGTGACAAACTTTCCTTTTTGCTGTAGGGTTTCAATGTCTTTGGTACCACAATAACCCATTCCTGCTCTGAGCCCACCAATGAATTGATGAATACTTTCGTTCAAATCACCTTTGTAAGGGACTCTTCCGACGATTCCTTCTGGCACTAGCTTTTTAATATCATCTTCTACGTCCTGAAAATATCGATCCTTACTCCCTTTTTTCATGGCTTCAACAGAACCCATACCGCGATAGGTTTTAAATTTTCTACCTTCAAAGATGACCGTTTCACCGGGTGATTCCTGTGTTCCTGCCAAAAGCGAACCCAGCATAACAGCATCTGCACCTGCAGCAATTGCTTTGGGAATATCTCCTGTGTAACGAATTCCTCCATCGGCAATGATGGGGATTTCAGAACCTCCCAATGCCTTATACACCTCCGAAATAGCGGAAAGTTGCGGATAACCAACTCCCGCAATGACTCGGGTGGTACAAATGGAACCAGGCCCTATACCAACCTTTACTGCATCTGCTCCCATATCTGCTAAAAACTTGGCTGCCTCTGCAGTTGCAATATTGCCAACAACGACATCCAGATCTGGAAAAATTTTCTTTACATTTTTTAACGCTGAGGCAACTCCCTTGGAATGACCATGAGCGGTATCGATTACGACAGCATCCACATTGGATTTGACCAAGGCAGTAGTTCGTTCAATTAGATCGGCTGTCACTCCTACAGCAGCTGCAACACGAAGTCGGCCTAATTTATCTTTGTTGGCGTTGGGTTTTGCTCGGTGTTTGGTCATGTCCCTAAAAGTGATCAGACCTACCAAAATATTATCGTCATTGACCACTGGTAATTTTTCGATTTTATGTTTTTGCAAAATCACCTCTGCATCCTCCAAAGAAGTACCTTCCTTAACCGTAATAAGATTTTCGGAAGTCATGACCTCTGATATAGGTCGGGCATCATTCTTTTCAAAACGAAGATCACGATTGGTAACGATTCCCAACAAATTATTTTTATCACCCACAATAGGGATTCCACCAATTTTATAATGCGCCATATTTTCCTTGGCGTCTTTCACATAGGAATCTATTGTCATTACAACAGGGTCAATAATCATGCCCGACTCCGCTCTTTTTACCGTTCTGACTTTATTGGCCTGATCCTCTATGGTCATGTTTTTATGCAATACACCAATCCCCCCTTCTTGTGCCATAGCAATGGCCATCCTGCTCTCAGTGACGGTATCCATAGCAGCCGAAACTACTGGCACGTTAACAGTAATGTTTCTAGAAAAACGGGAAGTTATGGACACCTCGCGAGGAAGAATTTCAGAAAAGGAAGGAACCAACAACACGTCGTCGTATGTAAGTCCTTGTCCAATAAATTTTTCGGAAGTCATATGCAATTAATTTAGAACTAATTGCATGCAAATATAAGGAATTAATCGGCATTACGATGAGCTTGGCTTTTTTAACAAATCGTTAAAAATGAATATTACAGCCAAAACATAGGAAAGTGTCATCAATACTCCTGATACAATTACAATATATGAGACCCAGGTATATCCCATCCATATAAAATAAATACCTCCAAAAGTTACCAAAATAGAGACAAAAGGCTCAATACTGAGAATTTTTTTTCGAAATACACTTTCCTCAGTCCCCCAAAGCAATATCCCAGTCAGAAAAAAAATAATACTAATAGACAATACATGAGTATGGATAATGGTGAGCATTTCTCTACTACTCTTTTTAAACTTGAGTACCTTAGGGTTTTCTATGTCCTCATTTCCATTGTAATTTTCTTCAATACCAATTGGAGTCGTTGCCTCTGTTTGAGAGACAAATAGCAGACCTGTAAAATAGCCAATCGAGAGTAAAAACAGAAAAACCGCCAGAAAAGACTTGATGGGGGGAGAAAGGTTTTTAATCAGAAAAGGGCTGGACATTATTTATCGGCTGGCTATTGCCAGTTGACGCTGTAACTGGGAGTAAACATAATTGATTGAATTGGTCATTGATTTGACAGAGATAGTAGCACCTGAGATGGCGCTGATATTGTCTCCGTAAATAAATCTTTGTCCAAGGCTGGTGTTTTTAAACTGTGAAAGCCATCGATTGCTGGAAATTTCACCTCCGTAATCCTCCCGATAGACCATAACTTTTGCTTTCATTTGAATAAAGTTTTGATCAAAAAGAATTAAATATTCAAAGGTGTCTGTTTTACTGGGAGCAGTACCTAAAAAAGCATAACCTAGCAGAGAACCCAATCGACTGATTTTATAAATTCGGTGATCAGACAAATAAGTACTGTTCTTGAATTTAAAACTTGGGGAATCTGTAACATCCGCCATTTCATAATCTTTACAAAGGAAAACCTTTGTAATTTCTTTGCGCATACGTTTTTCAATCGCTTTGGATACTTCAAGATCAAGGCTTGTGTTTATGAAACACAAGGCGGCGAGAGAAAAATTAATTAGTGTTGAGATCATTATTCAAATTCAATACAAATATATGTGGGTATTTCAAAAAATACAAGTTTATTTAGATTAAATTTAATTAAAGATTAGAACCAAACTCCTACACCCATATTGATCTGACCTCTATCACTATCAACGATCGCAGTAGATTTATTTTGATAATCAATTTTAAAAACAGTGCCTGGTGCCAAATGATACGATAGGCCCGTGGTAATTTCTTTTCGATGAAAGGAAGGGTTTTTAATTATATTGGAGGGTACGCCATGATGTGTGTCAAAATTTTCATAACGTACAAAAGTAAACAAACGTTGTCTGTTGGTAATGGGTAGTAAGTTGTAGGCCGCTTCAATATAATAACCCGACATATTTGAGGCCAAATCTTTAGAAGTTAATTGGTTGTATTCGAAGGCATCTTGAATAGAACTGGTAACGTACTGACCTCTTGCAGTAAATTTTCTGTAATTATAGCGAGCATCTAAGCCAAGCATTGATAAACCTACTCTACTACCATTTGTATCGAAAACTTCGTTGGCTGCCTGAGTTTTTCCAAAATATCCCGATAAGCCCAATCTCAAACCATTAATTCCATAAAAATCCAATTTCATAGAAAAATTCGGTGTTCTAAAAACAGATTCGGCGCCTTTTTGCCTTCCCGATCTGAATCCATTGCTACCTCGAAGTAATCCGTCAGAACCATTATGAGAAAGAAATCCATTGAATATATAAGCCTGATACCTCAGAGACAAAGCATCAGATCTTCCCGATACACCCATTCCAATTTCTCTCCAGGTGGCAGGAATAAGGGCTTTGTCAATCGAGGGACGCTCTACACCATTAAAAGTAGTCGGTTCGTGGTACTCATTAATGATACCCATTGGGACAAGCATTAACCCTGCCCTAATATTTAATGAATTATTAATAGAATAGTTTACAAAAGCTTGTTCTATGTAGACCTCTTTAACGTGTTCAAATTCAACTTCCGTAACAAACTGTGTGCGATCATCAAACTTATAACCAAAAAGTAAAATCAAACGCTGTACATCAATTTCCCCATTAGCAGATTCTGGTTGATTGTAAAGTACTTCTGCATATCCTCCAAAAGTCATTCCGTTAGGAACAGCCTCTAAGTTTTGTAGAATTCTTTGATAACCATTGATTTGCAATAAGTTTTGAGTAGAATAGTTCGATAGGCTATCAATGGTGTTTTGAGAGTATGCATCTACTCCCACTAATATAATCAGCAACAGACAAAATATTTTATAATTCATATAGCACTTATTCTTAATTAGACTTATTATAAATAAAATGCAATTTTACAATATTTTAAAAAATAAAAAAAGTTATTTGTGAAAATTTATTTGAAACATTAAAAACAGTTGTGAAAATACATCGTGAAAAAAATTGACTTAAATGACTATCTTTGCCAAAAGTTGAAAAGAGTCATGATAGAGAGCTTAAAAGAAAATTTGTATGCCCTAAAAAATCAGTTAGTCCACCACCCTCTGTATTTTAACATTGAGACAAAGCAAGATCTAAAACAATTCATGGAATCTCATGTCTATGCCGTATGGGATTTTATGTCGTTGGTCAAGAAACTACAATTAGATCTGACCACCTCTACCCTACCCTGGCAACCTCCTGCCAATAACAGAGCTGCAAGGTTGATCAACGAAATCGTTTGGGGAGAAGAAACAGACCTCGATAAGGATGGAAATTCGATTAGCCATTTCGAAATGTACCTCAATGCCATGCGACAAGTTGGTGCGGATACCCGAGGCGTTGAAAATCTATTGTTTCAACTAAGATCAGGAAGAAATATTTTCGACATCATCAACCTAATGGAACTTCCTGCCTATGTGGCAGATTTTTTAAAATTTACCTTCCATATCATTGAAGAAGGTAAAACCCATAAAATTGCAGCCGTTTTCACTTTTGGAAGGGAAGATCTAATCCCTGATATGTTCATTTCTATGATCAAAAGAATGAACCGTGAAAACGATCATAATTTTGATCAAACCATTTATTACTTCGAAAGGCATATTGAGGTCGACGGTGATACCCATGGACCAATGGCCATAGAAATGATTGAAAATCTTTGTGGAACCAACACCCTTAAATGGGATGAGGCCATTTCAGCCTCTAAAACTGCTCTCAAAAAGCGTATTGCTCTTTGGGACGGTATCAATAACCAAATCACTGAAAAAGAAAAAGCCTTAACATGACTCGTTTTTTATTCATCACCCTTTTGTCTTTCAGCCTAACAGCTCATGGACAAACAGACGTTGCATCAGATTTTGCAAATACCATAACTACTCAAGAACTCAAAGAACTTTTGTATGTGTATGCTTCCGACTATTTTGGAGGAAGAGAAACTGGAACCAAAGGTCAAAAAATTGCCGTTGATTTCCTCAGAGATTATTACATCCAACAAAATATTCCTCCAGCAGCAGGTAGTGAAAACTATTTTCAGAAAATGACTTTAAATATCAAGGGAACCTCAATCGATTCCGAGAATGTTGCAGCCATCATTGAGGGTAAAGAATATCCAAACGAATTCATTGTAGTTTCTGCCCATTTGGACCACATTGGAACCCATGATGGTCAAATCAACAATGGTGCCGATGACGATGGATCGGGAACCGTAGCCATTTTGGAAATAGCAGAAGCCTTCAAAAAGGCAAGTCTTCAGGGTCATGCCCCCAAGAGATCCATCCTTTTCCTTCACGTCAGTGGTGAGGAAAAAGGTTTATTAGGATCTAAATATTATGTCGAGAACCCTCTGTATCCCCTCAAACAAACTGTCGCCAATCTCAATATCGATATGATTGGACGATTGGACCCCAAAAGAGTGGATAAAGATCCCAACTACATTTACCTCATCGGTTCTGACAAACTCAGCCAAGAACTCCATGACATATCGGAGGCAACCAACGAGAAGTTCACCAAACTAAAGTTAGATTATACGTTCAATGCCGATGATGACCCCAACAGATTCTACTACCGAAGTGATCATTATAACTTTGCCAAAAATAATATTCCAGTTATTTTCTATTTCAATGGAACGCACGAAGATTATCACAAACCAGGTGACACCCCAGATAAGATAAATTACCCCATCCTTAAAACAAGAGCCCAACTCATCTTTTATACACTTTGGGAATTGGCTTTTAGAGAAGAAAGGATAAAACTCAATTAAAAATAATTACTGGTATTTTACCACTTTGATCAGTACCGTATTTTAAACATTGATTTTTTTAGCTTTATAATTTTGTAAAATATTGATTTACAGAATTTTGAAAACAGTTTGGTGAAAAAAGATTTCCTGTTTAGGGTTGTAAATTTATTCTATTAATTTTACTGATGTATTTTTTATGCGAACATGAATAGATATTTGCTCGTTTCCCTCCTGGTTTTTATTTCTCTTCATTCACAAGAACCTGAAGATGCTTTTCCGCTTGATTCTCTCCCATATGATGCAGTTATCAACTCTACATTGGGGGGGAAAAGGATGAAATATTTTGGTAAAATTGATTTGAATTTTAGTCAAGCTTACTTTGAAAATTGGGTTTCAGGGGGAGAGAGCTCTTTCAGCGGGCTAATCAGTATCGACTATAATTTTAATTATTCTGACAGAAACGGTTGGGTTTGGGATAATAATTTGATGATCTCACTGGGAGCAAACAAAGTTTCGGGAGATAATTTGGTAAAAAAAGCAGATGATCGGTTTGAGATCAATTCCCAATTGGGGAAACAAATCAACCCATTTTGGAATTATGCAGCCTATGTCAATTTCCGTTCCCAATTACTCTCGGGGTTCAGGTATTACACCCAAGATGGGGTACAAATGAAAGAAAAATTATCGCGTATCTTTTCACCGACAGTCATCCAATTGGGACTAGGGTGGTATTATAAAAAAAATAACAATCTCTGGGTCAATATTTCTCCACTGGCGGGAAGAGGTATTTTTGTTGGAGCTGCCTACACACAAAATCTAGCACCAGGCAAAAAGTACTTCGGCGTTGAAAAGGGAAAAAATTATGTGTTATACTTGGGGAATTCTGTAAGTGGATTTTACAAATTTCCATTAATGGAAAACATAAGCATAGAAAATAAATTCAACGTTTATGTCAACTACATGCAAAATATCCAAAATGTTGATTTTGAACTCAACAGTACCATCAGAATGAAAATCAATAAAAAAATCTCTTCCAATTTAATCGTCCACTTGCTCTACGACGACGATTTGGTAAGTGATTTACAAATCAGAGAGTTGTTTGGTTTGGGTTTGGGTATTGATTTATAGTTCTTTCACCTTTTTGTGGAACCAATCCAAATTGTAGTAGCTCAAAAAGACAGTATAATTCCCCCCTTGGCCTCTTGGTTCTATTTCAGCGAGTACATTTTTTTCTTTCTGAATCATCCTAATATAGGGCTTGTTTTTCTCCTTGCGTAAAGGATTTTCCCAATGAGGTTGTGCATAAACCACTTCAAATCCAATTGATTCTAGGTGATTTTTAGAAACTTTCAATGTTCTTTCTGTTTTCTTTACATCAAGACTAGATTTGCTCCAAATGGTAATGTGAATCAGATCATCTTCCTCAAAAGCCAATGAACCCTTTCTCAATGTGAAGGTATTATTAGATCCCAATGACAGATTATTGAAGTTTTTTTTATTTTTTTTGAGTAAAGAAAATGCCTCCTTTTTTGTCATTTTGAAAAAAAAATCATCGTACAGTTTTATTTGCCCATAGCCTTGTAATCCCCATAAAAATAAGCACAATAAGATTATTCGATTCCTCAAAATAATGAAGATTTGTTTTCAGCAATAACGAGAAAAAAAATATTTTATTGCAGTAACATCTGAATTTTTAAACAAGAAATTGGTCATTGGTAAAATACTACCAAAACAACAAAGGGTTGCCGTTTGACAACCCTCTGTTTGATGGGTGGAAGACCGGTTTCGAACCGGCGACCTCTAGAACCACAATCTAGCGCTCTAACCAGCTGAGCTACAACCACCATAATTTAGGATGCAAATTTATGATTTTTTAAGACAAATTAAACTAAGCTGTCAAAATTTTCTACAGCGAGTAATCGTTCAGAGGTAAAGCCCTCGGCTGCGTCTTTATAAATCAATCTACCCATGTTTTTTGCCCTTGAAGAAATACTCTCCAAAAAGTTTAATGAACTGATAGGGGTTTGAGGGCCATCGGTTGTTCCATCATAAAACTGGCTTTTAAAAGCCTTAATGGCTGCCATTTTTTGATCTAAATAGCCTGAAATATCGAGTACAAAGTCAGGAGTAAGTTCATTCCATTGTATGTAGTGAAAAACATGTTTTGGGCGGAAGGCATTCTGAGGATGATTTGAATCATCAAAAGTTTGTATGCGTTGCAAGCCACTCAAAAAACAAGCATGACTTACCAAATCAGAAGCCTTAGCATGATCCGTATGACGATCACTGACAGCATTGCACAAAACGATTTCGGGGGAGTACTTTCTGATTACACGAATCACTTCCATTTGATGGGAGGGATCGTTAAAGATAAAAGCATCTTTAAAATTGAGATTTTCTCTAAAGCTAACACCCAACAGGGTTGCGGCTGCTTGGGCCTCAGCCATCCTAATATCAGTACTACCTCGAGTACCCATCTCCCCACGTGTGAGGTCAACAATTCCAACTTTCTTTCCTCCTGCTGCTGCCTTGGCAATTGTTCCTCCACATCCCAACTCTACATCATCGGGATGTGCACCGAAAGCTAGTATATCTAATTTCATTTGTTAATTGGCGGCCAATATCTTTTCTTCAACCCAATTTACAACTTCCTCACTCATTGGAGCAGTTCTGGGAGTGATAATTTTTTCAAGCCTACCATCGGTACCAATTAGGTATTTTTGAAAATTCCAAGATACACTAGAACTTTTAAAACCGTTTTGATTCACCTGTGTAAGAAATTGATACAAAGGATGCATGGCACTTCCTTTGACTGATATTTTACTCATCATCGGAAAGGTTACCCCATAATTCTTTTCACAAAACGCAGCGATCTCTTTGTCTGTGCCTGGTTCTTGCCATAAAAAATCGTTGGCGGGAAAACCAACGATTACAAAACCGCTGTCCTTATATTGATCATATAACTTCTGAAGTCCCCTATACTGACCCGTTAGACCGCATTTGGAAGCAGTATTAACAATCATAATTTTTTTTCCTTTCAATTTTTCAAAATCAAAAGTATTTCCTTCAATGTCTTTGACTTTAAACTGATAAATTGTTTTTTCCATAGCAACTTCATTTTGACTTGTGACAATATTTGTGAATAAAAAAAGGGCGGTGTAAATGAATAGTTTTTTCATGTTTCAAATTTCGTCATTTTTTTGTTAAAAAAAAATCAAAAAATGTTAAACAAAAAATTAATGGATTTCTGCAGACAAATCTGCCTCTAACAACTTAAGACATATGGGCTCCAATTCTTCATAAGAACCAGTTTTTACGGCACATTTACCAGAATAATGAACAATGTAAGCACACTGTTCTGCCTGTTCATAGGTATGGTCACAAAAGGCCACCAATGTGTTGATGACATGGTCAAAAGTATTTACATCGTCGTTATAGAGTATGATTTCGTGTTCCCTTTCTACTTGGGTCAATACATCGACTTCACTTTCTTTTTCTATTTGTGGCTTTTCAGTACTCACGATTTTACAAAATGGGCAGCAACCCAACGGTTTTTGTCAAAATTACGAATAAATCTAAACCCTACCGCCTCGCATTTTTTTTGGATGATCTCCAAATCTTTTGTATAAAATCCACTCATCAAAAGATCACCTCCAGGATTTAAAACTTTGTAATAGTCAGGAAGTTGATCCAACAGAACATTACGGTTAATATTGGCCAAAACCCTATCAAAAGAAGCTGAATCTGGGACTTTATGATTCAGTTGAGCAGTTATATTTTCACAATGGTTTAAGCCTATATTCTCCTGAGAATTCTCAACACACCAAGGGTCGTTATCTACAGCGAGTACTGTTGATGCTCCTTTTTTTTCTGCCAAAATGGCCAATACCCCTGTACCTGTCCCCATGTCCAAAACAGATTTTTTATGGCCATTGAGATCCAACAAAAAAGATATCATGAGTTGAGTAGTTTCGTGATGACCAGTACCAAAACTCATTTTGGGAGTGATGACCAATTCAAACTCGGCTGACTCAGCAGGGTGAAAGTCCGCCCTGACCACACACTGATCTCCAACCCTAATGGGTGAGAAATTTTGTTCCCACTGACTGTTCCAGTTCTCGGGAGGAATGGTTTTGTATTTCCAGTTCACCTTGAGTCCTTGCAGATCGAAAATCTCTATTTTCAGAAAATCCCTTTCTCGAAAATCGTCTTTGGGAATATATGCCTTGAAGCCTTTGGAAGTATCTATAAAACTCTCAAAACCCAAAGATCCCAACTCAGCAATCATTACAGATCGCCAGGGATCGATAGGGTTTATATCAATGTCAATCTCCAAATAAGTTAAAGCCATTTAAGCCGATTGGATGATGGCTGTAAAATCCTCTGCCTTAAGTGCTGCACCTCCAATAAGACCCCCGTCCACATCGGTTTGGGAAAAAATAGCTGATGCATTGGCAGGTTTTACACTTCCGCCGTAAAGAATAGAAATAGAATCCGCCAGGGTCTGGTCATATTTTGAAGCAATCAAACCTCTGATAAAGGCATGCATTTCCTGAGCCTGCTCGGGTGACGCCGTCTCTCCTGTTCCAATCGCCCACACCGGTTCATAAGCCAATATGATTTTGGACCATTGTGATGGGTTCAAATCAAAAAGAGCAGTTTCCAATTGTTTTTTAACCACCTCAAAATGAATTTGTGATTTGCGCTCATCTAATTCCTCTCCAAAACAAAAAACAATTTCCATATCATGCATTAAAGCAGTATTTACCTTATCTCTTAGGGAGCTATCGGTCTCATTGTAGTATGCTCTGCGCTCTGAATGCCCTAATATCACCTTTTGGATACCTATGCTCTGCAGCATGCCAGCCGAAATTTCTCCTGTAAATGCTCCTGATTCAGCAGCATTCATGTTTTGAGCCAGAACTTCAATGCGACTGCCTTGCGTCAATTCCTCTGCTTGAACCAAATGAGTAAACGCAGGAGCAATCATCACCCTTACATCAGCCGAGAAGCTGACAGGTTTTAGCGCTTGAATTAAATCGGCAGTTTCTCGCTTATTGTTGTTCATTTTCCAATTTCCAGCTACAATTTTTTTTCTCATAATATATATTGAATTAAAATAATTTGACTTTAGGATCCAGTTGTGCGTATATGAAATCAACCATGAGGTTGATCATTATAAAAAGACTTGATAGGGTTAGGACAATGCCTATAATGACAGGTATGTCAAGAGTATTCAAGGCTGTTACAATTTCCTTACCCATGCCTTTCCAACCAAAAATATATTCTACGAATACAGCTCCAGCCAACAAGGATGCGAACCAACCCGAAATTACGGTTACCACCGGATTTAAAGCATTTTTAATACCGTGTTTGTAGATTACTTCAAAAGTTGATAAACCTTTGGAATAGGCAGTTTTTATGTAATCTTGTGAAAGTACTTCAAGCAAACTACTGCGCATTAATTGAATGATTACTGCGATGGGACGTATTCCCAATACCACAGCTGGTAACAATAAGTTTTTTAATTGCAGTACACTACCTTCTCCAAAATCGTCCATTTCATAAAGGTTTCCACTCATGTTCAGCCCTGTGTAATCGTGATACAGAAAACCAAAAAACCATGAAAAAAGAATGGCACTGAAAAAAGAGGGAACACTCATTCCTAACGTACTAATAAACTGCAACCAGCGATCCACCCAAGAGTTGTAATACATGGCAGCAACAATACCCAAAATGATTCCAAAAAAAATAGCGATACCAATCGATGTCACAGCCAAAATCATTGTATTGAATAGGGTCTCTGAAATGACCGTTGAAACTTTTTTTCCTCTCTTTTGATAAGAGGTTCTCAAATAAGGCCATTTAAAAGCCAGTACCAAATTTTCATTCGCAAATACAGGAATTCCACTGTATTTTTCAGCCGAGTAAAAAGACATGTCTTCACTCTCGGTTGAATGAATAGAAATGGGAGACAAATCATTTAGATAGAGTAAATATTGTTTGGAGACAGGGAGGTCAAATCCATATTTTTTTTTGACCAATTCCAATTGATCGCTACTCTGATTTTGACCCAACATCATTTGAGCAGGATCACCCGGCAGAACGTTGAATAAAAAGAAAACCAGAGTAACAACACCCAAAAGTGTTAGAAAAGCATAAAATAATTTTGAAAGTCCGTTTCTCAGCATTTACTCTTCAAAAGCCTTTAAGTGAATAAGAGCAAATACAGCATAATTGACAATGTCTTGATAATTGGCATCAATTCCTTCACTTACAATTGTTTTACCATCATTACCCTCAATTTGTTTGACCCGCATCAATTTTTGTAAAATCAAGTCGGTAAGTGAACTTACCCTCATGTCACGCCAAGCTTCTCCATAATCATGGTTTTTGGCCATCATCAATTCATAAACAACTGCCTCGTGTTTTTCATAATACTCTAACGCTTCCACTAAATCTAAGTCAGGGGTATCCGAAACGCCCAAATCAATCTGAATCAAAGCCATTAGAGCATAATTAATAATTCCAATGAATTCTGAAACCTCCCCTTCTTCAACCTTTTGAGTTGCGTTGGTTTGCAAACCTCTAATTCTTTGAGCCTTGATGAAAATCTGATCTGTTAACGATGGCAAACGTAAAATACGCCATGCACTACCGTAGTCTTCCATCTTTTTTGTGAACAGCGACTTACAACTCTTCATTACCCTACTGTACTCCTCGGTGGTAGATGTCATGGGTTTATTTATATTTGGTGTAAATTTCGATAAATTTTTTCACTCTATGAAAGGCAATTTTAAAAGTTTAAAAACTATTTAACGGGGGTATGACCATTAATATTAAAGGAGCCTTGGTGGATCTTAGTGAACCCAAAATAATGGGAATTCTCAACCTTACTCCTAACTCTTTTTACGACGGAGGAAAATTCAATTCATTAGGGGCTGCGGTTGATCAAGCAAAAAAAATGATTGAGGAAGGTGCTTTTTTTATCGATTTGGGAGCTTGCAGTACCCAACCCGGTGCCAAGCCCATCAGTGAAGAAGAGGAAAAGAAAAGACTTTACCCAGTTTTGGAAAAACTTACTGAGGAATTTCCTGAAGTTTATTTCTCTATAGATACCTACCGCTCAGCTATAGCTTTAGATTGTCTCAACAGAGGCGCAGCAATGATCAACGACATTTCGGGAGGTCAGTTGGATCCCTTGATGATGAAAACCGTGGGTGACTTTAAAGCACCTTATGTGCTGATGCATATTGCAGGTACTCCAGAAAACATGCAAATCAACCCCCAATACAAAAATGTTACGCAAGAAGTTTTGTATTATTTCTCCGAAAAAATACAACTGGCCTACAGCAATGGAATCAATGATCTTATTATTGACCCAGGGTTTGGATTTGGAAAAACAATAGAACACAATTACACTTTGTTAAAAAATTTAGATTTGTTTCAGACCCTACAACTCCCCATATTAGCTGGTATTTCAAGAAAGTCGATGATTCATAAAAAGTTAGGCACCTCTCCTGAGGATGCACTCAACGGTACCACAGCTCTCAATGCTATAGCATTGTCCAAGGGAGCAAACATACTTAGGGTACATGATGTAAAAGAAGCCAAAGAATGTTGTGATTTATTGCAAGCCCTGCAATAGTTTTTTATTTTTACAAAAACCTCCATCTTGGATAAGATTGATTTTCTTGACATCACCTTCATCGATATTGTCGATATCCTATTGGTCGCCCTACTCTTGTTCTATGCCTACCGATTGGTCAAAGGGACTGTAGCCATCAATATATTTATTGGAATCGTAATCTTTTACGTAATCTGGAAATTGACAGATATTCTCAATTTGGATGTATTGAGTAATATTTTGGGTAAATTCATAAGTGTTGGATTTTTTGCTCTCATTGTTGTTTTTCAACAAGAAATAAGGAAATTTCTACTTTTAATAGGTTCATCAAATTTTGCGTCACGACGCAATGTCATCCGTTATTTTAAATTTCTCAATCAAGACCAAGAATCGCTGAAAGTTGACCTTACAGCCCTGTTGAGTGCCTGTAACAAAATGGCCAATGAAAAAACCGGTGCAATTATTGTATTGGAAAGAGAAAACAGTCTTGATTTTCTTGCCAATACTGGAGATGAAGCCAATATTGAAATCAGCACACAAATTTTAGAAACCATATTTTTCAAAAACAGTCCCCTACACGATGGTGCCATCATCATCAAAAATAACTTCATCAAAGCCACTCGTGTGGTGCTCCCCGTCTCTGAATCTTCAGCCATACCTGCGAGGTTTGGTTTGCGACACAGAGCTGCTGTGGGCATTAGCGAGAAAACAGATGCTTTGGTGCTTGTCATTTCTGAGCAAACTGGAAAAATATCCTATGTTAAAGATGGAGCGTTTTGTAAATTCAAAAACATCGATGATCTCAGGCGATTGATAATCGAAGATCTGTCCATCTAACTCAAATGACTTCCTCCAAAAACTGTATTTTATACAGTTGAGCGTAGTAGCCTCCCTCAATATCCAATAACTCTTTGTGGGTACCAACTTCAACAATACGACCCGAGTCCATGACTACTATTCGATCTGCATTTTTTATGGTGGACAAACGGTGCGCGATCAATATGGAAGTTTTTCCTGTCGTAATTTTATGAGTAGCATTTTTGATCAATTCTTCAGAATGTGAATCTATGGAAGAGGTTGCCTCATCGAGGACTAACACACTGGGGTTAGAGATGTACACTCTCAAAAAGGCGATCAATTGACGCTGACCCGAAGACAGCATAACGCCTCTTTCTTTGACATTGTAGTCATACCCCCCAGGAAGAGAAGCGATAAATTCGTGTACCCCGATCTCTCGAGCCGCATTTTCGACTGTCTCCCTTGTCACCTCAGGATTGTACAGAGTGATATTATTGTAAATGGTGTCGGCAAATAAAAATACATCTTGTAGAACAATTCCAACATGATTTCTGAGGGATTTGAGTTGAAATTCTTTGATAGAGTGGCCATCTAGGCAAACCTCCCCTATTTCAAATTCATAAAACCGAGATAACAAGTTGATTAAAGTTGATTTACCAGCGCCTGTAGCGCCAACGATGGCAATTTTTTCTCCAGGTTTAATCTCCAAATCAATTCCACGGATCACCTCTTCTCCAGGGATGTATGAAAAACTCAGGTTTTTGATTGATATTTCACCCTCAATACGGTCAGGACTCCATTGACCTTGATCAGATATCTTGCTTTCGGTTTCCAATATTTTAAAAATACGATCCGCTGCTACCATGCCCATTTGCAGCGTGTTGAACTTATCAGCAATGTGTCGAAGTGGACGAAATAACATTTGGGACATTTGAATGAAAAGAAAAATAGTTCCCAAAGAAATACTCCCCTCACTGGCAACATTCAACCCACCGTACCATACCAGCAAACCCAATGTTACAGAAGACGAAATTTCAGCAACAGGAAAGAAAATAGAATTGTACCATACTGTTTTCAACCAGGATTTTTTATGCCTTTCGTTGATGACGGTAAAATTATCATATTCAATTTTTTCACGATGGAACAATTGAACGATTTGCATGCCTGTGATCCGCTCCTGAACAAATGAATTGAGATTGGCGACTTGTAGTCGTACCTCTTCAAAAGCAGACTTCATTGACTTCTGAAATAGGCGTGTTGCATATAAAATGATGGGTAAAATGGAAAATACAATCAGGGAAAGCTGCCAATCAATGACAAGCATTATGACAATAACCAGGGCCATTTTCAATAAATCAGCAATGATCATAAACAAGCCTTGAGAAAAGATACTGGCAATGGTTTCAATATCGTTGACTGCTCTTGTAACCAATCGACCCACGGCCGACTGATCAAAATAAGCCATCCTAAAACCAACGATCTTCTGAAACAAAACCACCCTCAAGTCACGGATGACATTTTGACCCAACCAATTTGCAAAGTAGACAAAAAGAAATTGAAAAAGCACCTCAGCCAAAAGCGTAAGAAACATCATACCAATGATCAAAACCATTCCATCAAAATCCTTTAATCGAATATAATCATCAACTACAATTTTGAGTAAATAAGGAGTAAGAGCCGAAAAACCCGCCAAAAGGATGGCAGCAAGCATGACAAAATAGTACATCCTGCGGTAAGGCTTGACGTAATCCATCAACTTTGAAAATAATTTAAGGTCGAATATTTTCCCTTTTTCTTTTGCCATTTAATTCATAAAAATATTTTCAGGATAATCAATTTGTGTGAGAAAGAGGCCTTGGGCAGGAACAGAAAAACCAGCTTGACCTCTGTCTTTACTCTTGATTATACGCTCCATGTCCTCTACTGTTCTTTTTTTAAATCCTATTTCTAAAAGAGTACCAACTACCGCACGAACCATGTTTCTCAAAAAACGATTGGCACTAATGTAAAATATTAAATCGGATCCCACTTCTTTCCACTCAGCAGTCTTCATGTTACAAAGAAAAGTTTTTACATCGGTATTTGACCTCGAAAAACATTTAAAATCTTCATAATCAAAAAGAATTTTCGCTGCCTGATTCATCAAGTCAATGTCAGGTTTTTTCTTCAAATAGTAATGAAATGGTGCATTAAAGGGGTCTTTGGAGGTAGCCACATGATATTCATAGGAACGCTTTGTAGCATCGAATCGTGCATGTGCATCAGGAGTAACTCTGTAAATCCCTTTGATGGCAATATCATTGGGCAAAAATCCATTCAAAAGAAAAATTAACTCTTCTGGGGTTTTTAATGCCTCGGTCAAATCGAAATGAGCGAACATTTGCCGGGCATGGACCCCTGCATCGGTTCTTCCTGCCCCAACAATCGAAATATTTTTTCTCAAAAGCTTACTCAAGGCCTCTTCCAAAACCTGTTGAACACTGACAGCATTGGGTTGTCGTTGCCAACCGTGATAGGCAGTGCCCTGATAGGCCAAAGACATAAAATATTTATTCATTTCCATTGATGACACAAAGATATTGTTTTAAGAATCAAATAGACATCAGTTTAAAGACAGGAAAAATCAAATATCTTTGAGGGATTGAAAAAAATACTTTTAATATCTGACACCCATGGACATTTGGATCAAAAAATCCAGAAATACATCAATGGGGTGGATCAGGTTTGGCATGCAGGAGATATCGGTACAACCAATGTTACAGATTCTATATCGGGATTCAAACCCCTAAAAGCTGTCTATGGAAACATAGATGGACACCTACTCAGAAGTCAATTTCCCGAAAATCAAATTTTCATTTGTGAAGGGGTAAAAGTATTAATGACACATATAGGAGGATATCCCGGTAGGTACTCCCCACGCGTTAGAAAGCTTATTTTAGAACACAAACCACAACTTTACATATGTGGTCATTCTCATATTCTCAAAGTAATGCATGACCGTAGAAATGGGCTTTTACACATGAATCCCGGAGCTTGTGGAATACAAGGGTTTCACAAGTTCAGGACCCTACTGAGGTTCGAATTAAATCAACGGAAAATAGAAAATGTAGAGGCCATAGAACTGGGTATGAGAGGCAAACTTAGCGCAAACGATCAATAGATCTTACCAATGCTTCATCCCTTCTTATTGCTCTGCTTGCGAGAATGAGGAATATAATGGCTTGTAGTGGCATCGACAACCAAAGGAGGAGGTCATCACTAGTTGATTTTTCGATCACCAGTACATAAATAAAAACCAAAAGAATCAAAGACTGAACCAGCAATTGTGTTCCGTTGATCACTAACTGTGATTTTCTGTACTTAAAGGAAAACAAACTCAAAACTGATAAAATCACTGAAACCAACAAATAAATTTTTAAAAGTATTTCAGTGGGAAAAGATCGTCCAGAAAGGACGTCGGGTGGCAATAAAAACAAGCCAAGCAATGAGCAAATAATCAGGAGTAATAAATAGATCGATTGGATGCGTTGTATCATGAAATATAATTAAAAACTAAGTTTTTGATATAAAATTCCAATTTAAAAATAAAATTTGTAATATTGTTGGCGGAGTATATTATTATCTACTTTACTACGAAACATCAATTTCATTTATTTCTCACAATTACTTTATAATCTCACCGAATGTACGAGATATCAACGCTGAAAGGCAAAAAACTTCCTGATTTACAGGAAATAGCAAAAACCTTGGGGATCAAGAGAATCACAGGGTTAAAGAAAATGGAACTTATCTATCAGATTATTGATACAGCAGCTGCCAATCCCACTGAGGAAGAACAAGAAAAAGCTATTAAAAAAGAGAAAAACAAAAACAACCAAAAACCCAAAGAAAATAACACCAAGGCAACCGTCAAAACGGAAGATCAGTCCGTAACCAAAAACGAGGATAAAAACCAAAATAAAAAGCAAGACAAAAAGGAACCTCAATCCCAGCACAAGCAAAACCATCACAATAACAAGCACAACAATCCCAAAAAGAAAAAAGACAACCACGAAGTCAATCACAACAGAGACAATAGAAATCGTTATCGAGAACCTGACTTTGAATTCGAGGGTATCATCAGCACAGAAGGCGTATTGGAAATGATGCAAGAAGGTTACGGCTTTCTTAGATCTTCCGATTTTAATTATCTATCCTCACCCGATGATGTGTACGTCTCTCAATCACAAATTCGATTGTTTGGTCTTAAGACAGGAGATACAGTATTGGGAACCGTTCGTCCACCCAAAGAAGGAGAGAAATACTTTCCCCTAATCAAAGTTGACAAAATCAACGGTTTGGATCCTAAAGTGGTTAGAGATCGGGTTTCTTTCGAGCACTTGACCCCTTTATTTCCTGAAGAGAAATTCAATATCGCAGAAAAACAAAGTACCATATCGACAAGAATCATCGACTTATTCTCCCCCATAGGTAAAGGACAAAGAGGAATGATTGTTTCTCAACCCAAAACAGGTAAAACCATGTTACTCAAGGACATTGCCAATGCAATCGCTGCCAATCACCCTGAGGTTTACCAATTGATTTTGTTGATCGATGAAAGACCAGAAGAGGTAACTGACATGCAAAGAAACGTTGATGGTGAAGTGGTAGCTTCTACATTTGATGAGCCAGCCGATCGACACGTTAAAGTGGCCAACATTGTACTTGAAAAAGCCAAGAGAATGGTTGAATGTGGGCACGATGTAGTGATACTTTTGGACTCCATTACCCGATTGGCAAGAGCGTATAACACCGTACAGCCAGCATCTGGGAAAATACTCAGTGGTGGAGTCGATGCTAACGCCCTTCACAAACCCAAAAGATTTTTTGGTGCAGCGAGAAATATCGAGGGCGGGGGATCTTTGTCCATTATTGCCACTGCACTCACCGAAACCGGTTCCAAAATGGATGAAGTCATATTTGAAGAATTTAAAGGGACAGGAAATATGGAATTGCAACTCGACCGTAGGATTGCCAACCGAAGAATATTCCCGGCCATTGACTTGATTTCTTCAAGTACCCGTAGAGATGACATATTGTTGGATGAAAACACCATCAAACGCATGTGGATCATGAGAAAATACCTAGCCGATATGAACCCCGTGGAGGCCATGGAATTTATCAACGATCGATTTATCAAAACTAAAAACAACGAAGAGTTCCTGATTTCAATGAACTCCTAACATAAAAAAGCCCTCCAAAGAGGGCTTTTTTTATATCTATTAAATTTTAAGAAACTTAAAGTGAAGCGACAAACTTGGCTAGTTTTGATTTTAGATTGGCTGCTTTGTTGGCATGAATAATATTTTTCTTTGCCAATTTGTCAACCAAAGAAACTACACTTGGGAACTGCTTGTTGGCTTCTTTTTTGGTAGTAACACTTTTGAGTTTGCGAATCGCATTTCTCGCAGTTTTATGTTGAAAGCGGTTACGTAAGCGTTTTTTGTCGTTAGAACGGATTCTCTTTAATGCAGACTTATGATTTGCCATATAAATTTTTTAAAAGCTTGTAGCCCGTAGGGGAGTCGAACCCCTCTTTCCAGGATGAAAACCTGGCGTCCTAACCGATAGACGAACGGGCCATTATTTTCAGCTCGCAAATGTACACTTAAAAATATTATTATACAACCAAAAAAATACAGCTAAAGCCTAGGAGATAAAAAAAGTGACTTTCCTAATACGCTTTGGCAAATAACACTCGCTGAGAAGAGGGCTTTCCAGAATACACACACTTGCCAGCAACTGGGTTATCAATAATGGGAATACACCTGATGGTTGCTTTGGTTTTTTTCTTGATTTCCTCCTCCGTTTGGGCACTACCATCCCAATGCGCCAGAATAAAACCGCCCTTTTCGGACAATACCGATTGAAATTCATCGAAAGTCTCTACCTCAGTGATGTGATCCTCTCTAAAACGCAAAGCCTTACTAAAAAGATCAGTCTGGATTTCATCTAAAGTGGTTTTAATGTAAGCCGTTAAACCCTCCATGGATACCGATTTTTTTTCCAAAGTATCTCTGCGTGCCAATTCCACCACCTGATGCTCCAAATCTCTAGGACCAATGGCGATCCTAAGAGGAACACCTTTCAATTCATAATCGTTAAACTTGTAACCAGGCTTAAAATTATCTCTATCGTCGTATTTAACTGAAATTCCTTCTGCTATTAATTCTGATTTAATTTTATGGGCTACTTCAGAAATTGCCTCCAGTTGTTCAACCCCTTTGTAAATGGGTATGATAACCAGCTGTATGGGTGCCAAATTGGGTGGCAATACCAAACCATTGTCATCGCTATGGGTCATGATAAGCGCTCCCATCAAACGTGTAGATACACCCCATGAGGAAGCCCACACGTGTTCCAAACCGCCAGATTGGGTGGCAAACTTAACGTCAAACGCTTTTGCAAAATTTTGACCCAAAAAGTGTGAAGTCCCCGCTTGCAGTGCTTTACCATCTTGCATCAGCGCTTCGATACAATAAGTCTCTTCGGCTCCAGCAAAACGCTCGCTCTCCGATTTGATGCCCTGGACCACGGGTATGGCCATGAAATTCTCAGCGAAATCGGCATACAAACCGTTTATCAATTTCGTCTCCTCCAACGCCTCTTCTTTCGTAGCATGAGCAGTGTGACCCTCTTGCCATAAAAACTCTGCGGTTCTCAAAAATAAGCGTGTACGCATTTCCCATCGTACTACGTTGGCCCACTGATTGATCAAGATAGGCAAATCACGATAGGATTGAATCCAATTCTTGTAAGTGTTCCAGATGATGGCCTCACTGGTGGGCCTTACCACCAGCTCTTCTTCTAATTGGGCCTCGGGATCGACGATCAGTTTTGAATCATCTTGGGGGTCTGTTTTCAAACGATAATGGGTAACTACGGCACACTCTTTGGCAAATCCTTCAGCGTTTTTTTCTTCCGCTTCAAATAAACTTTTGGGAACAAAAAGTGGAAAATAAGCGTTTTGATGTCCCGTTGCTTTAAACATTTTGTCGAGCTCTGCTTGCATTTTCTCCCAAATCGCATAACCGTATGGCTTTATCACCATACATCCTCGTACTGCTGAGTTTTCTGCTAAATCAGCTTTGACGACCAACTCGTTATACCATTTGGAATAATCTTCTGATCTAGTTGTTAATTTTTTTCCCACGTAAAGTTTGGCACAGATTTTGTTTCTGTTATTTTAAATGATACGAAGCACAAAACTACTATTTTTTTGTTTGTGTTGCGTTCCTAAAACCATCAACTATGAGAACACATCTATTTTCAAATTTAGGGTACTTGTCCAGTGGTCTTTTTCTCCTAGTTTCACTGATTTCCTGTGGTAGTTACCAAGGGGTCTCTTATTATGGCTCTGATGGTATTTATGGAGAAAGTAGCGCTGTAAAACAAAGAACACAAACTGAGAGAAACAATTCGACTGGGGTGTATTACAAAGATTATTTTAATAATGTAGCTGATGATTACTCCTCTTTAGAAAACACCCAAGACTATATATACACCGATTCTGAAAATTACAGTAGTTACAATGATGGTGATGGTGTTGCTGTGAATTCTCAAGCTCCGTGGGGAGATCGCACTAGTAAAACAGAAATTTATTTAATCAACAATAATCCTTGGGGGTATTTCAACAATCCTTGGGGGTATTTCAACAATCCTTGGGGAGGTTTCAACTGGGGTTTTTACAATTCATTTTATGATCCTTTTTGGGGTTACCGCCCCTTCTACAGAGGATTCTACAACAGACCCTATTGGGGGCTCGGTTTTTACGATCCCTTTTACCCATTCGGATTTTATGGATACGGACATCCATACTACCACTCTAGGTATGGTTATCGAGGTTTTTATGGAAACCGTTACGACAGAGGGTATGTGCAGTCAAGAAGATCTAGAGGCTACAACAATTACTCGAGGGCCAACTCTTCCAGAACAGGACGTGCAAATGAAAACTACTCGCGTTCTGAAAGTTCAAGAGTCAATGGCAGCGGTGTTGTCAGTCAAAATCAAGCGAATACCAGAAGATACAACGTAGGTCGAAAACCACAGAATCAAGCCGTTAAAAGCAGTAGTAATGGAAGCGTAAACAGAAGTTCAAATTCTAGATCCAATCAAAATTCTACCTACAGGACTGCACCTAGTTCAAATTCATCGAGAAATTATTCCAATAGTTCTTCACGGAACAGTCGTAGTAACTATAATTCCAGTAGAAGCTACGGTTCCTCAAGATCATATTCCAGTGGCGGTAGGTCTTCCTACAGCTCAGGTTCAAGGAGTTCAAGTGGTGGAAGCAGCCGCAGTTCCAGAGGAAGATAACATCAAAAATATTACGACTATGATAAAGTACATCCCCCATGTTCTAATGGCATTATTATATGCTTTGAATACCCAAGCTCAATCCATGGACGATCTGTTGAGATTTGTAAGGCCAGAAATGAGAGGAACGGCACGCTATGTTGCAATGGGAGGAGCTTTCAATGCCCTAGGTGGTGACCTGTCTGCCATCAAAGACAACCCCGCCGCTGCCGCGGTATTTCTTAATTCTGAAGTAGGAATTACCATTAACTCCGTTGACCATCAAACTGCAGCAAACTATTTCGATAACAGCAATAGCATATCATCTAGATCATTCGATATTGATCAGTTTGGTATTGTTTTGGTTACCAAAAACACAACTGAAAGTGAATTTGTCAAATTAACTTTTGGATACAATTATCAAAAAGAAAGAGTATTTAACCACAAGTTCAATGCAATAGGAACCAACCAAAGCAGAGGTCTTGATGATTATTTTTTAGCCTATGCCAATGGAATCCCTTTTAAAGACATTAAAACCTACGACGATGAATCTGTTTCTGAATCTTACAGGTATTTGGGAGAAAACATTGGCTTTGGTGCTCAACAAGCATATTTAGGTTATCAAAGTCAGGTTATCAATCCCAATTCCTATGAAGACGATAATATTAAATACTATTCCAACAGTAACCCTGGTGGGGCTTTTGTAGATCATAACTTTTTTGTCACTCACTCGGGAAAAAACACAAAACACAGCTTTAACTTGAGTACACAATATCAAGAAAACCTCTATTTGGGTTTCAATATCAATTCACATCAAATTGAATTCAGAAGGATAGATAATCTAATTGAAAAGAACTACGGTTCAGACTCAACTTTCAACTACACCGAGTTTGAAAATGATCTTTTCACTTCAGGAGAAGGTTTTTCTTTTCAACTGGGTGTCCTCTACAAACCTTTAAAAAATGTTAGAATGGGACTCAGCTATCAGAGTCCAGTATGGTACCAAATGAAAGATGAGTTGTCTCAATACATCATCAGTTCCAAAAGCAATGGAACCGATACTTTTGACCCCCAAATCACAAATATTTATGAATACAGTTTTTCCACTCCAAGTGAATTGTCTGGGGGATTGGCATATGTTTTTGGAACAAAAGGCTTACTGAGTCTTCAATACGATCTCGTCGATTATCGCAATACCTCTTTTAATATCAAAAACGGAGATGTGAATTTCATTAATCAAAATAAAAAAATAGAGCAAACGCTGACCACTGCAGCAACTTTACGACTCGGTGCCGAATACCGCATCAATCGTCTTAGCCTTCGTACCGGCTTTTCCAAACAAGAAAGCCTACACAAATCATTTGAGGACAATTACATCTCTATGTCGTCGGGAATAGGATACGATTTTGGGGGAAGTGTATTGAGTCTCACTCTTTCAAAAGCTGAATATAAACGAACAGAATCTATGTATCAGGTGGGGCTCACCGACGGAATTAAAATCAAAAATGATCAAACTCATTTTTTGGTTTCTTACGTCCTAAAACTTTAATAAGCCTAAAAGTCATCCCCAACCCATCAATGGTTATTTGTGTATAAATAACTATCTTTGTACCTCTTTTGATGTTATGAAATTAGAAAAATTATTGACAGACTCATTCGATGAAATGGGTGATCAACACCAAGGCGGTTCCAAAGAAACCCCGCTTCGCCCTGACGCTTTTGATATGAGCGATACCGAAAAAATGTTACAGATTGAAGAAAAGATTCAGGAAGTATTGCATATTCTAGGCATGGATCTTACCGACGACAGTCTCAAAGGCACACCCAGAAGGGTCGCCAAAATGTTTGTCAACGAAATTTTCAGTGGTCTGCATCCCGATAACAAACCCAAGTCCTCCACTTTTGAAAACAAATACAAGTATGGAGAGATGTTGGTTGAGAAAAACATTACCCTCTACTCTACTTGCGAGCATCATTTGCTTCCCATTGTAGGTAAAGCGCACGTAGCTTACATTTCCAATGGAACCGTCGTAGGACTGTCCAAAATGAACCGAATTGTTGATTACTATGCCAAACGCCCACAGGTACAGGAGCGTTTGACCCTTCAGGTGGTGGAAGAACTCCAAAAAATACTGAAAACCGACAATGTGGCCTGTGTGATCGATGCCAAACACCTTTGTGTCAACTCCAGAGGCATTAGTGACATCTCCAGCAGTACAGTAACCTCAGAATTTGGCGGTCGCTTTAAGGAGAAAGAAATCAAAAGAGAATTTTTGGATTACATCAAATTAGAAACTGAGTTTTGATCGACAATTCTTTGGTCGTTTTAAATTCCCTAAGTGGAAAAAAAGAAGCTTTTAAGCCAATCAACCCTGGATTTGTAGGCATGTATGTTTGTGGACCTACTGTTTACAGCAATGTTCATTTAGGGAATTGCAGAACTTTCATTTCCTTTGATCTGATCTATCGCTACCTCAAACATTTGGGCTACAAAGTTCGTTATGTTCGAAACATTACCGATGCTGGACACCTAGAAAACGATGAGGATGTTGGAGAAGATAGGATTGCCAAAAAAGCCCGAATCGAAAAAATTGAACCCATGGAGGTGGTACAATTCTACACCGTAGATTTCCACCAAATTCTAGAAAAATTCAATACCCTCCCCCCCGGAATTGAACCCACGGCAACGGGACACATCATCGAACAAATAGAACTTATCAAAGAGATTTTAGAGGCTGGATTTGCCTATGAAGTCAACGGATCGGTTTATTTTGATGTTTTAAAATACAATAAAGCCTATCATTATGGGAAACTCAGCGGTCGCAAAATCGAAGACTTGATCCACAACACCCGTACATTGGATGGACAGAGTGACAAGCGCAACCCACAGGATTTTGCCCTTTGGAAAAAGGCAGAACCCCGGCACATCATGCGTTGGCCCTCTCCTTGGAGCGACGGTTTTCCAGGTTGGCACCTGGAGTGTACTGCCATGAGCACCAAATACCTCGGCGCATCATTTGACATTCACGGTGGAGGTATGGACCTAAAGTTTCCTCATCATGAATGTGAAATCGCACAAGCGCAGGCCATCCACAAACATCCCCCTGTAAAATACTGGCTGCATGCCAACATGCTGACGCTTAACGGAAAAAAAATGGCAAAGTCTACTGGAAATAATATCCTTCCTATGGATATTTTTTCTGGTAAAAACGACAAGTTCAAAAAAGCCTACAGCCCACAGATTGTCCGTTTTTTTATGTTACAAGCCCATTACACTAGTATCTTGGACATCAGTGAGGAGGCCTTAAACGCCTCCGAAAAGGGATATCTCAGGCTGATGGAAGCCGTGTCTCAGCTTGCTAAAGTCAAAGCGGGTAAACAAGCCGGAGATTTTGATACCGACCAGTGGTTAAAAAAATGTTATGCCGCCATGGACGACGATTTCAACAGTCCACTGTTGATCGCCCAACTTTTTGAAGCCGTAAAGTACATCAATTTGGTACTGCACAAAGACCACCACATCAGTATGGATCAATGGCAAACTCTCAACAAGATGCTAGGTGTTTTTATTCATGAAGTATTGGGCATTGCTCCAGAGCAAAAATCTTCCAATACCACCGAAGCCACGCTCAGCAAAACTGTGGAATTGCTCATCGAATTGAGAAATAACGCCAGGGCCAATAAGGATTTTGAAACTTCCGATCGGATCAGGGATCAACTCCTAGAGTACGGTATTCAATTGAAAGACGGTAAAGAAGGAACCCAATTTTCACTGAATTGAGGCATGATTAAAAAAATTTTGATCTTTCCTTTTGTCTTCCTCATCAAGTCCTATCAATTTTTGATCTCCCCTCTCCTGCCTCCCAGTTGTCGATTTACCCCTACTTGCTCTCATTACGGACTTGAAGCTTTTCGCCGCCATGGACCTGTAAAAGGGTTTTATCTCACCTTAAAAAGAATTGCCAAATGTCACCCTTGGGGAAAAAGTGGGTATGATCCCGTTCCCTAATTTTTCTACCTACAACTCTCAAAGAATGATTACATTTAACACACAATTGTAAAAAAACTATGACCTTTTTAAAATTCAACTGGGCTCCCAACGAAAAACTATTTGAAATCGGTGGTTTCGGCATTCACATCTACAGTTTAATGTTTATTATCGCATTTCTACTGGGTTTACGTCTTTATAAAAAGATGTTCATCAAAGAGAATGTAGATCAAAAATACATTGAACCGCTGTTCATATACATGGTGGTCTCTACCCTACTTGGCGCACGTTTGGGAGAAGTGTTTTTTTACAATTGGGACTACTTCCAAAACCACCTCTTGGAGATTTTACTGCCCATCAAAGAAAGCTCAGACGGCTCAGGCTATGACTTTATTGGATTCAGAGGATTGGCCAGCCACGGTGCTACCATCGGGATTCTGATTGGGATTTACCTCTACCAACGCGTTTACAAATACAAACCTTTGATTTGGATCCTTGACCGACTGACCATACCCGTCGCCATCGGTGGGTTCTTTGTTCGTACTGGAAACTTTTTTAATTCTGAAATCGTAGGCAAATACACTGGTTCGAATTTTGGTGTTGTATTCGAGAACAGAGGCGAAGTTCTTCCACGCTACCCCGCACAAATGTATGAGGCCTTTGGATATTTGTTGCTGTTTTTCGTACTGCGAAAACTCTATAACAGTCGTCTTAGAGATCAAGGTGGGTTTCTGTTGGGGCTTTTCTTTATCGGATTGTTCAGCATCCGATTCTTGGTAGAGTACGTCAAAGAGAGTCAGGGAGGATTTGAAGATGTGATGCCCATGTTCTCCACGGGACAGTGGCTCAGCCTGCCTTTTATCGCTCTGGGGATGGTCCTATTGGTGCTGTCTTTCCTTAAAAAACCCAAACCCGCAAGCGAATAATGGATGAAGCTGTACTCGAAAAGTTAAAATTTCCCATTGGTAAGTTTCAATGGATAGACCGACTCAGTGATGATGAAATACAGCTTTACACCCAACAAATAAGGAATTTTCCTACACAACTAGAGGAGCAAATACAGTCCCTCCACCCCGAAGATTTTCAAAAACCCTATCGCCCTGGAGGTTGGAAAATCGGTCAGTTGATTCATCATCTGGCTGACAGTCACATTCACGTTTATGTCCGTTTCAAACTGGCACTAACCCAAGACACCCCTGCCATCTTAGATTACGATCAAGACCAATGGGCAGAATTACCCGACGCCATAGGTCAAGAGGTGGAAAACAGTATGTCGATTCTAAAAGGCATACACCACCGGTGGGCTGATCTGATCGAAACACTGGACTCCAAACAATTCGAAAGACAATACTACCACACCACTCGTGACAAATACTATCCCCTGGGTACAGTTTTAGCACTCTATGCATGGCACGGGCTACATCACCTCGCCCACATTCAAAATGCCCTTGGTCGATAAGTTTTAGGATTTTTTTTCTGACTGGCTTTTAACCGATACCTCGATCAAGACCATTGTTAAAAAATGGTTTTACATTCGTTAAGCACCATTTTTATTATTTTTAGAATATCCAAATCTGTTCTACTAGCATGAAAAACCTAAGAAATATACCCGACCTATTTCGATATCGATCTGTTAACAAAGTAGATTTTGACTTTGATAAGCAATTGATAGATTTTTATCAAATCTACAAC
>JAYNHF010000026.1:0-33699 GCA_038107695.1 Flavobacteriaceae bacterium | reverse complement strand
CTTTTGTGCGTGGCTACCTTATGCCGTTTTCTTTTTTTACCACTTGGCATAGTTCGAATTTGATTTTGATTTTATATATAATTTTTATGCAACTTCAACCTTAGATTTTACTCCGTTAACGAAAATCTTAGCAGGTTTGAAGGCAGGAATATTATGAGCAGGAATCTTTACCGCTACGTTTTTGGAAATATTTCTTCCAGTTTTCTCCGCTCTTGTTTTGATGATAAAACTTCCAAATCCACGTAAATAGACGTTTTCACCACTTTCAAGAGAGCTTATGATTTCTTTCATGAAATTTTCAACAGTGGCTTGAACATCTGTTTTATCAATCCCTAGCTGATCAGATATGTTGGTGACGATATCAGCTTTTGTCATATTTGTTTAATTTGTATTAGCGTTAGTAATTCAAAGGCTTGCAAATATAAAAATTAAAATGATAATTCATTCAGACTTACCTTTTTATCTTTGATCATGCGTTTTTCTAAATATCCCTATTTTACAGCCTAAATGGTTTTCCAAAAAAAATTACTAGACTGGTATGATGAAAACCGAAGATCTTTACCTTGGCGGGAAAATAAAGATCCGTATCGAATATGGTTGTCCGAAATCATTTTGCAACAAACAAGAACTGCGCAAGGTCTTCCGTATTATGAGTCTTTTATTTCAAATTATCCCACTGTAGAACAGCTTGCAGAGGCTAGCGAGCACGAGATCTTAAAGCTTTGGCAGGGGCTGGGGTATTACTCTAGGGCAAGAAACTTGCATGCAACTGCCAAAGAAATTTCCAATCGATATAATGGAGAATTCCCAAGTGATTTTAATCGGATCAAAGACTTAAAGGGCATTGGAGATTACACTGCCAGTGCTATTGCTTCTATTTGTTATGACCAGGAGCAAGCTGTGGTGGACGGAAATGTATACAGGATATTGTCACGAATTTTTGGAATAGATTATCCCATTGATGCCTCCGGATCACACAAACTTTTTAAGGAAAAAGCTCAAAGCTTGATGAGAGGGGCATCCCCTGGCGATTTTAATCAGGCAATGATGGAGTTTGGAGCTCTTTATTGTGTTCCCAAAAACCCCAATTGCAATGACTGTATCTTCAAAAATGAGTGTTCAGCACTTGCTCAGGATAAAGTAGACATACTCCCTAACAAGGTCAAAAAGATAAAAGTGAGAAAACGTTTCTTTCATTTTTTTGTGTTAATAGATTCTTCCAAAAATACTCTTGTTCAAAAAAGAAAAGGTAAAGGGATATGGCAAAATCTTTATCAATTTCCCATGATAGAGACCTCACAAAAGAAGAAGCATTTTACAGATCAACAGTTACAATCCTTGTTATTAGAACATCAAATTAAAGCAGATTTTGAAATGGAAAAATGGAATGAGAACCCGATTTTTCACAAACTAACCCATCAGCATTTAGAAATTAATTTTTGGATTGTTGAGCTTAAAGAAAATGATAATTTGAATACCCAAATCGGTAATATTCAGGATTATCCAATGCCAAAAGTCCTCCAAAATTTTAGAGATAAATTTTTTATCAACTGATTGTGATTCACTAAATTTGATATACTAATCCAAAAATCTTTTATCATGAATGGGACGTTAAACAAAGTAATGTTAATTGGCCACCTTGGTGATGATGTTAAGATGCATTATTTCGATGGTGGAGGTTGTATTGGAAGATTTCCACTTGCAACCAATGAAGTTTACACCAACAAAACATCTGGAGAAAAGGTGACCAACACCGATTGGCACAATATTGTAGTTAGAAATAAAGCTGCAGAGATTTGTGAGAAATACCTGAGTAAAGGGGATAAAATTTACATTGAAGGACGAATCAAAACCAGGAAGTGGCAAGATCAAGAACAAAAAGATCGATACACTACAGAAGTTATTGTTGATGAATTTACCTTCTTGACAACCAAAAGAAGTGAGGCAGATGGATCCAACCCTAATCCAACTTCCCCCCCAGCCGTGGAAGAAACTCCCCCCGAGAGTGATCTTCCATTTTAATCAAAGCATCAATTAATTGGATCCTGACCCTTTAAGTATTTCCATCATTCTCTTAGATGAACAAGGATCGTTGTTGATTCAGTTTATTGCATTAGTATTACTATTAGCCGCCTCAGGACTGGTCTCTGGTGCTGAGGTGGCTTTTTTCTCGTTGACCAAAGAGCAATTGGATTCCGAGGAGGAAAATAAGTCACGCCAAATGGAGCTCATCCAAAAGATGCTCCGAAAATCCAAAAGATTGCTCGCAACCATACTGGTCACCAACAATTTTATAAATATTGCGATCGTTTTACTTTTTGCTTCCTTGGGGGAAAAACTTTTTAGCCAAATCGAAAACCCGTTGGTTGTTCTTTTAATTGAAATTGGAGTCATCACCTTTTTGATTCTCTTTTTTGGTGAAATCCTTCCTAAAGTCTACGCCAATAGGAATGCCTTGAACTTCTCTAAAACAATGGCCTTTCCCATTTACACCATCGATCATTACTTTTTGTTTTTCATTACCATTCCCATGAGTAAGGTGACGCGATTTATGGAATCGAGATTGGCTCAAAAAAATAATGAATTTTCTATTGACAAACTGTCTCAGGCTTTGGAATTGACCAATGAAGACGAAACTACCAAAGAAGAACAAAAAATATTGCAAGGCATTGTAAATTTTGGAAACACTGATACCAAACAGGTTATGTGCCCTCGGATTAATGTTTTCGCTCTTTCCCAGGATATGGAAATAGAAACTATTGTTCCCCTAATATTGGAAAAAGGGTTTTCAAGGGTACCGGTTTACAACGAAAATATGGACAATGTTGTAGGAATTCTCTACACCAAAGACCTGTTGCCCCACATTGAACAAGCGAGTTTTAAATGGCAAAAACTTTTAAAACCTCCTTTTTATGTTCCCGAGAACAAAAAATTGGATGATCTGTTGAAAGATTTTCAGCAGAAAAAAATTCATTTGGCAGTGGTAGTCGATGAATATGGAGGCACCTCTGGGGTTATCACATTAGAGGATGTTATTGAGGAAATTGTAGGAGACATAAGCGACGAATTTGATGATGATGAATTGGTATATTCCAAACTAGATGAACAAACCTTTGTTTTTGATGCAAAAATCAACCTCAAGGATTTTTATAAAGTCATTGAATTAGAAGAAGAAGAAACCTTCGAGAAAGTCAAAGGAGAGTCTGAATCCATAGCAGGTTTTGTTTTAGAAATAGCCCAATCCTTTCCCAAAATCGGTCAAGTCATAAAATTTGAGGGCTATCAGTTTGTAGTGGAATCAGCAGATAGAAAGAGAATCAAAAGAATTAAAGTCATTTTACCCCCCATTGCATGAGCACAATGATCAAAGCCAGTCTGCTCTTTATGGTATTATTGTGGGTGGGGTGCCAAAGTGTACAACAGCCCAAACCTAAGGCGCAGTTACGTCTTGAATTTCCTCAGCCTCAGTACACTTCAGTTCCGAATGACTATCCTTTTGATTTTGAATACAACGATTGGGTTCAATTAAAAGGGATCGACAATTCCGCCCCCAATTTGTATTATCCAAAAATGAAAGCAACCCTTTATTTGTCATACATAAAAGTTGAAAACAACATAGATTCTTTATTAAATGATGCTTATCAACTTCCAGGAAAACATATGATCAAGGCAGAAGAAATTCCTGAAAGGGTTTTTATAGCTCCAGAGGAAAAGGTTTATGGAACTCTGTTTACGGTAGTAGGAAATGCAGCCTCTCAATTACAATTTTTTCTGACAGATTCTGCCGATCACTTTCTAATGGGATCACTTTATTTTTACTCCAAACCCAACTACGATTCCATCATGCCTGCTGCAAGATACATAGAACGAGATGTGATACATTTGATGGAGAGTCTACGCTGGAAGTATTAATCCAACAGTTTGAAGTCTTTTACTGAATAGGAATCTCCGGTATTAAGAACCACTTGGGTAACTTCATTTGGGCTGAGGATGGCCGCATCAAATACCAATGTAGCTTTTTGAGTCTCAAAATCTACTTTTGCTTCTTTGATTCCAGGAGTTTGATTTAGGTTTTTTTCGATTGTAGCAGCACATCCAATGGCACAAACCATACCTTCGATATTCATGGCCATTTGTTGTGCTTTTTGGAATGTGGTTTCTGTCACATTAACAACACTTGTTTCTAATGTAACTGTTTTTGGAGCCTGATTGTTTTTACAGGAAGTTAAAAATAGCAGTCCGATAAAGACCGAAAGTAGTTGTGTTTTTTCCATGTATCAAAGATAATATTTATTGGGATTGTGAACACAACAGCATAGCGAAACTTCCTTTTAAAACTTTTGATTTTTGTTCATGATTTTATTGACACAGATCATCGTAATTAAGCCCCTACTAAAGCTGAAGATATTTAACCCAGTAAATCAATTTTGTCGGTTGTGATTTTTTTGGTTCATTTTGTTTTCATAAAACCACTCAGATCAAGATTGGCTTTTCCAGTGATGGATATGGAATTTTAAATTTGTATTTGTATAAAAAAAGAGCTGTTGTTCAAAACAGCTCTTTTATCAGAGGTCAAATTTTATTCAAATAAACTATCGGGCATCGCATCATTGAGGATAATGGATTTCACATGAAAATCCACTTTTTGTGGCCCCATATCTTGATGGATTGTATGTGGGAATTTTATGCCTTCAAAAGTTTTATAATCTTTAAAAACAGTAGTTGAGGTTTGAACTTGCCCCTGCATTTCTATTGTTTCAACGGTTTGCAGCTTAAGAAAATCATCTACGGCATAGAAATGAGTTTTATTGTCCGACCATTTGATTTCATAGGCGTCCTCTCCGTCAATAATAGCTATTCCTTCCAATGAGATTTGATTGGAGTCAATTTCCATCTCAGGGAAAAGAGCAGTGTCCCTGAGTGCATTTTCCAATTCTTCCCCTTTCATTTCCATTTTTTGTCCTTGCATTTCGTTATACCCTTTGGAGGAATTCACGACTGTTTTTTGCATTACGTTACCCATCATACTGACTTCAACCAACATCTGTTTTTTAGCAGTTTGTCTGTTGGATACCTGTATGGTCATACCCTGCATATTGGCCTCCGCAATTGAGGTTTTGGTCTTTACCCCTTCTAGTAGAGATCTTCCTCCAATGGCTTCGATGTAGCCCTCCATAACACTTTTAGCGGTTATTCCCTCTGGTATGGATTTTGAAAACTCTGGACGTTCTGTGATATTACCATACTTGTCGTAATATTGGACTTTTAATTTTTGGCCATTGAACTCTATGTTCTCTAACGGGGTCAAAATATCACTTCCTTTTCCAGTAACTACGATCTGCATCAGATTGGGATCAAAGTATTTTTTGGAAACTCTTGCGATGTCCTCTATTGATACTTTTTGGATGTTTCCTAAAAGATTATTGTAAAAATTAGCAGGTAACTCTTGCGTTTTGGTGTTGTAGGCAAAATTGGCAATATTTTGAGGATTTTCCATGGATCGAATCAGTGACCCTGCGTACTTTTTTTTGACCAGTGTTAACTCCTCTGCGGTAACTGGTTCTTTACTCATTCTGTCAATTTCATAGAGTAATTGTACCACAGCACTATCTGTTACAGCATTGCGAACTGCAGCAAAAGCACGCATTCTCGATTTGGTTTTGTGGTCGATACTAAAGCGAGAATAGGATCCGTATGTGTAACCCTTGTCTTCTCTCAAATTAAGGAACAGTCGCGCTTCACCACCCCCACCCAAGATTTGATTGGCGATGTTCAGTGCAAAAAAATCTGGATTATTTCGATCTACATTTGCAGTGGTTAACACAGATACCTCGGACTGAACTGCATTGGGCATTTCCACAAAAGCAATTTCGGTCTGCAATACGTTTTGTGGTTCAGGAAACACAGAGGTTAAAACTTCTCCCTTTTTCCACTTACCCAGGTATTTTTTTGTCAAATCTTTGGCTTGGTCAAAATCGATATCTCCAACGATGATGACATAAGCATTTTGGGCTTTAAAATTTCTTTGATACAATTGTTGGAGGTCATTCATCGAAACCCTGCTAATACTTTCCTCCGTTACGTATTGACCGTAGGGGTGATTTTTACCATAAGAAAGAAGATTTTCAACTCTTCGTGCGGCAGTCTTGACATCCTTTTCTTGCGATTTGAGACCCTCTAGGGTTTTGTTTACTTCTTTTTTGAATTCTTCTTCTAAAAAGTCAGGATGTAAGGTGGCGTCGGCCAACATCTCGAATACTCTGGGGAAATATCGTTTGAGGGAGCTGGCATAAGCACCATTGGAATTCAAACTCAAACTTGCACCCATAAAATCTATTTCTTCCTCGAATTGGTCTTTTGGGATATTTTTAGATCCTTTTCCCATCATTTTACTGAGCAGACTTGAAATGCCTTTTTTTTCACCCTGAACATAAAGAGGATTGTCAATACGAAGAGAGACAGAAACTTGAGGGAGCTTGTGATTTTCTACCACCATCAAGGTCAGTCCGTTTTTGAATTGATGTTCCTTTGGAACTCCAAAGTTGATCTCTGGAGCCGGTCCGGGCTGAGGTTGGATAGATCGGTCAATTTGAGCTTGGGCATTGCTAAAATACGCAATGCTGATCATTAGTATTAGGGCTTTTCTCATTTTCCTTCTTTTTGGGATTCGGGCAAATAATGTAATTCCAATCGCTGGTTGGAATTGAGATATTTCTGGGCAACATCTCTTATCTCCTCGCGAGTTATGGATTTGTAAATGTCTAATTCTTTATTGATTAGATTGGTATCTCCGTCGTAGAAAGTGTAGTACTCCGCCAACGAATTGGCAATACCCTCTATGGTTGAATTAGAGTTGACAAAATCAGATTCAAACTGATTTTGAAGTTTTTGATAATCTTTTTCTGAAATCAACTCCTTTTGAATTTTCTCTACTTCTTCATCAATCTCACCAATTAAAGTTTCCAATTGGGTCTCGCCCAATGGCAAGCTTAGAATCACATAGGTGCTGTAGTCCTCGTTGTTCATGTTGAAGGCAGCCACCTCTAAAGACATTTTTTGATCGTCAACAAGCTTTTTGTACAATTTTGAACTTTTACCTTGGCTTAGGTAGGTCGAAATCACGTCGAGTATACGAGCATCTCGTGAATTTCGACCGGGTGTTCTGTAGGCTAGAAAAATAGCGGGGATCTGTATATTGGGATCGAAGGCCTCGGCTTTTATGGTTTCTAGGATGGGAGATTCTTTTGGAAAATTTCTAACAATCTCTGGCCCTTTTGGGATAGGTCCGAAGTATTCTTTAATCCATTTCTTGGTTTGGGAAATATCAATATCTCCAGCAACGGTCAAAATGGCGTTATTGGGGATGTAGTATTTTTGATTAAATGCCATAAATTCCTCAAGGGTAGCAGCATCTAGATGTTCCATTTTTCCAATGGTTGTCTGGCTGTAAGGGTGAAGTTTGTACAAGTAAGACTTGACCTCTTCGTTCCATTTGCCATAAGGACTGTTATCGTAACGCATACGTTTTTCTTCCTTGACCACTTCGTTTTGGGTATCAACTCCCGTCTGGTCGATCAGAGGGTGGAGCATGCGCTCCGATTCCATCCAAAGCCCTAGTTTAAGATTATTGGAAGGAAAATTTTCGTAGTAATAGGTAAAGTCGTTAGTGGTGTATGCATTATTCGACCCTCCGTTACCTGTGACAATACTAAACCATTTTCCCTTGGGGATGTTTTGGGTGCCTTCAAATAAAAGATGTTCAAAGAAATGAGCAAACCCAGTTCTTTTGGGGTTTTCATCTTTTGATCCTACATGATACAAAACAGCAGTGGTGACAATTGGTACTGAATTGTCCTGATGCAATATGACATGGAGTCCATTGTCAAGATTGTATTCTTCAAACGCTACTTTCTGACCGTAGAAAAATTGACTGCCAAAAAATAGAGAGGTTAAGAAGTAAAGGCTAGGTTTTTTCATATTCTTATTGAGGTTAAATTCAACTCAATTTAATAAATTACAGCATAAGAGCATAATCAATAGTGTTTTTTTAAAAAACCGATTTCAAAGAAAGAATCTATGTTTAGATCAAAATCACCAACCTATTAATTGCTAAAATCATAATTAAAATAAACATGAAATATAATTTTTTTGTCCTGCAGACGCTATTTTTATTCTTTCACCATGCTCTTTTGGGGCAAGTTTTTTCCTTTACCACTCAGGAGAGTGGCCTAGAGACTCAACATAGAATTTTAATGGATGAGGATTATTTAATAGCAACTCAGTTTTTGACCAACCCCAACCGATTCATAAAGACCATCGGAGGTTTTTATGAGAAAAAAGGGAATGAGGTCGCGGTAAAGCTCGAGTTCAATTCCGATTTTTCCCGTGATAGCTTGAAGCATGTCGTATTCAATAATCAAAAGCAATGGAAAAAAATTTCTAACAGAAGTATGCCTCTTCAAGGCAAATGGTTAATGGCCGGTCGGATGGTTGGTGACAAAGAACGAAAAAGAGACATTAATCGTCCTCGAAAAACAATGAAATTTCTTTTCGATGGTTATTTTCAGTGGATCGCATACAATACTGAATCCTTTTCTTTTCACGGAACAGGCGGGGGAAAATATACCGCAGAAAGGGGGGAATACACAGAAATCATCGATTACTTTTCAAGAGATAACAACAAAGTAGGAATTTCATTAAAGTTTGAATATGCTACAAAAGGATTGGACTGGCATCACAAAGGATTCAGTAGCAAAGGTGATCCCCTTCACGAGATATGGACAATTAGAATCCCTTAGGTTTTGCAAATTTTTAATCAAATACCAAGGGCATTTCCTTGGATCGTGCTCACAGCCTCGAGCGTAGCACTTTGTTACCCTACTGCTTTTACATGGTTTTCAGGCCAATGGATCACCTTGGGATTGGGGGGCATTATGTTAGGGATGGGACTCACTTTAAGAGTGGACGACTTTAGAAGGGTAACCCAAACTCCCAAATGGGTTTTGACAGGACTGTTTTTACAGTTTACAATTATGCCTTTCTGTGGTTGGCTTTTGGGAAAGCTTTTCGGTCTGCCTCCTTTTTTTGCTGTAGGTTTGATCTTGGTGTCGAGTTGTCCGGGAGGAACTGCATCCAATGTGATCGTTTTTTTATCCCGTTCTAATTTGGCACTCTCAGTAACCATGACGGCACTCTCCACCCTATTGGCCATTGTTATGACCCCTTTATTGACGAGCAGCCTTTCAGGAAACGAAATTGATGTGGATGTGTTAGGATTGTTTAATAGTACTTTAAAAGTAGTTTTATTGCCCGTGGTGCTGGGGGTTATTCTCAACGCTAAACTGCCTCGATACACTCAAAAAATTCAGTTTTACGCTCCCTCCGTAGCAGTATTTTTGATTACCCTTATTGTGGCCAGTATCATTGGGCAGGGAAGAGAGATAATTCTTAATTCGGGAATTTCTTTGTTATTTTCTATCATGACACTCCATTTGATCGGATTTGTTTTTGGGTATTTTTTTAGCAAATTTCTATTGAAAGACGAGTCGGTAAGCAGAACCATTTCTGTCGAGGTAGGCATGCAAAACTCGGGCTTGGGGGTTGTATTGGCCAAAGAAAATTTTGTAAATCCAGCTGTCGCCATACCTGCTGCTATTTCGAGTCTTGTTCACTCTTTGTATGGAAGTATTTTTGTAGCTCTTTTTGGGATGAAACCCGAGGATAATGATTCTAAATGAATCAGAAAGACCAATAGTGGAATTCGTCGTATCTTCAAAATTGATTAAAATATAAAATACAACTCATGAAAACACATCAATATGGTCGTCGTCGATTTACCTCTCAGTTGTTAGGAGGGGTTGTTTCTTTGGGCCTAAGTCCAAGTTTATTTGCCCATCAATCATGGGTTTTAGAAGATGAAATAGACTGGTATGATGTCCAAAAGATAGGAGTAGAGGGAAAAGGATGGAATGATACCAAAAAATTTTTTGATCGTTTGCCCTCCAGAGCTGAAGGGATGGTTCGTGAGGCAGTATGGAATCTTTCACGCCATTCGGCGGGAATGTCAATCCGTTTTGTGACCAATGCTCCTAACATATATGTTCGTTACAAGTTAAGTCTCGAAAGATTGGCAATGTCGCACATGCCTGCAACAGGAGTTAGTGGGATGGATTTATACGCCAACGACAATCAGGGAATGGATCGTTGGGTATCGGTTGTAAGACCGGACAAACAAGAAATGAATACTGCAATAGCAAATGACCTGGGCTCTGGTTCTCGACGTTACACTATTTATTTACCTCTTTATAATGGTATTGACCGTATGGAGGTCGGTGTTGATAAAGGAGAGAACTTCAACCCACTATCTCCTCGCAAGGAAAAGCCCATACTTTTCTATGGAACTTCAATAATGCACGGTGCTTGTGCTTCGCGACCTGGAATGGCATTCCCAGCAATTATTGGGAGAAGGTTGAGGCGACCGACAATCAATTTAGGTTTTTCAGGAAATGGACGTATGGAACCAGAGGTGGCGAATTTACTGTCAGAGCTGGACCCCTGTGCCTTTGTGATCGATTGTCTTCCCAATATGAATGAAACCACTGTTTCGGATAGAACAGTTCCTCTGGTTAAAAAGTTGAGAGAAGCTCGCAACAAAACTCCAATACTATTGGTAGAAGATAGAAGTTTTACCAACACTTTATTTTTTCCAAAAAGAAAAATGCATCATCAAAAAAGTAGAGCTGCTCTCAAAAAAGCATATGCTGAATTGACAGAGTCGGGAATTGATAAATTGTATTATTTGGACGGAGATCATTTGTTGGGAGACGATGGTGAAGCAGCAACTGACGGATCTCACCCCAACGATCTTGGAATGATGCGTTATGCCGATGCTTATGAACCTGTCTTGAGAACCATGCTGAAACAATATTAATAGTTCAGAAAAAATGATTATTTTTAAATAGTGATGCGTTTTTAATGAAGCGGTTTTTAGGTATTTTTGTCAATGACCATTCGGAATAGAAAAACAAGAAATCAGAACCCCTTTGAATAACACAATTCAAAATGAAGAGCAATGATTAAAAAAACAAGCTGGCGACCATTACCAGAATTTTTGACCATTAAAGAGAGTAAAATAGAGGGATTGGGTGTTTTTGCTACTCGAGATCTACCCAAAGGATTTGATTTGGGAATTTCTCATATTTTTGATGAGCGTTTTCCCGATGGCTATATTCGATTGCCTTTGGGAGGTTTTATCAATCATCACGAGATCCCCAATTGTAAAGCTTTAATTGCCGATCAAGATCAACAAATGGGGAAGTTAAAACACATTCGTATAACAGCTCTTGAACCCATTTCTAAAGGGAAGGAAATCACCATAGAGTATATCATCAACAGATTGGACAACCCTAATTGGGAGTTTGAATACGAGGTTTCCCAGTAACTTTCGAATACACTTCAAAAAAACCCGCCAAGCTCCAACGGATAACTTTAGCGGGTCAAACCAATTAAACAAACAAAATGAAGTTTATTAAAACGTCTGATGTAAAATTACTCTATGTAATGTTAAGGAATTGGTAAAGGGAGGTTAAATGCAAGTTAAAATCGATGCAAAAAAAAAGGGCATCGATTTAGATGCCCTAAATATTAACCATAAATCAATTCATAATTAATGAATCAAGATGCTCAAAACTAGCTCCAAAAAAATCAAATAAGAAACGATCATTACTATTTTTCTCTGTTTCAAAGATTTTTTTGAAGAAATACGTTTAAAATCTAAAAAAATTATTCACTAGATTATTGTTTAAGGTTTATACATTCTTTAAAAAAACGAGTCCATTTACTTTTGAACAATTCAGGTTTGAGCATTTTGTACAATTCAATTATTTTCTCAGGTTTTTTGACAAGCTTTTTATAGGCTGCATAATCGACGGCATCAGGGAAGAATGTTTTCAAATCAACAGCCATGCACCTGTTGGGAATTTCAGTGTGCCAACCAACAGGATCGATTGATGGGGAAAAAATGGCAAAAGTAGGTTTATTCAATCCTTTTGCAATATTGATGGCTCCTCCCTCATTACCTACAGCAGCTACACAATGGTAAACGGTAGCCATATAATCCCGCAAAGAGTGGGGAGTAAGCGATTTCATCACTGCTCCTTGGGTATTCGGCTTTAGTAAACCGATTAATTCATCAATTTGTTTTTCTTGGTCAGGTCTGTAGTTGAGGACAAAGGGAAGTTTTGTTGTGATGTAAGCAACATCCAATAATTTCGCCATGTACTCTAAAGGATAGGTCTTGTATTGACTGCTACCAATTGCCGAAACCATTATGGCTTGATTTCCTTCCCCCAAAATTCGATCAAACTTTTCTCTACTTTCCCTAATTTCCTCTGGAGTCAAATGTATTTCAACATCGGTGTTTTTATAAACACCACCTGTAATAGGCTCCAACAATTGAAATCTATTTTCTAAAGACAATTGAAGCGTACCTTTTCTTATTTTCTTTATGAGGTAGCTTTGATTGTAAATTGGGGTTGTATAGAATTTTTTGTAACCGATTTTTTTTGTTGCGGGAGTAAATAAACAAATCAGAAGACTTTCCAGCTTTCCATAGGCATCAATAATGAAATCATATCTTTTTTTTCTTAGGTTGAGTAGGAACCTAAAAAGTGCCCTCTTATCCTTTTTAAAAGTGTCCTCGAATATGATTACCTTATCAATGTAGGGATTGTTTTGAATGACGTCCAAAGTATGTCGGTTGGCTACAAAATCAATTTGAACATCCGAATTCCAAAGTTTTAGGTTTTTGCATAATAAAGTACTGATGAGTACATCCCCAATCATTTTTTGTTGAATGACTAATATTCGCATTTTGTGTGATTTGGATTTTAAATTAAAATTTATGTCTTTCCTTTTACCAAATTATAAAACAAACTTACTCATCGAGTCATTTACATTCCAAACAGGTGTGATTAAGTAAAGGCAAAGTTTCATAATTTTTGTGGCTCATTAACTATCAATTATTTTGCTTGATGGAGCGTCATATCAGTTGTAAAATATTTGCAAGCTTAACTTTGATAAAGTTGGGCTGCTGCTGCGGGTTCATATTTTAGTAATGCTTTGAAAACAATCTTTGCTTTAGACCGAAATGGACTTTTTAAGAAATAGGAGAACAGCAGTGCGTTTTTAATGATCAAGAACTTAATCAAAGAATGATTTTTTTTGAGTACATATAGGTAAGAATACAGAATTTGTGCTTTTTTTGCCCCCGTGGTTTTAATAGAAACACTTGTAGAGGCTTCATGAATGTGGTAAAAATCAGTATTGGGGTGATACATGACCTTATGTCCATTATTTTGCAGACGTGTGCAGATATCCATTTCCTCATAATACAAGAAAATATTAGAATCGAACCCACCTACTTGCTCAAATGCAGATTTCCGGAAAAACATAAAACAGCCCTGAACAAAATCAACTTCTAAGGGATGATGGTAGCGTACTTTTTTTTTTGGTTTTCTGAAAATCAGCTCCAAAAAGGAACTTCCAAAGAAAAATTTTCTTATGCCGTGGTGGTGATCAAATGAAGGTCTGGGAATATGATTAGGAGCCAACTGCTGTGGAGCACAAACGCCCACATCTGAACAGGTTGACATGTAATCATAAAGGATCGAAAAACAGGGCTTTTCAAAATAAGTATCGTTATTAATAAAAGCCAAATATACCCCTTTAGCATGTTGTGCCCCCAAATTATTTCCATAGCCGAATCCACCATTTTTATCTGATTGTATCAACCTGTAGTATGTTTTTAATTCACTATCTCTAAGCATTTCAACCTCATGCTTTTTTGATCCATTATCGACAACAATGATCTCAAAGCTCAATTCTCTTTCAACCCTTATGATCGATGCAACACAATCAAGACTAAGTTTTGATTGATTGTAGTTTAAGATAATAATAGATACCTCGATACGATTAGGTTGGATTGAGGTCAAATTCAATTATTTTTTTTTGGCTAAGGTAGCATACTGTGGAATTCTAATGTCCAATGCACTAAAAAACAATGGTATATTGTATAACCAAGGTTTTAGAGATCTTGACAGATTGATTCCTTTTTGAGAGATGATATTGTATCCCGCTTCTTCATACATCCTTCGAATACTTTTTTTGGTAAAAAATCGCAAATGGGTTTTATCCATGATTCCATGCGATTCGTATTTCCAGTCTTTTTTGAAGAGCAAACTTATTAGGGCGCTGTGATATCTTATATTAGGGATTGAACTGATGACAACCCCGTCCTTTTTCAAGTATTTTTTTATTTGATCAAGCACACCATATGGATCAGATAAATGTTCCAGCACATCGTTGAAAAACACAACGTCAAAATAATTTTTGGGTAAATTGGACAGGTTGTCCTCCACAGGTCCTGAGAAAATATTTTTAAACTTTGCTTTTGCTTTATTCGCTTGCTTTTCAACCAATTCAATCCCCCATAACTCTCTTTGTTCTCCCTCTAGAAGTTCTAAAAAACTACCATCACCACAACCAACATCCAAAACAGTATTGTATTGTTCTGGTAAGAACTCAAGTAATTCTACCCTCTGATGACTGAAGTAATCCCCTGGCTTTCTAGAGTAATCCATAATTTTTATTTTCCTAAAATTAATTTTTTTTAATGAAACCTTGATTTTAATGGTAAAATAAAGCTGGAAAAGGAGTTCATTTTAACTTAGTTTTGATTGGTAGAGCAAAATTTATCGACAAGAACTAAAGTTGGATTTTATAAAGCATTGGATAACTGTTCCCTTCATCTTCACTAGTGATCCAAAAAGTTTTGCGATCGATAATTTTTACAGCTTCAATTTGTTTTCCATCCAGTGGTAGTTTGATTTTTCTTATTTTAACAGAGTTTAAACTGTCCATGTCAAAAGAACTGAGCGTAAATAAATACTGCTCACCCGATTTAATATAACCCACCAAAGCGGCCATTTTGAGTTTATCGTGATAATCACCTCCTGTGATCAAAGACTGTACATTAAAGGATTTTTTTGGACTAAGCGAATAATTACCGGCTGTTTTAGGAAGTGAATACAATTCAGTAGTAAACGCTTTTCTATTTTTAGAAAATAATATCAACATTTCTGGAGTTGCCATCAACGCTTCTGAGTCATAAGGGTGTTTTTTTCTTTTTTCGAATTGCTTTTGATCACGATAGTTGAATGTTATGACCCCAGTTTTTTTAAAATTATTTTTAGGATCAACAATAAGGATGTTTAGGTTTTGTCTTTTTCCTTTGTTGTTTCCACTGTCTGAGATGTAGATAAAATTTTGATCTTGTGCGATATCTTCCCAATCATTATTTACAGCATCCTCAATGGGGTATTCTTGAATTATATTTCCCTCGCGGTTAAAATGATAGAGCATGGGTCTTCCGCCAGAGTCGTTGTGGGTAAGAAAGTCTTGACCTAAGAATTCTAAACCTGAGGTTTCTTCAATTATTTTTGGCAACCGGGTTTCGTAGAGTACTGACTGGGCATTAATCAGACATGCGCCTAGAAAAAAAAACACCAAAAAGCTCAAATCTTTATTCAAAAACATTATTGGCTTAATATTTTAAAATTAAGGTACTTTTTTCTTCCAATCACACCATTGAGGAGTTCAAAAGGGAGTTCAAGGGACGATTTGACCTCGAGTGTTTTAATGTTTATACTTTTTTTACTGTAGGGGTCAATTTTGAAAATAGCGGCATCTTGATGAAAGGTAAAAGGGCCAGTGTATTTGAGGTGTAATGGAGTAGCTGAATGATTTTCTAATACTACGTTTGCGATTAATTCATCCTTTTTGTAAACAGGAGCGGATGCGCTGACATTGGCACTAATGACTTCACGGAGGTTTTCTTCTTTTCCGATGATCATCTCTTTGAACCAGACCATGGTTTTGCCTTCGAAAAGCGCTTTTTTGATCTCTTCTTTACTATTATTTTCAGATAATACGAAGGTGAGTGGTCGATGTCCTCCCTGCGGAATATCAAAATCCCACGCAGTCAATTTATGAATATCAGAGGTTCCAAGCATAGTGAGTTTGTTTTCCAATGCAATCTCGATGGCTTCTTCAGATAAGGTATGGAAGTTAACAACCTCAATTCCGTGTAGGAGTTTTCTTTCAATAAGATCAATATGCATGGGATCGAGTCTTGCAATTCCGTCTTTTCGCTGTGCAACCCAGTCGGGGTGATTCCAGAAAACAAATCCTTTTTGACGGTTGGCTTCTACTATCCCTGCCTCGGGATCTTCAGGAAACAAAAGTTTATTAGCATCCTTAATGAACACCGCATTGATGTGACCTGGTGGCATGGATCGGGTGATTTCTGCTCCTCTAATTACTCTCAGTTTAGAGTTTTTTGCAGTATGCTGGGCAATATCGTAAGAACGGTTTCTGTCGGGATTGGGCAAATCTGATCGATGGGGTTGGTATTCTAAATGATCTGTGATTGAGATAAGATCCAACCCTTCTTTCAGAGCTTCATCTACCCTGAGGTTGGGCCAAACCGAACCGTCGGAAAAGGTAGTGTGGATGTGAAGATCTGTACTGATCAATGAAAATCCATCTGGTGCTTTGAAAAAATATTTTTCTTGAGCCAATGCCCAAAAGGGAAGCACGGCGAATAATAGAAAAACAAATTTCGAGTTTTGTTTTTTCATAATATTTTTTATAAAGTTATTAAAGGGAGGATGAGGCCACCAAACCAGCATTTGTTATTTAACCGAAAATGTAAACCTTTTTATCTTAACCCTAAGAGTTATTTTAATTTCTGAAACGAATTCAAAAATTCATTAAATATAATATATTCAAACTTTTTTTAACGACCAAAGTCATCTTGAAGCCTAACAATATCTTCTTCATTCGATGGATTATCGGGCTGGGTATGTTGCCAAATCTCAGCAACCAATGCTTGTTGATCAAGGCCAATTAATCGATGGCGTTCCCCTTGTTGGAGCCGAACTTGATCCCCTTCATTTAGTTTGATTAGAGGTTTCTGATCATCATCATTAGAACGGATAATCCCAACAGAGCCCTGATAGACCCGCCATATTTCTGCTCTTCGATGGTGATATTGCCAAGAGAGTCTTGCTTGTGGATTGACAATGAGAATTTTGGGACTCAGTTTTCCTCCAATTTTTAAGCTTTCAACGGAAATTCCTTCAAAGAACTGATCAGCAAATTTTTGTGATTGACTTTCGTTAATGACTAAGAATCCACCCCAAGGTCTTTCAAAATCAAAATCAATTATTTGGTAGCCAAATGATTCGATATGGCTCTTTACGATTGAGAACTTTTCAGTTTTACTCATTCTATAAAATTGAAACAGAAACAGGAACAGCAAAAAACTTTACTATTCCTGTTTAAAAAAAATTATTTAGAATTTATATGGGCAGTTCCCAACCTTTTCGATATTCTTTACTCACAAAGGCATTGGCTTCTTCCAAATTTTTGATTTTCATATTTTCACCATCCCAAAGGAGCTTTTTCCTACCGTAATATTTCATAATTTTTCGACCATTGGGTCTTGTCTCCGCTACTTTACGAAGATCTCTACTTCTCAGCGCCAAGTTCCCCATGATTACCGTTTCAGTAAAAGGTCCTGAATAGTCAAAGGAAGAGGTCAAAGCTTTGTGTTCTGCACTATTGAATCCAGCTTTACAAGCTTCAGTCCAAGTGGATGCATGAACGTCATTTACGTTTGGTTGTTTACTAGTATCATATACCACAGGATCTTCTCCTTTGATGTAAAGGGTAGGGTTATTGGCATATATTTCTGCCGTAATCACTCCTTTTCCACCGAGCATCATGATACCACTGGAATTTCCAAAGTCATAGTTCATGATAAACTCGTCTTCAATTTCATCAGGTATGGTGGGAGTTAATCCTCCATCCATCCAGATGAGTTTGATTCCATCTTTGTTGTGTGGGGAGTTATCGTATTGAAGGGTTACCATAGAGGAGATGGGACAGCCTTCAGGGGTATATTCTGGAGTCCACATTTTTTTGAACACATTGGTTGCAGTACATTCCACACTGCTAGGATAGCCCAATTGTAGTGTTTTGTAGGGAGCATCGAGGGTATGACAGCCTATGTCTCCTAATGCACCTGTTCCATATTCCCAAAAACCTCTCCAGTCAAAAGGGTGTAAACCAGGGCTATATGGTTTGGATTTAGCGGTTCCCAACCACAAATCCCAATTTAAGGAATCGGGTTTTTTTGCAACGTCCGATCCCGGGTGATTGATTCCTTGCGGCCATACGGGACGATTGGTCCAAGCATAAATGGTATGGACTTTACCAATTTTATTTTGATCGATCCATTCTTTTACTTTAGGCACCCCAATACTGGATCCACCTTGATTCCCCATTTGGGTAACGATCTTATTTTTTTCAGCAGTTTGAGCCAAAAGTCGAGCTTCGGCGATGGTATGAGTTAGTGGTTTTTGCACATAAACATGTATGCCTCTGTTCATACAATCATAAGCGATTTTGGCATGGTTATGATCGGGAGTTGAGATAGTAAGCGCATCAATGTCCTTTTCTTTGTCTAGCATTTCTCTGTAGTCGACATATTTATTGGCATTGGCATGTGCTGTGTAAGAACTTTTGGCCCTCTCAGGGTCTACATCACAAAGTGCTACAATTCTGTTTTTACCGTTTTGATAGGCATTTTTTATGTCAGAGGTTCCTTTTCCTCCCGAACCGATCGCAGCAAGAGCTAATTGATCACTGGGAGCCGTGTAGCCTTCTCCACCAAGAACATGACGAGGGACAATAAAAACTCCCGTTCCAATCATTCCTGTTTTCTTAATGAAATTTCTACGTGATTTTGATGGTTTTTTACTCATTTTTTAAAATTTGAATCGTATAAAAATAATCAAGTTTTTTTACAATTAACAATAGCCTTATGTTTTTTTCATTACAGGGAAATATCTCTTTTCCAAGGTAAAAAGTCAAATTGTCGGTTCTGTTGCGCTTTAGTAGTTATTTCTACACTGGCTACTTTAATAACAAACTCCAATAATTCGTCAGATAAGCTTTGTAATGATTGATTGCCTTCTACGATGGGGCCAGTGTTGAAATCAATAATGTCATTCATTTTGTTAAAGACTGCCGTATTGGAGGATACCTTGATAACGGGAGCAATAGGGTTCCCTGTTGGGGTGCCTAATCCAGTAGTGAAGATGATGAGATTGGCACCTGAGCCTGCCAAAGCAGTGGTACTTTCTACATCGTTTCCTGGGGTGCAAAGTAAATTCAAACCTTTGTGTTTCAGATACTCTCCATAGTCCAAAACATCGACGATGGGGGTACTCCCTCCTTTTTTGGCTGCTCCTGCAGATTTCATAGCGTCGGTAATAAGACCATCTTTGATATTGCCTGGGGAAGGATTGGTGCTAAAATCGGTTCCAGAGGCAATAACTCTACTTTCATAGGCTTCCATCAAGTGGATGAATTTTTTAGCAGTTTTCAGATCGATACTACGATCCACTAATTCTTGTTCTACTCCCCTGAGTTCAGGAAACTCTGAAAGAATGGCACTTCCACCCATACCTACCAATTTGTCTGAAGTAGCTCCTAATGTAGGATTGGCAGAAATACCCGAAAAACCGTCTGATCCCCCACACTCCAAACCGATGGTGAGTTTGGAAACAGGCGTTTTTTGTCTTTGGATTTTGTTGGCCTTTTTAATTTCAACCAATGAGTCTTTAATTATTTTTTGGATAAGATTTTCTCCAGTTCCTGTATTTTGCTGATCGAAAATTAAAAGAGGTTTGTCAAAATTTTTATTAATAGTTTTGAGTTGCTCCAAAAACAATTCGATTTGTAAATTTTGACAGCCCAAACTTAAGACAGATGCTCCCACTACATTGGGGTTGTTGACATAGCCTGCAAGGAGCTTGCCCAACATGGTTGAATCGGCTCTTGTTCCTCCACAACCCGAGTGATGGGTGATGAATCTCACTTCAACATTGGGAAATGGATTGACCGTTTGGTGGGATTCTGTGGTTTCTGAATCGGATTTTAATAATGTCCTCAGAAAATGTTGATGCTCGGATAGTTGATCGGGATAGAATTCTCTTTCAAAAACTGTTTTTAGTAATTCGATATTCCTATTCTCACAAAAAACCAATGGAAAAAAAAGCCAGATATTTTGCGTTCCAACACTACCGTCTTTTCTTGGATAACCCTGAAAATACTTTTCGGTTTTGGCAGGGGGTGTGATTGACTTACCAATATGATCAAAACTTATGCTTTCATTGAAAGCATTATCCATATTTTTTGTGGTCAGAGCAGCACCTTGAGGAATATTCTGATTCGCTACGCCTACCTTGATCCCATACATGAATAGAAAATCCCCTTTTTTTAATCCTTTGGCTGTAAATTTGTGTTTTTGTTGGATGTCTTCAGCCAGAGTAATTTCTATTTTGTCCAGGTGTACTCGGTCTCCTTTTCGGAGTCCCTCAAGAGCAATAATGAGATTGTCTTTAGGATTGATTTTTAAAACTTTTCCCATAATTAAAGGTTTTTAAAAGCCTGATAAGCTTCACTGATTTTAGGGGAAGAAATAATGGCTTGGAGAGCTGATTGAAGGTTATTTTTTAGAGGAGCGATTTCAGTCAAATCTTGATCCCACAGTGAGGTATTAGACAGGATTTTATTCGTAACCTTTTCAATATCTTTATTTTTCCAAACCTCATTAAAAAAACTTATTAGATTTGGATCATCCTTCAAAGGATAGGGGTGCTGGGAAACTTCCTTGCCATAGAAATATATAAGGGAGGCAAAAGCAAAACAAAGGTTTTGAGGGATTTCTTTTTTTCTCTTGTGATAAGATAATAGGCTGGGCAATACCCGAACTTTAAATTTAGAAATGGAATTCAGACAGATAGATTCTAATTGATGAATGATAAATGGATTTGAAAAACGTTCCAAGACAGAGTGAGCATATTCCTCTAACTCTTTTTTGTCAAAATCTATGCTGGGTATAATTTCTTCAAATAGTGTTTGTTTTAGAAAAGTTTTTAGAAAATCGTCCTCTAAAGCTTCTGATACGGTTTGGGTACTGTTGAGTAGCCCAACTGGAACAAGGGTAGTATGACATCCGTTGAGAATCCTAACTTTACGGGTTCGGTAGATTCCCAAATCGGGAACCATCATGACGTTGATCTCTTCCAGCTGGTCCACTGGAAACAATTTCAGTAGGTCACGATTCCCTTCAATGACCCAAAGAAAAAAAGGTTCGCACGTTATCATCAATTCATCTTCAAAAGACAGATGTTTTTTGTAGAAAGCCAAATTTTCCTTCGGATATCCAGGAACAATTCTATCGACCAATGTATTGTAGAAATGATTTTTTTCAACCCATAAAACGAAGTCGTCTTCAAGTTCCCAAAGCTTGCAAAGTTGTAAAATAATACTTCGTAATTTATCACCATTCTTATCAATCAATTCACAGGGGATGATGTGAAGCGTTTTTGTTGGATCACCCTTGAATTTTTTATAGCGATGATACAGTAATCTCGTAAGTTTTCCCGGAAATGACACGGGGGGCTTGGCGTTAAAAAAATCTTCTGTGTTTAGTACAATTCCAGCTTCAGTAGTATTAGAAAAAACAAAAGTCAAATCCTCATTCTCTGAAAGTTCTAAAAACTTCTCGAAGTCATCATAAGGATTTACCATTTGATCAAGACAATCTATTTGTATTACATCTCTGATTTTTCGTCCTTTAATGATCCCCTCTTGAAAAAGGTGATATTTACCATCTTGAAGATTTAACTGATCTAATCTTCCATTGGGTATGGGCTGAACGACATTGACCCTTCCAGAGAATGAAGTCTTTTCGTTAAGAATTTGAATGCAGTATTCTACAAAAGCCCTCAAAAAATTTCCCTCACCAAACTGTATGCTATCTGTGGTTTTCATATAGTTATTATCAAATAAGGAGATAAGCTGTAAACATGTAAGTAAGTAAAGTTAGTAAAAATAAATACTTTTGTATTAGGGCATTTATAATGTTTTGATGGCTAAATTCAACCACCTATGAGATTATTCATTTCTCTTGTAATAGTTCTAACCAATCTAAGTTGCAGTAAAGAAGAGGAGTGCGATGTGATTCGTAATAAGGAAGAAATTCGCGGAAATTATTATTTCTATTTTAATGTAAATTTCTATGCCAATCCTCAATCCAATTCGATTGGTGGTGTTGGACTCAATAGCGACTATGTATCTGGAAAAGTTTCTAAAGAAGTCTATGACCGATATGCTGTGGGTGATGAATACTGTTTTTAGATTGTAAAGACAATGATTTATGCGAATTCTGATGGAGTTGTTCCAGTAAACTTTTTGAAGTTTTTATAAAAGGTAATTCTTGATTCAAAAAAACATGTTTTAGATAAAGAATCTATGGTACGATCAAGTAAAAAGTCTTGATGAATTAACTCTATTGAAAGCGATATTTTGAGAAAATTCAAATATTCGTGAATGGATAACTCACAGTAGTACTTGAATAAAAATTTTAGATGTGAATCGGGAATTTTTAATTTTTTCGCCAAAGTTTTAAAAAAGACCTCTTTCTTAATTAAAAAATCATAATCGTATTCCAAAACTCGCAAAGCAAAAATAAGCTCAGGAGCTGCTTTATTGATTTTTTGACTTAACCTCATATCTTTATTTTCGAATTTCTTGTAGGGTTTAAAACTCCAAGGGTTGACCAATTTAGATTTGATTGTCAATTGATTAAGTAGGTAGCTTTTGCCAAAAACTATTACTGGGTTTAAAATAAGATACATAAGGGCAACGATCCATGCAATTGAACTCCCTCTGTAAAAATTTGTAAGTGATAAATCTGATCTATTGAGATCCCAATAGAGTACTTGATAATTTAGAAAAAACAGAATCAAGGTGGTATTTACAAAAACCAAAATCAACCATCTGAAGTTGACCCTGTTAAAAGAATTTCGAGACAAGGTTTTTTTGAAGTATCTCATGATTATTCTAAAAATCAAAACCCAATATATTAGGGAAAAACTAAAGAATATTAGTCTACTGCCTAGGACAGATAAAAGTTCATTTTTTTTAATAATGATAATAAATAATGGGATAATAAAGTGAACTAAATCTTTATAAGAAGTATCATTTTCTTGAGCAGAGATTTTAAAAAAAAACAAAAAAATTGGAATAAAAACCAATGCTAAAAAAGGAAATGATTCAAAAGGAGAAGTTAATTTAACCACATTCAGATTGGTTAAAGCACTCTGAAAACGTTGTAATCCTACAAGTAAAATAATGATAAAAAAAGGAACATTGATATTTTTATCAAACTGATAGGATCGAATGATCATAACTGATACAACGAGACATAAAAAAGAGACAAAAAGAGCAATGATGTCAAGAAACATGTTTCAAAAATAAAATATTTGTATCATATAAATAATTATATATAGTAAATACTATTTTTAAAATATATTATTACTTAGTTTGATAAATATATTCTAAAACCAGTTTTTTGAAATTTAAACTTAGTCCATTTTACAGATTTGAAATTTACTCTAGGTGTAACTTTTATACCATTTTCAAAAGGTTAACTTTTCTCTTGTGTTTAATATTTTTTTCTAATGTGCTTACAGCACAATCTGATTATTACTGGGTTGGAGGAAGTGGTAATTGGTCGAATTATTCATCGCATTGGGCTACTTCAACAGGAGGAGCTATCTTTCATACAACTACTCCAGGATCTGAAGACAATGTGATTTTTGATAATAATTCTTTTAACGGCGAAAATCAGACTGTCACTCTTGATACAGACAATGAAAGCGTTGGAGATATCTCCTGGTTTGGAGTAAGTAATAACCCAACATTTAATATGAGTGGGAAAACATTGATGATATATGGCTCAGTAACCTATGACCCCGAAATGGTCATATCGAGCCCAGGAACTCATAAATTTTCATCTGTAAAAAACTCTGCTCTCATATCAGCTGGTCATAACACGGGTAACCTAGATATTGACAAAAGTGGAGGTGTCTTTAGTCAGCTTGACAATTTTAATTCCAGTAATAGAAGTTTATATGTTAGAAGCGGTTCAACATATAATTCAAATGATTATGATTTAAGCTTTCATCAAGTTGTTTTTCATGGATCTCCATCTGGTTCAGTTACCACAACAATTAATACAGGGGTATCGAAAATCACCATCGATGGATATAGGCTTCAAATTGATGCAGACAGCAATAATCGCAATATGATTACCGATTTTTCAAGTTCAACAATTCATCTTAAAACAGCGGAACTTCAAGGGAGTTATTATAGAAAGGATAATTTTGGACATATTATTTCAGAAGACGCTCCTTCATGGAGAAGTGTTGGTTATCGGGTAGATAGAATCCGAAAATTTGAGATTATACAAAACAGCACTAATTACCAAAATGATCCTCAGATTATTAGTACTGAATTTGGATCATATCACGACAGTAATAATAGAGGAGGTATAATTGACACCCTAATAATCAATAAATACACTAGATTCAACACAAATTATAACCCGGTTGTTGGGGATATTCAATTTAAAGGGAATGCTCTAACTGTTGAGTTTGGAACTAGTGGAACACTTACGGTTTCAAACAGTATGTCCTTTGATGGAGGGGGTTGCTCTGTAACTACCCTCAAATCAACATCTGGAGGAAATCAAGCAACTTTAAACCTTCTTTCTACTGATACAGTTACGGCAACAAACTTGAGTTTAAAGGATATGGCATTTACTGGAAGTGGAACTCTAGTAGCTCAGGCATCGGTAGATCAGGGAAACAACTCGGGTGTAGCGATTACTCAACTTGATTCGAGAAACTTGTATTGGGTTGGAGGAAGTGGAAATTGGTCAGATAGTAATCATTGGTCTTTATCTGACGGAGGGAGCGGTGGTCAATGTGCGCCAACACCCAATGATAATGTTTTTTTCACTTCAAACTCGTTTTCTGCTGCAAATCAGGTTGTCACATTGGACTCAAATAATGCTTCACTAATTAACCTTGATTGGACAGGAGTTACTAACAGTCCACAGTTTAATATGACTTCAAAATCTTTGGAGATTTCAGGGTCAGTTACCTATACTGCTGATATGTCAATCAGTAGTCCCGGGACATTAAAATTCATTACCAACTCCAATAGTTTTTTTACATCAGCTGGTCATAACACGGGTAACCTAGATATTGACAAAAGTGGAGGTGTCTTTAGTCAGCTTGACAATTTTAATTCCAGTAATAGAAGTTTATATGTTAGAAGCGGTTCAACATATAATTCAAATGATTATGATTTAAGCTTTCATCAAGTTGTTTTTCATGGATCTCCATCTGGTTCAGTTACCACAACAATTAATACAGGGGTATCGAAAATCACCATCGATGGATATAGGCTTCAAATTGATGCAGACAGCAATAATCGCAATATGATTACCGATTTTTCAAGTTCAACAATTCATCTTAAAACAGCGGAACTTCAAGGGAGTTATTATAGAAAGGATAATTTTGGACATATTATTTCAGAAGACGCTCCTTCATGGAGAAGTGTTGGTTATCGGGTAGATAGAATCCGAAAATTTGAGATTATACAAAACAGCACTAATTACCAAAATGATCCTCAGATTATTAGTACTGAATTTGGATCATATCACGACAGTAATAATAGAGGAGGTATAATTGACACCCTAATAATCAATAAATACACTAGATTCAACACAAATTATAACCCAGTTGTTGGAAATTTAATTCTCACTGGAGACGGCACTACATTAGAAATCGGTACCAGTGGATCGTTGACCGTTTCCAACTCTCTTAATCTTGGATCAAAAACTGGTACTAGAAACTTCTTAATGTCTACTACCAGTGGTAATCAGGCTAATATCAATTATAATGGAGGGGATTTTTGTGGTGACTACATCAGAATTAGAGATATAACACTCACTACCAGTGCAACAGTTGTTTTAGGTCCATACAGTTATAATGAAGGAAATACCAATGGTTTTAACTTCAATACAGACAGCAGTAATACTATTTCTGGAATGACCATAACAACAAGTCCAACGGGAGCTTCATTTTATGACAATCAACTCATTTCATTTGTTATTTCATCGACTTATACTGGAAACAACTCTACCACATTTCACTTTTTTGTCAATGGAGAAAAGCGTCAAAGTGGATCTTCAAATACTTTTTCAGCCAACAACTTGATTAATGGTGACAAAGTATTTGGATCGGTTGAAATTCCTTACTCTGGTACGGTAACCAGTTGTGATTTTTCCACCATCGGCAAAACAGATGAATTGACTTTGAGTTTGAACCAACATCCTTTGATCATTTCCACTACTTTTTCTGAAAATGACAATACCATAGCGGTTACTTTCAACAAGCCAGTGTTTACAGAAAACTCAGGAACTGGAGCCTTAGTCCCCTCCGATTTCGAGTTGTCAATAACAGGTGGGACAGCAACTTTAAATTCTAATCAACCCACAAGTGTTAGTAAAAATGGAAATACCTATACCTTAGGCATAGACGTTTCAAATTTGGCTGGCAATGAAGTACTAACGGTTAGACCCGAAAATTATCAGATATATGACAATGGAGGTCGAAATGCTCATCAAGATCAAAATAATAACGCTGTTCGTTTAGGATCCATTCAAGCCCGTCTGTTGTCTCTATCACTCACTCCAAACAACAAAAATGTAAAGGTTACTTTTAGCGAAAGTGTTTTCGGTGATACTGATGGAAGTGGTGTTTTGGAACCCTCAGATTTTATTTTAGAAATGACTGGAGGAACTGCGACCTTGTCCTCTACCACCCCAAAATCAGTTTTTCAAGAGAATTTCACTTATTCTCTGGGAATAGAAATTAATGGAATACCCGATGGTAATGAAGTACTCAAGGTTCGATTGGCCGATGATGCTGTTTTTGATATTCAAGGAGTTAACCTCAGTAACGACAATGATTCCAGTTCAAACGGCTCCTCTCAAAACGGACAGAATCTTGCCTATATATCTGCTCGAAAAGGCGGTTCAATTCAAGTGATAGACGTGTCCTCTGACACCCTTTCAACAACTATTGGACCAATTTCATCCAACTCAAATTGGAGAAATAATGAGAGAACTATCGGTATAAGTGCCGACAATCAGTATCTTTTTCAAGATTGTTATGATTGTGGTGGTGGGACGAAACTCATAAAAACATCTGACCATTCTGATATAACTGATATTTCAAGTTTTTCCGACAAAAGTGGAATGGTCTCCTCCCCTGATGGGCAAAAAATATACACCGCAAGGGCATATTCTATAAAAGTTTATGACATTTTAAGTGGAACTGTTTCAGAGCTTGCCAATAGAAATACGGGGACATGTGACTCTTCAAACCCAAACGAGGCATACCAAAGTGTTCGTTTAGCCATCAACTCAGATGGATCCAAGTTATACGTTGCTAATCTTGATCCACGAAAAAAGGGGATTTCAGTTTATGATACTTCAAATGGTTCTGAGACCAAAATTAATTCAGCCATTTCAGGAGCCACTCGATTGACCATTAGTCCTGATGACAAATATGTTTATGTTCTAAATACCAGTTGGGGATATGGAGCTTGTTCAAATGATCCCAGTTTAATGACAGACATCAACGGAAATCAAAACTCTAACTATTCAAACTACGTTGCTATTGTTGATACAAATACAAATAACGTAATTGATTACATTGATGTTGGGGGAGGAAATGACATCACTATAAGTAATGACGGAAGTAACATATACATTGCCAACAGTAGCTCAATAAAAATAATTGAAAGAAACCTCGAGAACGACGTCCACTCTCTGGGAGGTTCAGTGATTTCAATTTCAAGTGTAACCGATTTTGAAATTGATCCTTCGGGTACATTTATGTATGCAATAACTGGAAATTCCAGCTTGAAAAAGCATGTTTTTAGTTCTGGGGTAACATCAGATATAACGACTACAGCGAATGAATTCTTGGGAAATATTGTTTTTACAAAACCCGAAAAACCAACTTCGCCATCTGTAAATTTAAATCCTGATACTGACGCAGATGGTGTTGCTGATCCCATTGACCTTTGCCCTGGAACTGTTTCCGGGACTGCGGTAAATATGAACGGTTGTGCCGATGATGCTCAAAATTATTTTTGGGTCGGAGGAACAGGAAACTGGTCCAATTATTCAAACCATTGGTCGACAACTTCAGGCGGAAATGTCTTTCATTCTAGAGCCCCCAATTCTGCGGACAATATATATTTCGATGAGAATTCATTTGACGCTTCGGATCAGGTCGTTACAATTGACATAGACAATGCTGCCTGTAAAAACATAAGTTGGGCATCAGTTACCAACACTCCCAAATTTGATTATCAGTCAAAGAATCTTCGAGTTCACGGTTCATATGAATTAAGTGAAAACATGACGATACAATCAGACTATACATATTTTACAGGTACAGCCTCTGTGACCCTAGACAGCAAGGGTCAACGGATGAGTTATGTTTACATCGATGGTTCAGATGTTTCTCTGTCAGGACCTTTGGACACATCGGGGGGAGGATTATACACGAATTCGGGAGTATTGACGACCAATAACTACGATATCAATACGGGGAATTATTGGTATGCCAATGTTACTGCCAATGCAACGATGACGATCAATTTAGGGACCACTTCGATTACCTGTACCTATCAACATCAGGCGAGGAGAAGGAATGTCAATAATGGTCAGAATAATTCTAGTTATGGTGATTTGATCATGAATAATGCCTCAGCGACTTTTATTTTTAAGGGGAACTATTTCAGAAACTATGCTGAGATTCCATGGCCTAGAATCATTACCGACAGACATGAAGGTGATGTGTATTTTGATAATTATGGAGACATAGGCAGTTTGATTCAACGGGGGAATGGAAAGATAAGGTTATCACAGACATGGCGAAATAACGGCGGTCCCCATGGGAACAATCTCAATAAGATTGGTTATATGGAGGTTAAGAATACGACGAGTTTTTCTGGGAATGTATCGTTTACGACATTGAAATTACTGGGTAACGGATCGATTTACACTTTTGGATCAAACAATAGTTATTCTGTATCTGACACCTTTATTATGGGTCAATCCGGAAGCTGTGCGATCACGACGGTCAAGTCCAGTTCTCCGGGGACAACGGCTCACATAATTAGTAGTGATACAGTAACCTCGACTTATTTGGACATGCAAGACATTAGTTTTTCAGGAACAGGATCTTTTGCGGCGAATAATTCGATAGATAATGGAAACAATTCAGGTGTCACTTTTGGGTCAATTACCGAAAGGGACTTTTATTGGATTGGCGGAACGGGAAATTGGAGTGATGGTTCTAAATGGTCACTTACTTCAGGGGGATCTCCAGTAGGTTGCCCTCCTACCTCTGCGGACAATATATATTTCGATGAGAATTCATTTGACGCTTCGGATCAGGTCGTTACAATTGACATAGACAATGCTGCCTGTAAAAACATAAGTTGGGCATCAGTTACCAACACTCCCAAATTTGATTATCAGTCAAAGAATCTTCGAGTTCACGGTTCATATGAATTAAGTGAAAACATGACGATACAATCAGACTATACATATTTTACAGGTACAGCCTCTGTGACCCTAGACAGCAAGGGTCAACGGATGAGTTATGTTTACATCGATGGTTCAGATGTTTCTCTGTCAGGACCTTTGGACACATCGGGGGGAGGATTATACACGAATTCGGGAGTATTGACGACCAATAACTACGATATCAATACGGGGAATTATTGGTATGCCAATGTTACTGCCAATGCAACGATGACGATCAATTTAGGGACCACTTCGATTACCTGTACCTATCAACATCAGGCGAGGAGAAGGAATGTCAATAATGGTCAGAATAATTCTAGTTATGGTGATTTGATCATGAATAATGCCTCAGCGACTTTTATTTTTAAGGGGAACTATTTCAGAAACTATGCTGAGATTCCATGGCCTAGAATCATTACCGACAGACATGAAGGTGATGTGTATTTTGATAATTATGGAGACATAGGCAGTTTGATTCAACGGGGGAATGGAAAGATAAGGTTATCACAGACATGGCGAAATAACGGCGGTCCCCATGGGAACAATCTCAATAAGATTGGTTATATGGAGGTTAAGAATACGACGAGTTTTTCTGGGAATGTATCGTTTACGACATTGAAATTACTGGGTAACGGATCGATTTACACTTTTGGATCAAACAATAGTTATTCTGTATCTGACACCTTTGAACTCAACAGTCCATTCGGAGAGGTTTGTACCATCAAAAGTAGCTCCCACGGCTCACAATCAGAAATTCATCTTGCAGATATCACTGCTTGCGTCGATTACATCTCCGTTCAAGACATCAACTTTAGTTCCACCACAACGGTTACTGCGGGACCTAATTCCAATAATGGAGGTAATAATTCGGGAATTGAGTTTTTTACTGACAACAGTGTTACCTTTCAAGGGATCAGTATCGTCTCTAATGTAGGAACTTCAATACCTGACTTTGAGCAGGCTAGCTTTACGGCTACTAGCACAACTGGATTCCCAGCAGAGGCAGTGTTGAACTGGTACATAAATCAAGAGCTTAAACAATCTGGATCCTCTCCCCATTTTTCTCCAGGAATTATAGATGATGATTATACGGTTAATTGTGCCATTGAACTTCCATACTCTGGAAGTTCTGGAAACTGTTCCTACACAATCAAGGGGAAAAGTAATGAAATCAATATGAGTATTTCCAAAAATCCCATCATTCGTGAAACTCGTATAACTCCTGACAATGAATACATTAAGGTAAAATTCAGTAAGCCTGTCTTTACTGATAGTAATGGAACTGGGGATTTGACAACCAACGATTTTAGATTGTATCTAAACGGAGGGAATGCAACCCTATCTAATAGTTACCCTACAAGTGTGAGCAAAGAAGGAGAATATTATATACTCACATTTGGACTCAACAACAAACTCAATGGAGAGGAAGAAATTACAGTAAAACCTCATGGTGATCACAATATTTATGACAACAATGGATTAAGAGCCTATGAAAATCAATCCAATAATGTTGTTACACTTAACTACAATCCCCCTATTATTGATGGTGTTTCTGTAAATAGTACTTTTGATGAAATAACCGTAAAATGGTCCGAACCTGTCAATGGATCCGATCAACTTCCTTTTGATCAACCCCTGAGATACAATGCCTACCACTTGTCAGTAACGGGAGGAACTGCTACATTGGACTCTCCCCTTCCCATATCGATTTCGGGCAGTCTGGACACCTATGTGTTGAAATTTTCTCTTACAGGATCCCCCAATGGGGATGAAATTTTTTCTGTACGTCCAGTTTTCAATGCCATATTTGATTTGCAAGGTTTTGCGGCCAGTCACTTACAATCTCTAAATACCACTTGCTCCAATTGTGATGGGGATAATGATGGACTGATAGATGCATTGGACTTGTGTCCCAATACTCCTATTGGAGCGACTATTGATCAAAACGGTTGTTCCCAAGACCAAAAGGATAGTGACTATGATGGGGTGCCAGATTATCTCGATTTTTGCCTTAATACTCCTATTGGGGCAGAAGTAGAAGCCAATGGCTGTATACCCTCTCAAGAGGCTCCTTCAACCCCGCCTTTGGTCAACGAAGACTCCAATTCAAATGATACTCCTTCGGAGGATCAATCCACTACTGCAGTAATTATTAATGTCAATGACCGAGACAATGATGGGTATGAAAATGATAAGGATCACTTCCCTGACGACCCCGCCGAGTATGCAGATTTTGATCAAGATGGAATTGGAGACAATGCCGATCCAGATGACGACAACGATGGATTCACCGATAAAGACGAAATTTTATGTAATACCAATCCTCTAGATGGTGACAGTATGCCCGCTGATTTTGATCAAGATTTGATCCCAGATTGTCTAGATAAAGATGATGATAACGATGGAGTCCCAGATATCGAAGACGATCTACCGTTAGACAATACTGAATATCTTGATACTGATCAAGATGGCATAGGTAATAATGCTGATGAGGATGACGATGACGACCAATATCTCGATGAAGACGAAATATCCTGCGATTCCGATCCTTTGAACAAACGCTCTAAACCCAAAGATTATGATAAAGATCTGATTCCTGATTGTATTGATGAAGACGACGACAATGACGGTTGTGTTGACGAAGAGGATCTATTCCCCTACAATGAAGGGGAATGTACCGATGCCGATGGAGATGGTATTGGCGATAATAGAGATATGGATGCCGATAATGACGGTGTAATTGATGTTCTAGATGACTTTCCAACCGATCCCAATGAAACTAAAGACACCGATGGTGATGGCATAGGCGATAATGCCGATACAGATGATAACAATGATGGATATCCAGAAGAGCCTGTTATCAATAGTGAGGGCGAGGAAGTGATTCCGATATTCGTTTCAGAATTATTAACGCCAAATCAATCGGGAGAAGAGAGTAAATGGAAGATTGTCAATATTGATAAATATCCTACCGCCAATGTGAAAATCTACAGTCCAACGGGAGTTACGGTCTATGAGTCATGGAGTTACAATAACGATTGGGACGGAACAGATAAAAATGGAAAACCACTACCTACAGGCCCCTATTTTTACAGGATTGATCGTGGTGATGAAACAAAGGTAGAAGAGGGTTGGTTGTACATCTTTAACTAAAAATATTTATCTGTGAAAAAAATCAATCTATTCCTCCTACTTGTGCTCACCCTAGTCACTTTAAAATCCCATGCACAAGTCAATGAAAACTTATTGATGGAGCGATTCAACATGAATGCCTTCAATCCGGCCTATGCTGGTTCTGAGGGCAGGGTACTGTCTTTTACCACCCGATCCACTTGGCAAGGGGTAAGCAGTGCTCCTAAGATGAACTATTTTTATTTCAGTGGTAATCCCAAAAAGAATTTGGCTTTTGGGGTTTCGATCATCAACAACAAAGTATTCATTGACGAAAGAACGCTTTACGCTGTAGATGCGAGTTATCAGCTTACCGTAGGCTCAGGCAAGTCACTTTCTTTGGGGATCAAGGCTGGTGCACATACCAAGTTTACCGACGTGGAGGCCATACAGCGCTTGACCAATGCACCCAATGCCGCCATCCCAGACATCACCAAGGAAACCTATCCCGTGATCGGTTTTGGTTTTCTCTACAAAACCCAAAAGTTCTATGCTTCTGTATCGGTGCCCAACTTCTTGAATCCGATAAAGTACACAGACAATGAATCTTTTATTGGTGATGAAAAACCCGCTACCTATTTATTGGCTGGATATAAAATCAACTTTGGCTCATTCAACTCTTCGATCAATCCTTTTGTAAGTTCTAAGATCATCCCTGGAATTGGGAATACCGTTCATTTTGGAGGGACTTATGATTATAAGGGAATCTTTGAAGTGGGTGGTGGATACAAAACCACCCAATACATGAACGTGATGGCCATAATCAAAACCAAGTTTGGCTTTTCACTGGCCTATGCTTATGATTTTAGGGGCGCATCAAACGACGTAGAAATACAAAAAAGCGGGAGTGAAATCTTCCTTAAGTTTAAGTT
>JAYNHF010000025.1:30077-34448 GCA_038107695.1 Flavobacteriaceae bacterium | reverse complement strand
ATTTCTTTTTCATAGCAATTTTTTTCCCATCCTTAGAAATAAGGGTGGGTTTTGTTTTTGTATTATCTTAGTACTAATTTCTTGGCATGCGAAGAATAATTGATTTTTTTAATTTTCAGATTAATATTGGCAGTGACATTATGGTTACTCCCAAGTCGATACTGATTATTATTGCTGTTTTTGTTCTGACCTACATGCTCTTGAAGCTATTCAAACGATTAATATTCAGGACACTTAACAATGATACCAAATTAAAGTTCAGAAGTATTTTTACCTTTTTGAACTACTTTGTTTATTTAATCGTAATCCTGATTACGTTGGACAATGTTGGAGTAAATGTCAATGCTATTTTTGCTGCCTCTGCCGCTCTTTTAGTGGGTATTGGTTTAGCCTTACAAACATTAATACAAGATGTTTTTTCAGGAATTTCCATTTTGGCTGATCAAACCGTTCACGTAGGGGATGTCATCCAAGTAGATGGTCAAGTGGGTCGTGTAGAAAACATAATGCTAAGAACCACAAGAGCCGTGACCCGAGACAATAAGGTGTTGATTATACCCAACCACAAATTTTTGACCTCTATCCTTTACAATTGGACCGAAAATGGAACTTTGACCAAAGAGATTATTCAGTTTGGAGTCGCTTTCAATACGGATGTAAAGTTGTTAAAACAATCCGTGATTGAAATCGCTAACAATCACCCTAAAGTGCTCAAGAATCCGGAACCTTTTTTACTTTTTGAGGAATACGGCGAAAGCGCGCTAATCTTTCAGCTTTTCTTTTCTATGAATAAGAGCTTTGAAGCTAATATCGTAAAAAGTGACCTCAGGTATCATATTTTTGAAAAATTAAAAGATTTAAATATTGAAATACCATTCCCTCAACGAGTAGTTACCTTAAAAAATAATCCATCAAATACCCAATGAAAAAAATATTATTGATTGAAGATGAAGAACCGATCAGAAGGGTTTTGATTCGGATTTTAGAGGAAGAAAACAAGGACTACCTCATTAGTGAGTGTGAAGACGGTAAATTGGGTTTGGCTGCTCTTAAAAAGGAAAATTTTGATTTGGTTTTGTGTGATATTAAAATGCCCAAAATGGATGGAATTGAGGTTTTACAAAGAGCGAGAGACGAGGGAATTCATGTTCCTTTTATCATGTTGACTGGACATGGGAACGTAACTACTGCGGTTGAGGCCATGAAATCTGGAGCACACGATTTTATTTCAAAGCCTCCGGATTTGAATCGCTTATTAACCGCCGTTCGTAACGCATTGCAAATCAAAAATCTTGTATCAGAAAACAAAAGCCTCAAAAAACGTATTGGTAAAAAGTACAAAATCATTGGAACCTCAAATCAAATAAATGAAATTCACGATTTGATCGATAAGGTAGCTCCTACAGATGCACGGGTTCTGATTACAGGTGAAAATGGGACTGGAAAGGAACTTGTAGCTCATCATTTGCATCAAAAAAGTAATCGTTCTGAAACTCCTTTTGTAGAGGTGAATTGTGCTGCTATTCCTGCCGAGTTAATAGAAAGTGAATTGTTTGGACACATGAAAGGTGCCTTTACCTCTGCCATCAAAGATCGACCAGGAAAGTTTGAAATTGCCAACGGAGGAACCTTGTTTTTGGATGAAGTTGCAGACATGAGTCTAGCTGCTCAAGCAAAAGTTTTGAGGGCACTACAGGAGAGTAGAATCCAAAGAGTAGGGGGGGAAAAAGATATTAAAGTCGACGTAAGGGTGATTGCAGCCACCAACAAAAATTTAAAAAAGGAGATTGAGCAAGGAAAGTTTAGGGAGGATCTTTATCATCGATTAGCGGTAATCTTGATAGAAGTGCCGCCATTGAAAGATAGAAAGAAAGACATTCCTTTGTTGGTAGATTATTTTTCGAAAAATCTTATGGCAGATCAAGGACTTGACCCCAAGACCTTTTCCAAAGAGGCCATGAATCGATTGATGGATTATCCTTGGACGGGCAACATTCGTGAATTGAGAAATGTAGTAGAGCGTTTGATGATTCTTGGAGCCAATCCCGTAACAGAAGAAGATATTCAGCAGTTCGCTGCCAAACCCAATTCATAAATTTATGTTCAAAAAATTATTGTTATTTTTCTTTTTCACTTGTGCTTTTCTGAATGCTCAAGACAAAAAAGAAATTGCGAGCCAGTTAGAAAATATTTACAAAGAAGCCCTGACCAATGGTAAAAGTTATGATTGGTTGAACCACTTGTGCAATCAAATTGGAGGACGTTTGTCAGGTTCATTAAATGAAGCGCGTGCCATCCAATGGGCAAAAGAAGAACTCGATGCTCTTGCCATCGACTCGCTTTGGCTTCAACCGGTAATGGTTCCCAAATGGGTGAGAGGGACTTTTGAATATGCCAATATTGAATCCAGTCCTGGGAATACCATAAATGTAAACATATGCGCACTCGGGGGCTCTATTGCTACTCCCTCTGTTGGAATTAGAGCGAATGTTCTGGAGGTAAAGAAGATAGAAGATCTGGCTAGATTGGGAAAAGATCAAATTGAGGGTAAAATAGTTTTTTTTAATCGACCGATGCAGCCCAACTTAATCAATACTTTCGATGCATACGGTGGAGCGGTAAATCAGCGTTATAACGGTGCAGCTGAAGCAGCAAAATATGGAGCTGTAGCAGTTATCGTTCGTTCCCTTAATTTGAGATTAGACGATTACCCTCATACAGGGGTCATGAGTTATGGAGACCTACCATTAAATAAAAGAATCCCTGCCGCATCCATCAGTACCAATCATGCTGAGCTTCTCAGTTCTATGATTGCTCTTAATCCCAAACTTCGTTTTTTCATCAAGCAAAATTGTAAAAATTACCCTGAAGTCAAATCCTACAATGTTATAGCTCAAATCACTGGAGTGGAATCACCAGAGAAAATTATTTTAGTGGGTGCACATTTAGATTCATGGGATTTAGGTGATGGTGCCCACGACGATGGGGCTGGAGTAGTTCAATCAATGGAAGTCATACGCCTGTTGAGTTTCAAAGGTTTTCGTCCTAAAAATACTATTCGGGTGGTATTGTTTGCCAACGAAGAAAATGGACTTAAGGGAGCAAAAGCTTATGCCGAAAGTGTTAAAAATAAAAAAGAAAAACACCTTCTAGCACTAGAGTCAGACACTGGTGGTTTCAGTCCTAGAGGATTTAGTTTTGACACCAACAAAAGATATTTCAACAAAATATTATCGTGGAAATCCTATTTTGAGCCTTATGACATCAATTTGTTCAAACGAAATGGAAGTGGGGCAGATGTCAATTTACTCAAAGAAAATGCAATGGTATTGGCTGGTTTGAAAACAGATTCTCAGCGGTATTTTACACATCACCACTCTGAGATGGATACCTTCGAAGAAATTAATCAAAGAGAATTGGAGTTGGGTGCTGCAACAATGACTGCTCTGGTCTATTTGGCCGATCAACTGAGCTTAGAATAACAATTCATGATTTTCCTTTTTAATTTCTTATGAAACTCAGGAGTTATACCCGAGAATTTAACACCAATCTAAAAATTGCTTATCCTGTTATTGTGGGTATGTTGGGGCATACAGTAGTACAATTGATAGATAATGTTATGGTAGGGCAGTTGGGTACGGCCGAATTGGCTGCTGTATCCCTTGGAAATAGTTTTGTTTTTGTGGCCATGTCTTTGGGGATTGGTTTTTCTACAGCCATTACTCCCATGATCGCCGAAGCTTTAGGAGCCGAAAATCACAAAAAGGTGAGAGATGTCTTTGTCCATGGTTTAATTCTATGTTTCAGCCTAGGGCTTGCACTAGCCTTTATAGTATTATGGTCACAACCACTTTTATCTCATATGGGTCAGCCAATTGAGGTGGTTGCTTTGGCCAAGCCTTATCTTTTTTGGGTATCGCTGTCACTTGTTCCATTGGTAGGTTTTCAAGGATTTAGACAATTTGCTGAGGGTTTATTTCAGACCCGTCTGGCCATGTATGCTACCCTAATGGGGAATGTAATTAATGTGTTATTGAATTATCTTTTGATTTTTGGACTCCACGGTTTTCCTGAATTGGGTGTGGAGGGGGCAGCAATAGGAACACTTATTTCCCGTTGGACAATGGTTTTTTTTATGGCCATCAATGTTAAGAACAAAAAGAGCTTCAAAAGATACTATCGCAAGATATTCAGAGTAAAAATAAGTAGTGTTCTTTTTGGTAGGATTTTTTCTTTGGGATTTCCCTCTGCTTTACAAATGTTTTTTGAGGTTGTTTTTTTTACATCAGCAATATGGATGTCAGGATTATTAGGTAAAAATCCTCAAGCGGCAAACCAGATTGCACTCAACTTATCTTCGATGACCTACAT
>JAYNHF010000025.1:0-30067 GCA_038107695.1 Flavobacteriaceae bacterium | reverse complement strand
CCTACATGGTAGCCATTGGAGTTGGGGTGACAGCAATGATAAGAGTTGGTAATCAAAAGGGTCGCGGCGATTTTGTTGCCCTACGTAGAGTAGCAATTTCCACCTTTCTTTTGATTTTTTTGATGGACTTTCTTTTTTGTTTATTTTTTATAGCAACACACGACTTACTGCCATGGTTGTATTTGGATAGTGGTACTCCTGTTATTTCTTCTGATGTAGTTGAGGTGGTTCGCATTGCATCGAACTTAATTTTAATCGCAGCTTTTTTTCAAGTCGCTGACGGAATCCAAGCAGTTGTTCTAGGTGCCCTCAGAGGGGTTCAAGATGTAAGCATTCCTGCTGTATTGATTTTTATCTCCTATGGGCTTATCGGTTTCCCCGTATCTTATTATTTGGGCTTGAAAACTAATATGAGTACAACGGGAATTTGGATAGGTCTTTTAACGGGATTAACACTTTCTGCATTATTGTTGGTGCTCAGATTTCAGTATCTTACCAAAAAATTAGTTTTACAATAACGAATTTTCTAAATGGATTTACCTAAGTTTTTAATTGCGGACAACTCTGAATTGGAGGAGGCAATATTTGTGGTTCACACTGAGTATCCTCGTTTTTTCCTAAATGTAGTCAATGATGATATTCACTGGATGGAAGAATTCGAAAAGGAAGATAAGGCAGAATTGGAATCACAAACCACAAACCTAATAGAACAGGCTCTGAATTTCTATGATAAGGAAATGAAAAGTTTTGAATAGTTAGTAGTGGAGGAACTCATTAATTTAGATCAAAGGTTATTCATTTTTCTCAACCAATTGGGAAGTCCAACTTTTGATTCTTTTTGGATGTTGATGACCCAAAAGGAAACCAATGTTTTCTTGTATTTGTTTCTTTCTTTTTTGTTTCTCAAAAAAAATCATCTTAGGCCTTTTTTAAAACTTCTTTTGTTTACCAGTTTACTCATTTTAGTGACCGATCAGACTACCAATCTTTTTAAATACGGTTTTGAGCGCTTAAGACCTTGTCATGATCCTGCTCTTGAGGGAATGGTGAGGTTGGTGAAATCAAATTGTGGAGGATTGTATGGTTATTTTTCGGGCCATGCATCTAACTCTTTCGCTCTTGCGATTTTTTTTTCTGGGGTTTTTAAAACCAAATATAGAAAACTGCCTATTGTGCTATTGATTGTTGCATTTCTTATTGCCTATAGTAGAATCTACATAGGAGTTCACTATCCTTTAGATGTTCTATCAGGTATTCTTTTTGGAACTTCTATGGGTTTAATCTTTTATCGATTTTGGCTAAAGTTTAACGGAGAAATGGTGGAGTGATCTCAATGTTTTTCTTTCTTCAATAATTCGGGCGAAGTGGCTTTGAATTTATTGAGTCTTGGTAGGGAAACATTCAAAATATAGAGGTCGTTTGGGTTGTTTTTTTCGTAATCCTGATGATAGTTTTCAGCATAGTAGAACTTTGATAAAGGGATTACTTCAGTAACGATCTTCCGATCAAAGACTTTTTTTTGAGTGAGTTCAGTAATGTGGTCCTCAATTATCCTTTTTTCTTTTTCATTTTGATAAAAGGCTATTGATCGGTACTGAGTCCCACGGTCAGGGCCTTGTTGGTTGAGAAGGGTTGGATCGTGAGAATCAAAAAATACCCCGACTAGAGTCTCAAAATCAATGACTTTAGGGTCATAAATTACTTCAACAGTTTCAGCATGTCCAGTTTTACCAGTAATCACTTGGTAGTAGTTAGGATTTTTAGTTTTACCTCCAGCATAGCCTGAATAGGCTTCCTCAACCCCTTTTAAACTTTCGTAAACAGATTCAACACACCAAAAACAACCTGAGGCAAAATAGGCTTTTGCTTTGTTTTGTAAATCTTCACTTGGACTCCATACAACCTTTGATTGATCTTTAGGCTCTGGGGCACTCAAGTTGCAGTTGACTAAGAGAATAAAACTCAAAAATAGATACATGAAATTCTTTATTAATTAATTCTTCCGACTGGGCGATTTTCAGTGCCTTCGATACCATAAAGCTTATCCCCAAGTTCCTTTCGCATCTCATCTGCAATGGATTTGATTGTTTCCACTATTACAGGGTTTTGCGCTGCAACGTTGGTTGTTTCTCCAATATCATCTTTAAGGTTGTAGAGTTCTATTTGTTCTACAGCATTCATTTCATATTTGACAGGATAGCCATCTTGTCCTCCAGGTCTTCCGTTTAGTGTTCTGTATGTGTGAGGAAAATACAGCTTCCAGTCTTTGTACCTTACTCCGTGTAGTTCATTAGATTTATAATAATAGAATAAAGCTTGGTGTGGACTCTGTTCAGTTTTACCAGTCCAGATGCTCCATACACTCTTACCGTCGATTTTCTTTTTAGGCAATTGAGCCCCAGTAATTTCTGCAATAGTGGGTAGTATATCGATTGTCATCATTGGAGTGTCAATGATTCTTCCCCCTTTAATTCCTTTGGGATAATAGACCACACAAGGTTCTCTTTGGCCTCCTTCCCAAGCAGTTCCTTTTCCTTCTCTCAAAGGGAGTGCGCTACCAGCATGATTACCAAAATTCAACCATGGACCATTGTCACTTGTAAATATGAATAAAGTGTTTTCATCTAACTGGTGTTCTTTAAGCTTTTTCATGATTTGCCCCACTGACCAATCGATTTCCATAATGACATCACCGTAGAGTCCTTGTTCACTTTTACCTTTAAACTTATCGGATACAGCAATGGGGGTGTGGGGCATTGGGTGAGGTACGTAGAGAAAGAAAGGATTTTCTTTATTTCTATCAATAAAATCTAGAGCGGCCTCAGTCAATTGAGTAGTTAATTGACTTTGATCTTCCAAGGTTTTTATTTCTCTTACGACCTCAAAATTGTTGTAAAATGGAAGTTGAGGAAATATTTTTGCCAATCGATGATCAGAGGGAACTTGATTTCCATCATAATCAACTGGCCACATATCATTGGAGTAGGGGATGCCCATGAATTCATCAAAACCATGGTTATTGGGAAGAAATTCAGGATGGTGTCCCAGGTGCCATTTACCAAATATCCCTGTGCTATACCCTTTGGCTTTCAACATTTCAGCCAAGGTGGTTTCCTGCGAATTGATTCCAATTTTTTGAAGAGGAAAAAATGCTCCTGAGATACCGATTCGATTGGGATAGCATCCTGTAAGTAAAGCAGCTCTTGAAGCGGAGCAAACTGCCTGTGCAGCATAAAAATTTGTAAGTTTTAATCCCTCCTTAACCATTTGATCTAGATTAGGGGTATGAATATTGGTAGAACCAAAACTGCTCAAATCTTGGTATCCCTGATCATCGGTAAAAACAATCACAACATTAGGTGGAGTACTTTGAGGCTCTTCTTTTTTCTCACCGCAAGAAATCACTAATAAAAGTGAAGCTAAAATTAAAAAGTACTTCATGTTTTTTTTTTAAAGTTACAAATTTAACTTTTCAGATTTTTTACAATTGTTCGATAAAATGCAGGAGATATTGACTGAATGATTTCCAACTGTATTGTTTTATAGCTGTTTTGAAATTAGACTGATACTCCAAAAGAATTTTATCTTGTAACATAAAGGTTAATTTTTCAGCAATTTTTTTTGGGTTTATTTCAGTTATTTCTCCTGTTTTATCATTGATTATGGGTGATTTAAGGCCAGGTAGGTCGGAAACCAAAACAGGAGTTTGATAATGATAAGCAAGGGGTGTAACACCACTTTGAGTCGCACTAGTATAGGTTTGCGCTATGACATCTGCAGCGCAGAAAATTTTAGATGCTTTTTGAGATTCGGCATAGTTAAAGTCACAGATTATTCGTTCGTCTAGTTTGAGTTTTTGAATGAGTTGGTTGTATTTATTTTTTGATTCATATACTTCGCCAACTATGGCCAAAATAACGTCTGAACGATTCAAAGGACTTTCAGCGAATGCTCTGATAAGCAGATCTAACCCTTTATACTTTCGTATTAAACCAAAAAAAAGAACTATTTTTTTGTCTAATGGCCAACCCAAATCCTCTCTCGCTGTCCTTTTATCGATGATTGTTGGAAGATTATCGGCTATGGGATGAAATCCTCTCCAAACGGGAGTATTTGGTTGATCCTCTGTTATTTGATCACCGACAGCCATGGAAAGGGTTGCCATTCCGTTCATCTGTCTTGAAAAAATTCGGGTTAGTGTCTTGTCCCATGCTCTAGTTTCATGAGGAATCCAATTGTCAACAAGTCCTATTTTTTTTATGCTTTTGTTTAGTCCTCTTGCAATTCCGTACCAGCAGGGAGCTAGAAAGGGAGTCCAATATCGAAAAATCACAAAATCTGGACTTAATCTGTTAATGGATTCAGCCACTTTTGACCAATTGAAAGGATTGTAACTGTGAATTTTACGTTCAATATCTATGTTTTGAGGCGCTTGCGCATCACTAAACTGTGTCTCACCAGGAAAAAGGAGTCTTGGGTACTGGGTGGTAAAAGTATATGCTTTTATGTCATGTCCCAGTTTTTGGAGATTTATGGCCAAATCGTTTTGGGTATCTGCGATCCCACCTCTAAAAGGATGAGCAGGGCCTAGTAAGACAACTTTTTTACCCACCTTTCAAAGAAAATTCTCTTTTTTTATCCATTAGTTTTAACCCTATGAGGCTTAATGTGAAATAGATAAGACCAAAGTAATACAGTCCAGGTAATTGATGCAGATAAAAATTATTCTGATAGGGAAGGATAAAAAATGACAAACCTAGTATATTCCTTGCAATTTCAAAACGATAAGCCCAAGAATAACCATCCATTAACGAGGTAAATCCAAAAATACTTACAGCGATGAGACTGCCAAATAATAGCGCTTGAAAAGAGGAAAATGATTCGTAACGAGCCAACAAAAAGAACATCATCAATGTAATGCATAACCATTGAAATAAAGCCCAACCCTTTTTGAAAAAGCTTGTTTTGGGGTTGTACTTTTCGATTGGAGACTCAGTATTTATTATTTTTCTGGGGAATCTTTTGGCAACGTCATTGGGACGATATCCTGTTGGTTTCCACCATAAGGTAAGTTTTTCTCTCCAAGAACGGGTGTACCAAGCATCTCTTAACATTCCCCATAAATGTTGATAATTAATGATTAATGGGTTCCATGTGTGGACTGGTTTGAGAACTCCATAGACTGGAGGTTCTTCTTCCAATTCTTCTTGAAAAGTACCAAATAAGCGATCCCAAACACAAAAAATAGCAGAGAGATTTTTATCGATATATATGGAGTTGATAGCATGGTGAACTCGGTGTTGTGAAGGAGTTACTAGGATGTATTCTAGAATTCCTAATTTTCCAATATGTCGAGTATGGTACCAAAATTGACCAAACAAATGTAAAGGTGCCAGTAGTGCAATAGCTTCTTGAGGTATGCCCAAAAGAGCAGCAGGAATGAGAAACAAAGCGGTATATCCCAATAGATCCGAAACACTTTGCCTTAGCGCGCAGGCCAAATTGAATTCCTCACTGCTGTGATGGATGATGTGTTGGTTCCAAAAAAAGTTGATTTTATGATTCAATCGGTGATTCCAGTAGGACGCAAAATCGACACATATGAAAGCAATAATGTATAAAGAAAGGCTGTTTTCTAAATTGATGATAGAAATATGCTCAACCAAATAGGGGTAAGAGACGATGACCACGACTAACCCCAAAACATCTTTAAGAATATTTGTCATACCCGAGCTGAGACTCGATAGTGTATCCATAAAAGTATAGGTTTGTTTTCCTGTAAAATGACCGTAAGCAATTTCAACGAGAATCATGATCAAAAAGAAAGGAATAACCCACAATAAAACTTTTGTATAAATTTCCATCAATTAGACTTGTTGTATCTAATTTATAAAATTAATTACTGATCACCCAATCTCCTTTATCGATGAGTGGCTCTGCTTGTTTGAATTTTACAGTTTTGGTTTCCCCTGTGCTTACATTTCGGATCACTACCTTTTCATTTCTCCCAATTTTGGGTCGTTCTCTTACGATAGTTTCAACAATGTTTCTTTGTTTTTGACCAGCACTTGCTCCAACATTGCGATTTCTTTGAGCCAACTCATCGGTGTTGAGAACTTCATCTTTTGAAGTTCTGTATCCTTTTGGGGAATTGGGTTTTCTTTTAGCCTCTTGAATTTGTGTATCACTTTGATTGGGCAGTCCCCCTTTAAATAGAAAAGATAATATTTCCTTGTTCAATCCATTGATCATAGATTTAAAGAGCTCAAAGGCTTCGAACTTATAAATCAATAGAGGATCCTTTTGTTCGTGGACAGCCAATTGAACAGATTGTTTGAGCTCATCCATTTTCCGAAGGTGGGTTTTCCAAGCCTCATCGATCAGTGCCAAAGTTATATTTCTTTCAAAATCTTGAACCAAGTACTTTCCTTCAGTTTCATAGGCTTTTTGCAAATTGGTTACGACTTTTAGTGTTTTGACACCATCTGTAAAAGGAACTACAATCCTTTCAAAAGTATTTCCAGGCCTTTCATAAACTTCCTTGATAACAGGGTAAGCCAAAGCTGCATTGGAAGAAATTTTATTGCTGTAATGTTCGGTCAGTTGATCATAAAGCTGATTGAGGATCTCACTTTCAGCAGTTTCTTTAAAAGCTTCTTCTGAATAAGGTGAGGTGATCGAAAAGTTGCTGATGACTTCAAATTCAAAGTTTTTGAAGTCGCTAGAGGCTTTGTTGTTCAAGACGATTTCTTCACAGGTATCGTAGAGAATATTGGCGATATCTAGTTTAATTCGGTCTCCACTCAAAGCGTGTTTTCTTCTTTTGTAGATTACTTCTCGCTGTGCGTTCATCACATCATCATATTCCAAAAGACGCTTTCGTATGCCAAAATTATTTTCCTCTACCTTTTTTTGTGCTCGTTCAATGGATTTGGTCATCATAGAGTGTTGAATGACTTCCCCTTCCTCTAGTCCCATTCTGTCCATTACTTTTGCCACCCGATCAGAACCAAACAAGCGCATGAGATTATCTTCAAGGGATACATAGAATTGCGAGCTACCTGGATCTCCTTGACGACCAGACCTCCCTCTAAGTTGCCGATCTACTCTTCTTGAATCATGACGTTCTGTACCAATGATGGCAAGTCCACCAGCTTCTTTTACCGAATCGGATAGTTTAATATCGGTTCCCCTACCTGCCATATTGGTTGCTATTGTTACAATTCCAGGATTTCCTGCTTCCGCAACAATATCGGCTTCTTTTTTGTGTAGTTTGGCGTTTAATACATTATGGTGAACTTTTCTGATGTTGAGCATTTTACTCAATAGTTCAGATATTTCTACAGAAGTTGTTCCAATGAGTACGGGTCTTCCTGCTTTAGACAGTGAGGTAACTTCTTCTATTACGGCATTGTATTTTTCACGCTTGGTTTTATAAATCAAGTCATCTCTGTCCTTTCGGGCGATGGGTCTGTTGGTAGGAATTTCAATAACATCTAATTTGTAGATTTCCCAAAACTCTCCAGCTTCAGTAATGGCGGTACCGGTCATCCCTGCCAGTTTCTCATACATCCTAAAATAGTTTTGGAGTGTGATGGTAGCAAAGGTTTGTGTAGCGGCTTCAATTTTGACATTCTCTTTGGCTTCAATGGCTTGGTGAAGTCCGTCGGAATATCTTCTACCGTCCATGATTCGTCCAGTCTGCTCATCAACAATCATCACCTTGTTCTCCATGACTACGTATTCAATATCCTTTTCAAATAGGGTGTATGCTTTGAAAAGCTGGTTCATGGAGTGGATTCTTTCTCCTTTGATACTAAATTCCTTAAAAAGCTGTTCTTTGAGGCTCGCTTCTTTTTTGGGTTCAAGTTGTTGACTTTCAATTTTAGCAATTTCCCCACCGATATCTGGTAGTATGAAAAAGTTTTTGTCTTCACTTTCAGCCGATAGGGTCTCTATGCCTTTATCGGTCAATTCGATTTGGTTCGTTTTTTCGTCTATTGTGAAATACAACTCTGCATCAACTTTAGGCATTTCCCTGTTGTTGTCTTGCATGTAGAAGTTTTCCGTCTTTTGTAAAAGTTGTTTTACTCCTTCTTGACTTAGAAACTTAATCAAACTTTTATTTTTAGGAAGTCCTCTAAAAACTCTCAGAAGTAGCAATCCTCCTTCTTTGGTATCTCCTTCACTAATTTTCTTTTTGGCTTCCGCCAACACTCCTGTGAGATATGATCTTTGTTTGGTGACTAAAGCAGATACTTTGGGTTTGAGTAGATCAAATTCGTGTCTGTCTCCTTCTGGGGTAGGCCCTGAAATAATTAGGGGAGTACGCGCATCATCAATTAAAACTGAATCGACTTCATCGACGATGGCATAGTGGTGTTTAGGTTGAACTAAGTCATCACTGGAGTGAGCCATATTGTCCCTGAGATAGTCAAAACCAAATTCGTTATTAGTTCCATAGGTTATATCTGCCAGGTATGCTTTTCTTCTCTCAGGACTGTTAGGTTTATGATAATCGATGCAGTCAACACTCAAACCGTGAAATTCAAATAATGGTCCCATCCATGCACTGTCTCTTTTTGCCAGATAATCGTTGACGGTCACCAAATGCACTCCTTTTCCAGTTAGGGCATTTAGATAAACCGGTAAAGTTGCTACCAAGGTCTTTCCTTCTCCAGTTTGCATTTCAGCGATTTTACCTTCATGCAATACGATACCTCCAATCAGTTGGACATCATAGTGAATCATATCCCAAACAATAGACTTTCCAGCAGCATCCCATGCGTTAGACCAAACCGCAAAGTCTCCCTCCAAATTCACATAGCTATTATCTTGAGAAAGCTGGCGATCAAATTCGCTGGCGGTAACTTTAAGGGTTGTATTTTCTACAAATCTTCGAGCTGTCTCCTTTACCACTGCAAAAGCTTCAGGTAAAATATTTTTTAATGTTTCGGCGATTATGTTCTCGCTATTAGAGGTCAAATCATCAATCTGTTGATAAAGATTTTCTTTTTGATCAATATCATCAACTTTATCAATTTCTAATTTAATTTCTTCAATTTTTTTATCAACCTCTTTCAGTTCAGATTTGAGTTTGTTTTTAAAAGATTGGGTTTTATTCCTCAACTCGTCATGGCTAAGGTTTTTGTAGGAATCAAAGTGGGTATTGATTTGATCTATCAAAGGCAATATTTTAGCCAAGTCCTTTTTGGTCTTGTCTCCAACAAAAACTTTTAGAACGGAATTTAATAGGCTCATTTGTATGCTTTAAATCTCAATAAAATTAAACAAAAAAAAAGCCTCAGTTGAGACTTTTAGTTTTTGATTTCTAAGGATTAGTATTCATCTTCATTCCAAAGGTAATCTTCTTCGGTTGGAAAATCAGGCCAAATCTCTTCAATAGATTCGTAAACATCCCCTTCATCTTCCATAGATTGTAAATTTTCCACTACTTCAAGTGGAGCGCCAGTACGAATTGAAAAGTCGATTAATTCGTCTTTTGTCGCCGGCCAAGGGGCGTCACTGAGGTATGAGGCAAGTTCTAACGTCCAATACATTATCAACAAATTTTTGCAAAAATAGATTTTTAATAGAATTGAGCAAGAAGGGAAGCTATTTTTTTTGAGAACTCCATTTTATTTCTTCAACTTCAAAATCTTTAGAAAGTTTTCTTGATAGTATGAATAAAAAGTCAGAGAGTCTGTTGATGTAGGCAATGATATTTTGAGGTATATTTTCCGTTTCATTCAATTCGGTTACGAATCTCTCAGCCCTCCTACATGTGCATCGGGCCAGATGGGTGTAGGAAACTACGACATGTCCTCCTGGAATAACAAAATTTTTGAGCTCAGGTAATTCCATGTTGATCAAGTCAATTTGATCCTCTAGGTGTTTGATGTTCTCATGACCGATGGGCTCCAAAATTTTAACTAGTTTAGAAACTTCAAAAGCAGTATCATCAGCCAATTGAGAAGCCATGGTCATCAATTCACGTTGAATTCTTATCAGATTTTCATTGGTATTATGATCCAATTTAAAATTGCGAATCATACCTATCCATGCATTCAATTCGTCAACGGTACCATAAGCTTTAATTCGAACATGATGTTTGCTTACTCGTTTGCCTGATAGCAATCCGGTAGTTCCATCGTCTCCTGTTTTGGTATAAAGTTTAAAGCTACTCATATTAATCCCTTTCATTAAATCATCTACTTGAAGTAATCAATTATTGCTTCAAAGTATTTAGATATTTCTTTGCGAAATTAAGAATAATAAATTATCGGATTACATGATTTAATGCAACAATTTTAAAATTACAAAGAAGTTTTTATTTAAAACTTTGATCATAAACTCTGTCTGAAGTTTATATTCTAGATTTTTTTAGTCTTCCACTAACTGCAATAAGAAAAAATAATACTGCAATGAAACCAGACCATCGGGCAATATAATCTCCATATTTTGTGTAAAACGTAATCTTATCTTTTGGTGCAAATTGAACTTTTAAGACTCCTCTGGTATTGTAGCCCAATTTTTTAGTGATTTCCCCCTTGGAGTTGATAATAGCAGAAATCCCGGTATTGGCTGACCTTACTACGCTTCTCCGGTTTTCGATAGCTCTGAGCCTTGCATAACTCAGTAACTGTTTGTGTCCAGCAGTATTTCCCCACCAAGCGTCATTGGTAATAATGGCCAAGAATTGAGCTCCCTTTCTTACATACTCTGTTACAAATTCGCCATAGATAGATTCATAGCAAATAATTGGTCCAGTTTTGAGATTGATTTGCTTGTGTTCAAAAACAGTCCTGTAATCTTGTATAGCTCTGCTAGACACAGTTCCTCCAAGGTCAAGCAAGAACTCTCCTAATAGCGGTCTGAAAAAACTCTTGTAGGGCATGTTTTCTACTCCCACTACCAATTTTGATTTGTGATAGAATTCTGGCTTTTCTCCGTGTTCCATTTTTAGAGCGGAATTGTAATAATCTATCCATATTCCTTCACTGTATAAATTGGCTGTAGTGGTAGGAGGGGTTTTAGTGTTGTATACGTCGTAGGACTGAATTCCTGTGATTAATTGTATTTGAGGATGCAGTTGTAGCAGTGAATCGATTTTGTAGTACAGTGAAGTGCTTTTGAAATCTTTGAGTGAAGTACCTATACCTGATCCGAAATAAGTTTCTGGGGTAAAGATGTAATGAGTTTGATCAGTAATCTGAGGTTTTGTCATTTGAGCCATTAATTCGAAATAGTAGGAGCTATTATGATCGTATTTTTCAAAATATGGATCAATATTAGGCTGAAATAACAGTGCTTCTGTGCTGGGAGTGGGTAGTTTTTCTTTTTGAAAAATAATTAGTGAAATCACAATGGGAAAGGCAATGCCAATTAACCAAGGAGTTAGTTTTTTTAACCACGATGTGTTAGCAAAAGAAGGTTTGTGATTCTTGAGTACCTCATAAATACCTATGTTGATTATTAAAACCCATAGTGATCCTCCGAAAGATCCTGTGTATTCATACCATTGAATCCAAAGAATGTCCTCAGAAAAAACATTTCCTAAGTTCAGCCAAGGCCATGAAAAATCCCATTCCAAGTGAAATTTCTCAAAAGCAATCCAAAGGGTAGTCAAAAATATGTATGCTGTTCGTAACGGTAGTCTTTTCTTAGACCAATGAAAAAGTAAAACAAGAATTGCATAAAATGAAGTGTTACAAACAATAGCAAAAACCATCCCAAAAACAGAAGAATTGACAATCCACCATGTGGTTCCCAAATTCCAAATGAAAAACCCCAAAAAACTAAAAAAAAATAATTTTAGTTTTTTTCTTTTGTGAAGAGATTTTGCAATGTGATCTTCTAGGAAAAATAAGGGAATTAAACCAAAGAAAACAAGTAAAGAAAGTCCCTGAACTGGCCATGATAGAGCCAGCATTACTCCAGAAATAATCGATAATAACAATGGATTTTTCGAAAAAGTCATGGAATTTTTCTCTGCTTATTTTTTTCTTATTGGATCAAGCCTTAATTTGCGATTCATTCTATATGTAAATAGATCAACAAAGCTAATGATTAAAAAATCAGTTCCACATTTTTTCACTTCATTAAACCTATTGTCAGGATGTCTATCTATTTATTTTGCATACATATTTCAATTTGAAACGGCTTTTATTTTCTTATTGACGGGTGTTTTTTTTGACATATGGGATGGTTTTTTTGCTCGTATCCTTAAAGTAGAAAGTGAATTGGGCGTTCAGTTGGACTCCATGGCCGATATGGTAACTTGTGGTGTAGCGCCTGGCATAATTCTCGCGCAGCTTTTTGTGATGGCAGGAAATAAACCGATGGAAATTCCTATTGGTTGGCCGATCAATACTGTTGTGGAATTTATTCCATGGGTATTCATCGGATTTTTAATTCCTCTAGGAGCGGCTTTTCGATTGGCACGATTCAATATTGACGGATCTCAAAAAAAACACTTTGTAGGTATACCCACTCCTGCCATGGCAATGTTTTTTGCGGGACTTCCTATTTTGGTGAAGCATCCTGTTTTTTCTTTTTTAAAGACCGTTGTCATTTCTAATCCAGGTTTAATTTTGTTGACACTGATTTTTGTCATACTAATGAATGCTAATTTTGAGTTGTTTTCTTTTAAATCTTTTAATACCGGTTTGGTAGATTCAATTTTAAGAATTCTTTTGATTTTATCTGGCCCCACTTTTGTCTTTATTTTTGGACTGGGAGGGATCAGCTTGGCAGTTTTGATTTACTTATTTTTTAATTTGATAAAAAATAGTCTTACCAAAATTGGTGTTTAGTTTTTAAGCTTAGTGAATCTTTTGTAAAATAGTGCGTAAGTAATAGAGATTATTCCTGTGATGATTTGCACCGAACCAATGATTAGGTATTTTTTTTCAAGTACCCCTTGGCAAATATAAATCGAACCACATATGGCAATGTTGATCCTTTGAAAAAATCTCTTTTTTCTAATTGGAATTTTTTCTATTCTTATGAATAAAAAATTCAGTATGCCAATACTTGTAAAAACAATTATCATGATCATCAAGCCCAACCAAGGGTTTCTCTCGGACTGTTCTATGGAAACATAGATTAAATGAATGGGTGATCTGAATAAGTAGTAGAACATTGGGGTATAGATTCCCCTTAAAGTTACTAAAAAGCTACTTTTTTCTTACGGAGTTCAAAGTTTTTTCCAAGATAGACTTTTCTGACCATTTCGTCTTTGGCCAACTCTTCTGGAGTTCCGGCTTTTAGTATGCTGCCTTCAAACATTAAAAAGGTTTTGTCAGTAATGGCAAGGGTTTCTTGAACGTTGTGATCGGTGATAAGTATGCCTATGTTTTTTTTCTTAAGATGGGCAACAATTTTTTGAATGTCTTCAACTGCAACGGGGTCAACTCCTGCAAAAGGTTCATCCAATAGTACAAATTTCGGATCTGTTGCCAAAGCCCTGGCAATTTCCGTTCGTCTTCTCTCACCTCCTGATAATAAATCTCCTCTATTTTTTCGGATATGTGTTAAACCAAACTCCTCTAACAGACCCTCCATTTTTTCTTTTTGTTGTGACTTGGAAAGCTTACTCAATTGTAAAACACTTAAAATATTATCTTCCACACTTAGCTTTCTAAAAACTGAAGCCTCTTGAGCCAAATACCCAATTCCATTTTGAGCTCTTTTGTACATTGGGTAGGAGGTAATATCGGTGTCATCCAAAAGAATTCTACCAGCTTGGGGTTTAATAAGCCCCACAATCATATAAAATGAGGTGGTCTTACCTGCACCATTGGGACCCAATAAACCCACGATCTCTCCTTGCTCAACCGCAATAGAGATTCCTTTTACTACTTTTCTACCCTTGTAGGATTTCTCTATATTTTCAGCACTTAAAATCATTGGGTTTAAGAGTTTTTTTGCGTTTCTTTTTCCAAGCGTCGATAGGTGAATTTGGAAATAAAGATACTTACTTCGTACAAAATGAGTAGGGGAATACTAACAATGATTTGGCTTACAATATCTGGAGGAGTGATGATGGCTGATAAACTCAAAACGATCACCAGGGCAAATTTTCGGTTTTTACTTAAAAATTTTGGAGTAACGATTCCTACTTTAGTGAGGAAGTAAATGATGATGGGCAATTCAAATATAAGGCCACTGGCCAAAACAGAAGCTCGCAAAAGACCAATGTAGCTACTGAGGTCAAAATCATTGAATACTTCACCGCTAACCGTATAATTTCCTAAAAAATTGATTGAAAGGGGGGTAACCATATAGTATCCAAATAGGATGCCAATGAAAAAAAGTAATGAAGAAACAAAAATAAAGCCCCTTGCGTTCTTTCGTTCATTATCATGAAGTCCAGGACTCACAAATTTCCAAAATTCAAAAATAACATACGGAAAAGCGATTATGAAACCTGCTAAAATTGAAGTCCATAAGTGAGCCGAGAACTGGCCAGCGACTGTCCTACTTTGAATTCTAAAAGGCATTTCATTGATACAAAAACTATCTCCCTGACCAAAGGTGTTTGATAGATGACAAAACCATTGGTAAGTAGGGAAATTAATTTTTTTGGGTCCAAAAATGATTGTATCAAAAATAAAATCTTTTGCAATGAATGCTACCGAAGCTAATATGACAATAGCGAGGCACGATCGAATCAAATGCCATCGTAGTTCTTCCAAATGGTCTAAAAAGGACATTTCATTAGGGTTCTTATCCATCTAATCCTTCCTTAATAAAATTCAAAATATGCACAATGCCTTTGTAGGTCTCTCCGTTTTCTAAAATCACCAAATGATTAATTTTTTTTGTTTTCATCAACCTTAAAGCGTCGAATGCTAAGGTGTTATGGTCTATGCAAATAGGATTTTTTGTCATCAAATTTTCAGCTATCAGACCATTGATACTTTCGTGCTTTTCTAGAACTCTCCGAATATCTCCATCTGTAATGAGTCCCAAAACAGTTCCATTTTCTTCTACTATAGTTGCCCCTAACCTCTTATCAGAAATTTCGTAAATCACATCTTTCATGACAGTATTTTGAGCGACTCTGGGTAATTTCAAATCATTCAATAGATCTTTAACCCTGAGATTTAATCTTTTTCCCAGTGTTCCAGCTGGATGAAGTTGTGCAAAATCATTGGATTGAAATTTATTCAATTCCATTAAACTCATTGCTATTGCATCTCCAATAACCATTTGAACAGTGGTGCTTGTCGTAGGGGCTAGATTGTGCGGACAAGCCTCTTTTTCAACGGGAGTATAAAGGAGATAGTCTGCTTGTTTACCCAGTACAGAGTTGGGATTAGCTGTCATTCCAACGACAGTATTACCCTTTTTTTTGAGGAAAGGAATTAAGTCTTTGATTTCTGAAGAATTTCCACTCTTAGAGATTGCGATCACTACATCGTTTTCTTGAACCATTCCCAGATCACCGTGGGCAGCGTCTGCGGCGTGTAGATAAAATGAGGGGGTCCCGGTAGAACTTAGGGTCGCTGCAATTTTCATGGCGATGATGCCGCTCTTACCTACTCCTGTCATCACTACTTTCCCTTTTGACTGAGCGATTGTATGAACAATTTGTTCGAATCGTCGATCTATAGAATTCTTCAACAATTTTAAAGATTGGTATTCTAGACTAATAGTTTCTAAGGCAATTTCAACGATGCGGGAGTTTTCAATCAATTTGTAATTATTTCATTAGCTTTTATTTGTTAAAAAACCTATATTGTGAATACAAATTTAGCTATTTTTTAAAATTAAAGCGTACCTATTGGAGAAACAAGGTGATTTAAAAAAATCTCTAAAAAAATTCTTTGGGTTTTCTTCTTTCAAAGGTTTACAAGAACCTGTAATCGAGAATTTACTATCTGGCAAGGACACCTTTGTAATTATGCCCACTGGTGGGGGGAAGTCCATGTGCTATCAACTTCCGGCATTGATCTCTGAAGGAACTGCTTTGGTGGTTTCTCCATTGATTGCTCTTATGAAAAATCAAGTAGATACCATACGAGGAGTATCCGAAGACGATGGTATTGCTCACGTTTTGAATTCTTCTCAAAACAAAACCGAAACCTTAAAGGTTAAAAATGATTTGATTAACGGAATCACCAAGTTGCTTTTTGTTGCACCTGAATCCTTGGCAAAAAAAGACACCATCGAATTTTTTAAATCTATAAAAATTTCTTTTTTGGCGGTTGACGAAGCCCACTGTATTTCAGAGTGGGGTCACGATTTTAGACCTGAGTATCGCAACTTGAGAACGATCTTGGATCAAATTGGTCAAAAAATCCCCATCATTGCACTGACTGCTACTGCAACACCAAAAGTACAAGAGGATATCCTTAAAAATCTCAAAATAGTTGATGCTAAAGTCTTCAAATCCTCTTTCAATAGACCCAACTTATACTACGAAGTTAGATCCAAAACCATTCAAGTTGAAACTGATATTATCAAATTCGTAAAAGAAAATTCAGGTAAGTCTGGAATCGTTTATTGTCTTTCTAGAAAAAGAGTTGAGGAATTGGCTAGAGCTTTACAGGTCAATGGTGTAAACGCTTTACCCTACCACGCTGGTTTGGATTCCAAAACTCGAATAAGAAATCAAGACATGTTTATCAAGGAAAATTGTGATGTCATTGTTGCTACTATTGCTTTTGGAATGGGGATCGATAAACCCGATGTCAGGTTTGTAATTCACCATGATATTCCCAAAAGTATAGAGAGTTATTATCAAGAAACTGGAAGAGCAGGAAGAGATGGAGGAGAGGGACATTGCCTGGCTTTTTACGCCTATAAAGACATTGAGAAGTTGGAGAAATTTATGTCTGGTAAGCCTTTAGCAGAACAAGAAGTGGGTTTTGCTCTTTTGAACGAAATGGTGGCCTATGCTGAAACCTCCATTTCAAGAAGAAAATTCATTCTTCACTATTTTGGAGAATCATTCGATTCTGAAAATGGCGAAGGGGCTGACATGGATGATAATATGCGTTTTCCCAAAACTAAAAGTGAGGTAGGTGAGGAGTTGAAAGTTTTGATTCAAACGGTATTGAATACTAAAGAAAAATATAAATCAAAAGAAATTGTAAAAACTCTAGTAGGTTCGAAAAATGCTTTAATTCTTTCGCATAAAACTCACGAAAAACCCTTTTTTGGTGTTGGAAAAGATCGGGATGCTAAATTTTGGATGGCTTTGCTGAGGCAATCACTGGTGGAAGGTTATTTCGTGAAGGAAATCGAAACCTATGGTGTGGTTAAGCTTACGGACAAATCCAAGGAGTTTTTGCAGAAGCCCAATTCTTTTTTGATGACTGCTGATCATGATTATGAATCCGGACAACTTCACTCATCAGTGAATAAGTCACAAAATAGTTCAGACAAATTATTGATGGATCTCTTACGAATATTGAGGAAACAAGTCGCACAGGAGGAAGATGTCCCTCCTTTTGCAGTCTTTCAGGAATATTCATTGGAAGACATGGCACTCAAATATCCCATCAGCCATCAAGAACTCACTCAAATTAATGGTGTGGGAGAAGGCAAAGCCAAACGCTATGGTCCCAAATTCATAGAATTGATTAAAAAATATGTTGATGAAAATCAAATCACTCGACCCGATGATTTGATCATTAAAAGTACTGGAGCAAATTCAGGTTTAAAATTGTTTTTAATTCAAAGTATCGACCGAAAGTTATCATTAGATGATATCGCCTCAGCCAAGGGTATGGAAATGGCTCAATTGATCACAGAAATGGAAACGATTGTTTTTTCTGGTACAAAATTAAATATTGATTATTGGATCAATGAAATTTTCGATGAAGATCAGATTGAGGAGTTGTCCGATTATTTCATGGAAGCTGAATCAGACGATATAGCGTTAGCCATTGAAGAGTTTGACGGTGACTATGACGAAGAAGAAATCCGGTTGTATCGAATAACATTCATTAGTGAAATTGCTAATTAGTAACCTGAATTTAATACTAATTACTTCGGATAAATTAGAAAATAAACTAACAATTGAATTTTCAAATTGAGAGATTAGTTCTCAAATTAATGTATTCTTTAAGGTTTCGTAATGGATTTTAAGAGACTTTATTAATACATTTTTTTGAAATCATTTTTTTAAATTTACTAAACATTCTTAGATCGCCCCCCATGAAAAATCTTAATTCCAAGACCTTTATAACTATTATATTTATTTTCCTGTTTTTTTCTTGTAAAAGTTCAAAAAAGGATGATATTGATGTGGTTGAACCTGAAATTACCAAAGAGGATACTGGTAACAGCTTAAATGATAGGTTTTGGACAAACCTACATTTAGGAAATTATGATAGTATTAGCAACTTAATTGTTGATCACAAAAAATATGTTGAAAAGTATCCTAAAGACATCACTATTTATGGAAATAGTAAAGCATTTACCTCTGCTCATTTAGGATGGTTAAATTTCTGGAAAGTTAGTGAACTTGGAAACGAATTGCCTGATGATTATAATACAAACCTATTAGCTCAGTCTGTTTTTGCTGAAAAGGGAATCGAGCATTCTGACAGTGCTATTGAATTTTTTCAAAATGCAAAGGATTTAAATCCTTTACCACAAATAATAGGTTTTTTAGCCGTTGCTCAAAGAATTAGACCCCGTTTTCCTTTCATTTCAAATGAAAGAATTCAGGAATTATCAGAAAGCTCTCAATTAAATGCAGCTATTGCCGTACAGCAATGGCCAGCATTTAATTTATTTACGATTAATTATAGTGCTACTGTAAGTCCGCACGATTCATATGAATTTGCTAACGCATTGGATGCATTTTGGCTTAATCTTGAGGCATGTACAGGAGAGGTTATTGATCGAGAAAACGCAAATGTTGAGAGAATTATAGAGATAATTGAAAATTTAGAACGAGATTCTGATAATTATCGTGCTTGCGGTAATACTTGGATAGCACCTTATAATACGGAGGGGTTTCTATTAATTTTTGCCGATATGTTAGTCAAGAAAGGAGAATTGGAATTGGCTACTCGGGCATACGATGCTTTAAAGATTACCTCAACCTTTAATACTTGGCCATATAAGGACCTCATAACTCTACGACAGGTTAATTTAACAGAAAACATACAGCATTTCAGATCATACGATGAACTGGGAAGACAACCATCTGTTGTCGCTGGCAGTAAAATTTCATGTATGGTTTGCCACCAAAAAAGTGGTGCTCCGCGCCCTTATTAGATTAGTTTAAGATTCTGTTTAAACGACTGTTTTAAATTTTTAGTTCTGCTATAGGCAAATTGATTCTTATTAATTGATGATTTTTATTAAAAAATTAACTCAAGAGTAATGAGTCCATAAATAAGCATTAACTGATTTTTTTTGTACAGAATTTTATTGTTTTTCGTTTTTTAAAGAGCATAAGAGTAATTAAATTTGCCAAAAAAAACGATGCAAAACGGACTCTATGCCAAATTCAATACCTCAAAAGGGGAAATTCTAATACGTTTAACTCATGAAAAGACTCCAGGGACCGTTGGAAACTTTGTTGGTTTAGCAGAGGGAACTCAACCCAATGAAGAAAAACCCAACGGGACTCCTTACTACAACGGTTTGAAATTTCACAGGGTGATTGCAGATTTTATGATTCAAGGAGGATGTCCACAGGGAACAGGAGTAGGTGGCCCTGGATACAATTTTGATGATGAAATTCATCCCGAATTAAAACACGATCGTTCTGGTACTTTGTCAATGGCCAACGCTGGTCCTGGTACCAATGGCAGTCAGTTTTTTATTACCCATGCAGCAACACCTTGGTTGGATGGAAAACATACTGTTTTTGGATACTTGGTAGAGGGACAAGAGGTAGTTGATGCGATTTCTCAAAATGACATTATCAAAAGCATAACAATTGAGAGAGTTGGGTCACAGGCTGAAACGTGGGATGCCATCGCTGCCTTTGATGTTTTTGTAAATGAAAAAGAAGCACGGATAAAAGCAGCTCAAGAGAAAGCTCAAAAAGAGATAGAAGATTTGGTCAAAGGAATGAAAAAAACCGATTCAGGTCTTTTTTATGAGATTACCCGTGAAGGTAGCGGAGATCATCCAGCCAAAGGAAGTAATGTTTCAGTTCACTACAGAGGTATGTTGCTCGACGGCACTGTTTTTGATTCCTCCTACCAACGCAATGAACCCATTAGCTTTCCCTTGGGAGAAGGAAAGGTAATACCTGGATGGGACGAAGGTATTGCTTTGCTAACAAAAGGAGCTTCGGCAAAACTTGTTATCCCAAGTCAATTGGCCTATGGTAGCAGTGGAGCAGGAGGAGTTATTCCTCCAGATGCAACTTTAATTTTTGAAGTTGAACTCGTGGAATTTTAATCCGAAATCCCTTTGGGTTCGTTTCCATTTTTCCATTTAATGCCACAACCCAAGCTGGGAATTTGGTCTTTTTCTTGAGGAAGCCCTTCAAATAAACTCTTGCATGCTTTTAGTAAATCCTTACCTGTGATGGGATTGTCATTTTTGGGCCGTGCACCGTCAAATCTTCCCCTGTAAACCAGCTTTAAACCTTCATCAAAAAGATAAAAATCTGGTGTACACGCTGCTTGGTAGTCAAGAGCAACACTCTGAGTCTCATCGTACAAATATGGAAACCCAAAAGAATGCTCCAAAGCTAATTTTTTCATCAGCTCGGGGCGATCTTCAGGATATCCCTCGATATCATTGCTGGATATGGCTACAGTGTTGATGCCCCATTCTTTGATTTGATCACTTACCTCAACGATTTTATCTAACAAATGAATAACATAAGGGCAGTGGTTACACATGAAGATGACCAAAGTTCCTTTTGAACCTTTGATTTCATCAATAGTCAAGATCGTTCCGTTCACACTGTTGGGGAGTGAAAAAAAAGGAGCTTGCGTATTCAACGGAAGCATAAAAGATTCTGTTCTGGCCATATTGTTGTTTTATATGGTCACAAATCTAATTAAAATCTGAACTAATTAATGAATCAGGCTTTGGAAGTCAAAGTTATTTATGACTATATGTCCTCAAAATTGAGGTCTGTGAAATCATTTCCGTCAACACCAGCGGTATCTAAATTACTGTCCTTTTCATAATTTTTTTGATGTCTCTCACTGATTACCTCTTCTCCTCTTTCTTTGATAATAAATTGAACCATCTCTCCCAAAATGGTGCTGAAATCGTTGAAATCCTCTTTGTAAAGGTAGATTTTGTGTTTCTTGTAGTGAAATGTTCCATCATCGTTAGTGAATTTTTTACTCTCAGTAATGGTTAAGTAGTAATCACTAGCCTTAGTCTCACGAACGTCAAAAAAGTAAGTTCTTCTTCCTGCCCTGAGAACTTTGGAAAAAATTTCCTCCTGATCTCTATCGTTGTTATTGTACATTGAACTTTTGTTTAAATTAATTAAGCATTTGTCCAAAATTCATAAAAAAAATGAAACAAAACAAATTAATACTCCTTTTCATTCTGTTGTTTGTTGAATAATTCGAAGTAAAAACCTTGTTGGTTCATCAGAGTTTGGTGTTTTCCACTTTCGATAATCTTGCCTTTTTCCAAAACGATAATGTGATCGGCCTCTTTTACTGAAGAGATTCGGTGACTTACGATTATAGTAGTTTTGTTTTTTGAATAGTTCTTAAGATTGTGGAGAATTTTTTCCTCTGTATCTGTATCTACTGCCGAAAGACAATCGTCGAATAGTAATATTTTAGGATCTTTAATCAAAGCTCTAGCGATAGAGACTCTTTGTATTTGCCCTCCAGAGAGGGTAACTCCTCTCTCCCCCAGTAGGGTTTTGTAACCATTTTTGAATTTTATTATGTTTTTGTGAATGGCTGCTTTTTTGCTGGCTTGGAAAACTTCCTCCTCAGAGGCGTCCATTTTTCCAAATCGAATATTGTCCTCTATGGTTTCTGAAAATAAAAAAGCATTTTGCGGAACGTTACCTATATAACTTCTTAGATTTTGAAGTTTGAAATTTTTAACGTCATGACCGTCCAACAGAACTTTTCCTGAATCGGGATCATAAAAACGATTGATCAGGTTGAGAATGGATGACTTCCCCGATCCTACCTTGCCAATGATCCCTAGTGTCTGCCCATTTTCAACATTAAAACTTACTTGATCTAGTGCTTTGATTTGGGTCTCTGGGTAAACCAGCGTTACCTCTTTAAAACTAATAGTCCCTTTTATGTTTTGGCTTACACCTTTGCCATTTTGAATTTCTACACTCTCATTCAAAAAAGCGTTTATGCGTTTTTGTGAAGCCTCTGCTTGTTGGACTACAGAAGTAATCCACCCAACTACCGCAACAGGCCAGGTCAGCATATTTATATAAATAATGAATTCTGCCAAAACCCCTATTTCAATCTCCCCGTTAATGTATTGTTGGCCACCTATGAAAATAACAATCAAATTGCTCAACCCAATCAGAAGAATCATTAATGGAAAAAACCAAGCCTGAACTCTAACAAGATTCATGTTTTTCTCCTTTGCTTCGCGTGCTATTTCATCAAATTTGTCATGAGTATTGTTTTCTAAACTGTATGATTTGATCACGGAGATACCACTAAAAGTTTCCTGAGTGAAAGAAGATAGTTTTGAGAGCATCTCTTGAACAACGGTACTTCTGGCATTGATCACCCTACTCAGTTTGTAAATGGTAATGGAAAGAATAGGAAGCGGGATAAGGGTGTAAATAGATAATTTTGGGGCGATACTGAACATGATGGTAATCACGCAAATAAATAAGGTTATGGTATTAATGCTATACATAATCGCAGGGCCAACATACATTCTCACCTTGCTGACATCCTCACTGATTCTACTCATCAAATCACCCGTACGGTTATTTTTGTAGAAGCGCTGTGTCAGCGTTTGATAATGATGGAAAATCTCGTTTTTAAGATCGAATTCGATATATCTAGATACATTGATAATGGTTTGACGCATCAGAAAAGTGAAAAAACCTGAAAGCAATGTGGCTCCAAGAATGATTGTTATGTTTATGAGCATTAATGATTTGAGTGCTTCTATGGAGCCTTGACTATCTATTAAAAAGTTTTCTACTGCCGAAAGTGATTGGCCTATTAATCTGGGTGTAAAAAGAGAAAAAACTCTTGAAATGATGGTGATGAGAATACCCAAGAGTAACTTAGAACGGTATTTTTTAAGGTATTTATTGAGGTATTGTAATTCTCTCATTGATCCATTTCACTAATGTCTTTATGACATTGGTCAAAGTTAATCAAATGCTTTTGTAATCTAATTCAAAAAGCATTTTTAGTTGATAGTAATTAAATCTAAAGCCCTACTTTTGCACAAAATATTGGTCATCATACAAATGCTAACCCGAAGACATCTGCGCATTAAAGTTATGCAGTCGTTGTATTCCTTTTTACAAAACCGGGAGGGTAACTTGGCAGACGAGATTAATTTTTTTAAAAAAAGTTACCTCAATACCTTTTCACTCTACTTGTCATTGTTGGCTTTCCTAAAATCTATTCACGATCATGTGGTTGAACAAACCAATTTACAGAAGGGTTTACGTTCAACCGTGTTGTACAATAATTCCGCAAAACTTGTGGATAATAGAGTATTAAAATTTATTGCTCATCATCCTGTGTTGGACAAATACATAAAAAAAAGAAAAATTAAATTTTGGGAATTGGATTTTGATTATGTGAAGTCCAATTTTAAATTATTGATGGAGAGTGAAAAATTCAATGATTATGTCAAAATAGAATCCCCCTCATTGGAGGAAGACAGATCCATAATTTCTTATTTCTTTAAAGAAATTGTAGCTCCTTCAGAAGATTTTTATGATTATATTGAAGATAAAGAATTGACTTGGATCGATGACCTACCTGTGGTGAATACTTTTCTGCTAAAGATGCTCAATAAAATCGACCCTCAAAACGCAGGTAGTTTACAATTTCCAGAGATGAACTCAGCAGAAGAAGACCCACAGTTTGCAATTGATTTGTTGGAAAAGGTAGTGGTCAACAACGACACTCTTCAGGAGGAAATGGCTGGTAGGACTGCTAATTGGGACAGTGAAAGAATCGCTGTTTTAGATGCCATAATGATTAAAATGGCGATGGCGGAATTACTTTTTTTTCCTTCCATTCCTACAAAAGTTACCATGAACGAATACATTGAGATATCCAAAGATTATTCTACTCCAAAAAGTAACACATTCATCAATGGTATTTTGGACAAAACCATTAAAGATTTTGATCAATCTGGTAGATTAAATAAAAGCGGTAGGGGATTGATTTAATGTTTTTTGCTAAATTTGAACAACAAAACAAAAAAAATAAAAAATGAAAAAAATAGTATGGATTTTTGTTTGCACTTTGCTGATTGGAATCACAGGTTGTAACCAAAGTGCCTCGAAAAAAGTTGATCAAGAAAAGGCAACTGAAAACGCCAATAAAAACGCCACAGCAACTGCCGCGATGACTTTTGATAAAACTGTTCATGACTTTGGAACCATTGATGAAGGAGAAACGGTTCAAACGAAATTTACATTTACCAACACAGGTCAAGCAGATCTGATCATTGTGGATGCAAGAGGGAGCTGTGGATGTACCGTTCCCAGCTATCCAAAAAACACTCCGATTGTTCCAGGAGGGACTGGTGAAATTATGGTGAGCTTTGATTCAAGTAATAAACCCAATATGCAACAGAAGACAGTTACCATCTCAGCCAACACAGCCAGTGGTAGAGAAACGTTGAGGATCAAAGCTATGGTAACCCCCGATCCTGTCAAGCAAAAACAACGCGATGATGCTGCCAAAGCACGTCAAAACAACAATAAATAAATAAAATAGACCTAAATGGAGGGATTCTCCGGGCAAATGCCCTTTTTACTTTTAATGCTGGTAGTGTTTTTTTTCTTTATTATTCTACCGCAACAGCGCAGACAAAAAAAAGAAAAAAACTTTATGAAGAACCTTTCCAAAGGAGATCGAGTAATCACTAAAAGTGGTCTTCACGCCAAGGTAATGGAACTCAACGATAAGGACAACACATGTATTATAGAAACTTTGGCTGGTAAATTGAAAATAGAACGATCTGCTCTATCACTGGAGATGAGTCAAAAACTCAATCCTCCGAAAAAGTAATTCAATCCCGCTTCGGCGGGATTTTTTAATCGATCTTTTATGTATCGCTATCTGATCAAACCCATTCTTTTCTTAGGTGACCCTGAGTGGATACATTACTTTGTCTTTTCTCTGATCCGTTGGATGCATAAAATTCCTGGGGTGCCCCATCTCATCCGTTGGATTTACCAAGTCAGACACCCCAAGCTAGAGCGGGAACTCTTTGGAATTAGATTTAAAAACCCTGTCGGATTGGCAGCGGGCTTTGACAAAGATGCCAAATTATACCAAGAGCTTTCCAATTTTGGTTTTGGATTTATTGAAATCGGTACACTCACGCCCAAGCCTCAGGCTGGCAATCCAAAAAAACGTTTGTTTCGACTGCCACAGGACAGGGCATTGATCAATCGTATGGGCTTCAACAATGATGGAGTGATTGCTGCCATACCCAAACTTGAAAAGAATAAAAATATTATTATAGGGGGAAACATAGGTAAAAATAAAATCACCCCCAATGAGAAGGCTACAGATGACTACATTTATTGTTTTGAGATGCTGTACCCCTATGTAGATTATTTTGTCGTTAATGTGAGTTCTCCCAACACACCTAATCTCAGGGAGTTGCAGGAAAAAGAACCTCTGACTGATTTGTTAAATGGCTTGCAAAAACTCAACCGAGTCAAGGAAAAATCTAAGCCGATACTACTTAAAATTGCTCCCGATTTGAGTGACGACCAATTGCTTGATATTATTGACATTGTCCAAACGACAAATATCGATGGTGTTATTGCTACCAATACCACACTGAGTCGTGATAACTTGAAATCTACTGATAAAAGTGAGATCGGTGGATTGAGTGGGAAACCTTTGACACATCGCAGCACGGAGGTAATCCGTTTCCTATCTGAAAAGAGTCAAAAAGCTTTTCCTATTATCGGAGTGGGAGGAATCCATAAACCTGAAGATGCTATCGAAAAACTCAATGCTGGTGCAAGCTTAATCCAACTCTACACTGGTTTTGTCTATGAAGGTCCAGGAGTAGTAAAGAAGATCAACAAGGCATTGATTGGGGAATAATTAATTTTTCTTAAATTAATGTTTGTTTACTAAAGCAGTTAGCTAAACAGTTCACTCTCATAACCCTAAATAGATTTTACTCATGATAAGTTCTACTCCATCTCCGCCATACTACGCTGTTATCTTTACTTCAATCCTCAATAGTCTTGCTCCAGAATATATTAAAATCAATGAAACGCTGAGACAGCAAGCCGAAAAGTTAGATGGTTTTTTGGGAGAGGACAGCGTCAGAAATGATTATGGTATTTCCGTTAGCTATTGGAAAGATTTGGATTCCATCCAGAAATGGCGAGAAAACGCTGATCATCAGTGGGCCAAAGAGACTGGTAAAAAGGATTTCTACAAAGAATACAAAATCAGAATTGCACTTGTAGAGAGAGATTATGAATTCAAAAAAAATGTAAATGAGTCTTAAATAATATGGATGCCATTTCCTTAGAAAATTAATTATTATTGGTGAAAATCACAAAATAATAGAGCGACTTAAGATGACAAAAATTAATCTTTTAAAATTGCTGAAAATAACTTTGGTATTGATAGCAATTCCTTTAGTTGCCATGCTGTTTACTTATGAGGTTTATTGGAAGCCTATTGATTTTTTTGTTATGGGAACAATGATTTTTACCACTATCATCACAGGATCGATTATCAATAAAAAGTTGAAAACTCGTACTAAAAAGGTTTTGGTCGTTATATTGCTCATAACTTTATTCCTATTAATTTGGGCGCAGTTAGGAGTAGGGATTTTCAGCACCTTTTTTTCGACAAGATAGAGATTGTTCAAAACTTATTATGTTTGAGCTAATGTCATGAAAATAAGGGAATCCGAATCGTATTGACTTGGCATTATCTTTGGTGCGTTTTCCAAAACTGTTCCGTGACGATTCGCGCTTACCTTTTAAACTTTTTTTACTGCTAAGCTTTTTGTTGAGTACCTTTATTATCTTTTAAATGTTGACTCTGAAGATCAAGACAGTTGTTAAGACAGCTGTAATACTGGGGCTTGTTATTATAATTCTTTTTTGGTGGAGATCAACACTTTAGAAGATTTACAGTCACAGAGAGGTTTGCTTTCAACTTTGCCTTTTGAGGAAACAGGTAAACTTTATTTTTATGATAACTCCCTATTTATCAATGAATCAAAACCAGAGTTTTGATAACAATCCCTGTCAAGTAGTATGGGAAATGATCAGTCATAATAACTGAACCCTTTTTTAGGATCTATGGTCAATAAGGTTTGGTAGATCAAACGGATCACATTTTCCACATCATCTCGATGTACCATCTCAACGGTGGTATGCATGTAACGGAGCGGTAATGAAATCAAAGCCGAGGCAACACCGCCATTGCTGTAGGCAAAAGCATCAGTATCTGTTCCTGTGTATCGTGAGGAGGCCAAACGCTGAAAGGGTATTTTTTGTTTTTCGGCTGTTTCTAATATTTGTTCCCTCAGTTTGTTTTGTATGGCAGGGGCGTAAGATATTACTGGGCCTTTCCCCATTTCGGTATGTCCTTGTTCCTTTTGATTGATCATTGGTGTAGTGGTATCGTGGCACACGTCGGTAACAATGGCAACATCAGGTTTAATGGTTTGGGTAATCATTTCTGCACCATGAAGGCCTACTTCCTCTTGAACAGAGTTGGTAATGTAGAGTCCGAATGGCAATTTGATTTTGTTTTCGTGAAGCAATCGACCTACTTCAGCAATCATAAAACCTCCTGCGCGGTTGTCAATGGCTCGACATACAAATTTATCCTTATTGATGATCTGAAAGTGATCGGGATAGGTAATCACACACCCTACATGTACCCCCATTTTCTCCACCTCTTTTTTGTCTTTGGCTCCGATATCAATGAAGATATTATCCAACTTGGGAGTTTCTTCTTTACCTGCTTTTCGGGTGTGGATGGCTGGCCAACCAAAAACACCCTTAACGATTCCTTTTTTGGTGTGAATGTTGACCCACTTGGATGGAGCTACTTGATGATCACTTCCGCCATTACGGACCACATATATCAACCCTTTGTCAGTAATGTAATTAACGTACCATGAAATCTCATCAGAGTGTCCTTCGATTACTACTTTATATGGAGCGTCTGGATTTATTACACCAACTGCTGTTCCGTAGGTATCGGTGATGAATGAATCTACATAAGGTTTGAGGTAGTTCATCCATATTTTTTGGCCTTCCCATTCGTAGCCAGTAGGGGAGGGATTATTAAGGTAGGCCTCCAAAAAAGACATGGATTTTTTGTTCAAGATTTTCATGATATATTTTTGATAACGAAAAGCTAAAATAAGCATAAGTAGCCAATTGAAAATTTTTATAGTGCCTTTTATTATTAAATTTGTAAACGATGAAATTACCTACTCTAACTATTGTTTTTCTAATGTTCTCTTGTTTAAAAGCTCAGGTTCATGGACAACTTGTTCCCCTAGAAGATTATTTTGTTATTGAGGGAGATACCATCATCAATTCCAGTATTGAGCTCAAAGAGGTAGTTGTTTTTCAACCTTTGCGGTTTTACAATTACGAGGAAGCCAAACGTTATGTGATTTTAAGGGAGAGAACCTACAAGGTTTATCCCTATGCTAAGCTTGCGGCAGATCGTTTAAATGTATTGACAAAACGTTTAGGACAAATAAAATCCAAAAGAAAGAGAAAGGTGTATCTCAAACGTTTGGAGAATTTCATTTACAATGAGTTTGAAAGTGAGCTCAAAAAGCTTTCGCGGTCTCAAGGTCGTATACTAATCAAATTGGTTCATCGACAAACTGGAGCTACCACACACAATTTGGTCAAGGAATTACGTAATGGATGGAGGGCATTTATTTATCAAACTACAGCTTCATTGTTTAAACTTTCACTTAAAGACACCTATGATCCAGAAACTGTCTATGAAGATTATTTGATTGAAGATATTCTTCAAAGAGCTTTTTCCGAAGGTCGTTTGGAGCGACAAGATACCGCATTGGATTATGATTTGGATAGTTTGTACAATTATTGGAAGGAAAACAAGCCAAAATTCCTTCCCAAAAAAAAGTCAAAAAAGCCCTAAATAGCTCATATTCAAGGTGTGAAAATGAAATAATAATTTGGAGGTCAAAATATTTTAAAAAAAAAGATAAAAAAGTGTGTAAACTATAAAAAAGCAATTTATATTTGCACCCGCTAAAGGGGATAATATTCCTGAAAAGCGAAAGTTCATTGAAAGACAGAATAAAGAATGACAGCGCGTATCAATAGATACGAAGCGAATTAGAAACCATTTTGAGACCAAAGTCAATTAGTTGTTGGTTCGTTAATATTATTAAAAAACAACAACGAAGAGTTTGATCCTGGCTCAGGATGAACGCTAGCGGCAGGCTTAACACATGCAAGTCGAGGGGTAACAGGGATTGCTTGCAATCCGCTGACGACCGGCGCACGGGTGCGTAACGCGTATGCAACCTACCTTTTACAGGGGGATAGTCAAGAGAAATTTTGAATAATACCCCATACGATCTGATTCACTCCTGTGAAACAGAAGAAAATTCCGATGGTAAAAGATGGGCATGCGTCCTATTAGTTTGTTGGTGAGGTAACGGCTCACCAAGACTACGATAGGTAGGGGTCCTGAGAGGGAGATCCCCCACACTGGTACTGAGACACGGACCAGACTCCTACGGGAGGCAGCAGTGAGGAATATTGGACAATGGAGGCAACTCTGATCCAGCCATGCCGCGTGCAGGAAGACGGCCCTATGGGTTGTAAACTGCTTTTATACAGGAAGAAACGTTAGTACGTGTACTAGCCTGACGGTACTGTAAGAATAAGGATCGGCTAACTCCGTGCCAGCAGCCGCGGTAA
>JAYNHF010000024.1:13430-37204 GCA_038107695.1 Flavobacteriaceae bacterium | reverse complement strand
ATGAAATGAAGTCGGCATACATTGATTATTCAATGTCTGTCATTGTGTCACGTGCGCTTCCTGATGTTCGTGACGGATTAAAGCCAGTGCACAGAAGAGTTCTTTACGGAATGCACGAACTGGGTATTCGATCGAATACTGCTTACAAGAAATCAGCTCGTATTGTGGGAGAGGTTTTAGGAAAATATCACCCTCATGGAGACAGTTCAGTGTACGATACAATGGTGCGTATGGCTCAAGAGTGGAGTTTGCGTTATCTTTTGGTTGATGGACAAGGAAATTTTGGCTCTATCGACGGTGACAGCCCGGCAGCGATGAGGTACACCGAGGCAAGAATGAAGAAAATGTCTGAGGACTTACTTGCCGACATAGAAAAGGAAACGGTAGATCACCAACTCAATTTTGATGATACACTCAAAGAGCCTACAGTATTACCCACGAGAGTTCCCAACCTTTTAATTAACGGAGCATCGGGAATAGCTGTAGGTATGGCAACTAACATGCCTCCCCACAATTTGACAGAAGTAGTCGATGGTACCATCCAATATATTAACAATAACGATATTACCATAGACGAGTTAATTCAAACCATCAAAGCCCCTGATTTTCCAACAGGAGGTACAATCTACGGTTATGAGGGAGTCAAAGAAGCTTTTATGACCGGTAGGGGGAGAGTGGTCATGCGTGGTAACGCGAATATTGAGATGGTAAGGGATCGCGAATGTATTGTGGTAACAGAAATTCCATATCAAGTCAATAAAGCGGAGATGATTAGAAAAACCGCTGAATTGGTCAATGACAAAAAAATTGAGGGTATCAGTAATATCCGAGATGAGTCCGATCGAAACGGAATGCGTGTGGTTTATGTGCTAAAAAGGGATGCAATACCCAACATAGTACTGAATAAATTATACAAATACACAGCTTTACAGTCTTCATTTAGTGTTAATAATATTGCCTTGGTAGAGGGGAGACCTCAACTTTTGAATTTAAAACAGTTGATTCACTATTTTGTGGAGCACCGTCATGAGGTTGTTGTTCGCAGAACGAAATTTGAACTCAAAAAAGCCGAGGAACGTGCTCATATTTTAGAGGGATTGATCATTGCGTCAGATAATATCGATGAGGTGATTGCAATTATTCGTGGTTCTGCTAATGCAGAAGAGGCCAGAAACAATCTGATTGCCAAATTTGAGCTCTCTGAAATTCAAGCCAAAGCCATTGTTGAAATGAGATTGAGACAACTCACTGGGCTAGAGCAAGATAAACTTCGCACGGAATATGACGAATTGTTAAAAACCATCACTGATCTGAAAGATATTCTAGATAAAAAAGATCGCCGGATGGAAATCATCAAAACCGAATTGTTAGAGGTAAAAGAAAAATATGGTGACGAGAGACGATCCAAAATAGAATATGCAGGAGGAAACTTCAGCATTGAAGATATGATTCCAGATGATAAAATGGTGATTACAATCTCTCATGCTGGATACATCAAAAGGACCCCATTATCGGATTACAAAACACAAAACAGGGGTGGGGTAGGTCAAAAAGCCTCTACCACCCGAAATGAAGATTTCCTTGAAAACCTATTTGTAGGAACTAATCACCAATACATGTTGTTTTTTACCCAGAAAGGAAAATGTTTTTGGATGCGTGTTTATGAAATTCCAGAGGGGTCTAGAACCTCAAAAGGTCGAGCCATTCAGAACTTGATTAATATCGAACAAGATGATCGTGTCAAGGCATTTATCTGTACGCAAGACTTAAAAGACGAGGATTACATCAACAACCATTATGTAATTATGGCGACCAAGAAAGGACAAGTTAAAAAAACAAGCTTGGAGCAGTATTCACGTCCTCGAGCCAATGGAATCAATGCCATCACCATTAAGGAGAGTGATGAATTACTCGAAGCCAAGTTGACCAATGGTAACAGTCAGATTCTTTTGGCTGTCAGGTCTGGTAAGGCAATAAGGTTTGAAGAAAGCAAAACTCGACCCATGGGAAGAGGAGCTTCTGGTGTAAGGGGAATAACATTAGCTGATGAAAAAGATGAAGTGGTAGGTATGGTTTCTGTCAATGACATGGATACCAATATACTGGTCGTATCCGAAAACGGCTATGGGAAACGTTCCGATTTGGAAGACTACAGAATCACTAACAGGGGAGGTAAAGGGGTGAAAACCATTTCTATTACTGACAAAACAGGTTCTCTTGTTACCCTAAAAAGCGTAACCGATCAAGATGATTTGATGATCATTAACAAATCAGGAGTTGCCATTAGAATGGCAGTTTCAGATTTAAGAGTTATGGGACGTGCTACTCAGGGAGTAAAGCTAATTAATCTCAGAGAAGACGATTCTATTGCGGCGGTGGCTAAAGTGATGAAAGATGATGATGAGGTAGAGGATATTTCCGATATTGATGTAGAGGGTGGTACTATTGTTGAGTAAAAACTATTATTACATTTTTAAAAAATACAATCTCATTTTACAACTTAATTGAATTAATAACAATGAAACGGATTACACTATTCACACTTTTACTTTTTTTTAATTTTTCTTTTTCCCAAAAGAGAGAACTACGAAAAGCACAAAAACTTTATGATGCTGGAGATATTGCTGGGGCTGCACAGATTCTCACCGAATTTGAAGTTTTACTAGAAAATGCTGATCAGAAGGTAAAACCATCATATGAATTTTTAAAAGGAAAGATTGCCCAAAACAATAAAGAGTTTCAAGCAGCTTATGATTTATTTTCTTCTCTGAAAGATGTTTCCTCTTTAAAAGATGAGGTCGATCAGCAGTTAACACTCCTGTCTTCTGATATTGTCAATAGTGCTATTGATGACAACAGTAGTGGTAATTTTAAAGCTTCAACCGAAAAGCTTTATCTGGCTTATATAATTAATCCAACAGATAATGCGGATTACTTATACTTCTCTGCATCAAGTGCAGTCAATGCTGAAATGTATGAAGTAGCATTGGATTATTACATCCAGTTGAAAGAAATGAAATATACTGGAATCGAAACCAAATATTTTGTAACCGAAAAAGATTCGGGAGAAGAAACACAGGTCAATAAATCACAATATGACCTTTACAAAAAATCGAAATCTTACGAAAACTTTAGAGAGGAAAAAACGGACTCAAGATTTCCTGAAATCGTAAAAAATATTGCACTTATTCACTCCCAGTTAGGAGACAATGAAAAAGCAATGGCTGCAGTAAAAGAAGCGAGGTTGTCTAATCCTGACGATCTTAATCTCATTTTAACGGAAGCCAACATTTATATTCAATTGGATGAGAAAGAAAAGTTTCAATCATTGATGAATGAGGCGATTGCTCAAGATCCTGAAAATGCAAATCTATTGTATAATCTTGCAGTTGTTACTTCTGATTTGGGAGAAAAAGAAAAGGCGAGGAGCTACTATGAAAAAGCCATTGAAATTGATCCCAATTACAAAAATGCATATTTGAATTTGGTAGCACTTATCCTTGAAGGAGAACAAAATATTGTTGAACAAATGAATAGCTTGGGAACTTCAACAGCTGACAATGCCAAGTACGAAAGCCTCAAATCCGAAAGGGAAGATTTATACAAAGAATGTATTCCTATTCTTAAATCTCTTATCCGAATAGGAGACAATGAGGTAGATGCTATCAAAACTTTAATGAATATTTACGGTACTTTAGGTGACACTGATGGCTACAAAGAAATGAAAGCATTACTTGAGTAGAATCTGTGTTTTATTTCTAATATGAAAAAACCTCCAATAGGAGGTTTTTTTTATATCATTTTCTTAATGAAACGCAGTTTGTGGGTGTGGTTTTGGGTTTGTGAGTTAAAAATCCCAGACTGATCAATGCGATCAATTCGTACGGTTCCAGAAGCATGAATGATATGATGGTTTTCTAAAAGTAGGCCAACGTGTTTGATGTTACCTTCGGCATCATCAAAAAAAGCCAAATCTCCTGCTTCACTCTCTTCGATAAAGCTTAGTGTTTGTCCCTGAAGCGCCTGTTGATGAGCATCCCGATGAAGTTTAATACCAATGATTTTGTAGACCATTTGAGTAAAACCCGAGCAGTCAATACCTAAAAGCGTTCTTCCTCCCCACAAATAGGGTGCGTTGAGAAATAGATAGGCTGTTGAAGTCAAAGCTTTTTTTAACTTTTTGGGATGTTGAAACTCCCCTTCGAATTGATGTTCGAGAACATCCAAAGCTCTGAGATCACTCCCGATAAGGATAGGGAATAAAAAATTATCTTTGGTGGTGATGTAGTTTACCAGATCGGTGGACACCTTAATTTCTTTATTTCTTATTTTTTCAAAATCTTCCTTAGAAATCTTAAAAACTTGATTGTGATCAATCCAACCTTCGTATCCATCCCAATCTAGGCGAATCTTATCCCAGTTTTTTCTTTTTTCAATGATTTTATAGCAGTCTCCATAGAGAAGTTGGGAGACCATTTCACTTCTGTGATTATTTTCTTTTCTCATGGGAATCATTCCCAAATGGCAGATACCGTATTCCAAATTGGTTATTTTACAAAAGTATTGTTCGTTGCCAAGAAATGGTATTTAATCCTAGCAAAAATAATCAAAATGCTGGCATATGCTTCTAAATACATTTTTAAATTAATAGATAAAGCATCATATTTCATTAAATTTGAAATCCGATATCACAAGATTTGAAAAATTTTTGGCGCTTTATACTTACCCATCAAAATTTGATTTACAAAGTCATTTTAATGGTGAGTTGCAGTTTTCTAATTGTTTATTTATTTCCAAAAGGGGCCACTTTCAAATATGAATTTCAGAAAGGTAAACCATGGCAGTATCCTAATTTATATGCTCCCTTTGATTTTTCGGTACTAAAGTCTGAACATGAATTAGAGTTGGAGAAGGAAGCCATTCTAAACTCTCAATTTCCTTATTACAGAACAACAGATTTAGTTTATGAACAAGTAAGAGAGTCATACGCTTCCCAATTCCCTAACTTTTTCAACCTACCTGCCTCAAGTAAATCTTTCGATGAGTTGTATGAATTTGGTTTAATACTTTTGGATCAAATTTATATTTCGGGTGTTTTACCTCTAGGATTTGAACATCGAGGGGGAGAAAGCGTGTATTTAATTAAAGGGAATAGTGAGTCCACAGTGGACAAGGTTCAATTTATCAGAATAGAGAATTTAAAGCAGAAAGTCGGAGAACTTACTCAGAAATCAGAATTTAAAGACTTCATTAATCAATATTACAATCTCTTTTTTGAAATTATCCAGCCCAATATTTTATTAGATGAGAAGTTTACAACCAATGCTTTAAATGAGGCTTTGAGTAATATATCTTTATATCGTGATTTGATTCAGGAGAACACAATCATTATTTCGCAAGGCGAGGTGGTTGAAGGTGAAAAATTCCAACTTCTCCGATCTTTAAAAGAAGAGTATGCCTCTCAGTTGTGGAATGAACTCAGTTATTACTGGATCATCTTTGGATATACCATATTGGTGGTGCTGACCTTTATGTCCTTGATTTTATTTATCAATAATTACCGTCCTTCTATTTTTGAGGACAATAGGGGAATTACATTTATATTTCTCAATATGGTGGGCATGATCTCTCTTACCACAATTGTTATAAATTTTGATGTAAAATTTTTATACGCAGTTCCCATATGTATCCTACCTCTGACCTTAAAAACATTTTTTGATCCAAGGCTAGGACTTTTTACCCACGTAATCACCATTCTCAATTTGGGCTTTATTGTCCCCAATAGTTTTGAATTTGTCTTCCTTCAAATGATGGTAGGCATTGTAACTATTTTATCCACAACACAATTACAAAACCGTGCTAATCTTTTCATAACAGTGGGCAGAATTGTATTGGTCTATCTAGTGGGATATATTGCATTTACAATCATTCACGAGGGTAGTATCTCTGAAATAGATTTTCTTATCATTGGATTATTTTTACTCAATGGTCTTCTGACCTTATTTGCTCAGCCCTTGATTTATTTATTTGAACGACTGTTTAAGTTAGTATCAGACGTTTCTCTTCTTGAACTTTCCGATACCAATTCAAAGCTATTGAAGGAATTGTCTAATCGGGCACCTGGAACTTTTCATCATTCGCTTCAGGTCGCCAACCTCGCAGAAACTGCCGCGGGTGAGATTGGAGCCAATACTTTACTGGTTAGGGTAGGAGCGTTGTATCACGATATTGGTAAAATGAATGCTCCTACCTACTTCTCTGAAAATCAGACGGGTACTGTTTCACCTCATGAGGAAATGCCTCCTGATCAAAGTGCCAAGATTATCATTGATCACGTAACCGAAGGGATTGAAATGGCAAAAAAGGCAAAACTTCCAGATCGTATCATTGATTTTATTAGGACACATCACGGAGATTCTTGGGTTTATTATTTTTATAAAAAAGCTCAAGAATTGGGTGAGGAGGTTGATGAAAAAGATTTTCGTTATCCTGGTCCCAAGCCTTTTTCAAAGGAGACAGCCATCTTAATGATGTCTGATGCCGTTGAGGCTGCCTCTAAAAGTTTGAGAGAACCTACTGTAGATAAGATTCATCAATTTGTAGATAATATCATTAACAAACAAATTGATGAAAAACAATTTAACGACTGTAATATTACCCTTTCCGAGATTGAAACAGTTAAAAAAGTTTTGATTAAGAAATTAATTAATATCTATCACCTTAGGGTAGAATACCCTGAGTAGGTTTCTTAAATTTAGATGAAATTATTGTTTTGTTAATCCTTAAGAATTACATTTGCACTTCCGTTATAGGAGAGGTGCCAGAGTGGTAATGGAGCAGATTGCTAATCTGTCAACGGGTAACCGTTGCCAGGGTTCGAATCCCTGTCTCTCCGCATAGAAGTCCTGAAAACTAAATGTTTTTTAGGGCTTCTTTTTTTTGCAAACTTTATCAAGTCCTTTTCCTCAACCGTAAAAATATATTATTTACTTTCCATTTGAAAGTACTGTAATATTCTTTTTTTTATTATAACCGTATGATTTAGAAATTGATAGCGAATGATATTAGCATATTTTTCAACGGTCAATTTTTGAAGCTATTAGTCTAATGTCAAGATATGATTCAGGTATTTTCAAAATCTAATCTTGAAGGTGTCAATTATATTTTTTAACATTTTTAAAAATTCCGTGCAAATCCCACTATTGTTTTTTTTGAAAATATTAAATTGATTGAACTGATCTTCAATACAATGTAACAACAATATCAGTTTTTTGAAATTTAAAATGTTTTTGTATGGTAGATTTCAATGATTTTGAAACTATGAACCTACAATAAAGGCCATCAGTGATAATTGTTATGCAAACGTTTGCACAAAATTTAGTGGAGAAGTACGTTAATCGTTGTTGAATTAACATAATTTTATGATTGTAACTAATCACTAAACAATGAGAAATAATAAAGTATTTTATATCCCACCTATAATGAAGGGATGTGATAATTCAAGCTTCAGAATCTGTTTGGCTCTTTTCATTGCATTTGTACCCTTTTTTAGTACATATGCAAACGTTGAAAATCCTACAGATGTAAAAATTCAATCCGTTATTCAAAAAACGATCAGCGGTCAAATCACCGATGCCGATGGAGTTCCTCTCCCAGGAGCGAATATCGTGGAAAAAGGTACTACTAATGGAGTTCAAACCGACTTTGATGGAAACTATACCATCAGTGTCAGTAATGAAAATTCAGTTTTGGTAGTTTCTTTTGTAGGCTTTGTAAATCAGGAAATCACAGTCGGGAGTGAAAACAGTATTTCTTTTCAGCTCGAGTCTGATGCTGAAAGTCTCGATGAGGTTGTTGTCACTGGATATGGAACTCAGAGGAAATCTGATGTGACTGGTGCCATCACTTCTATCAAGAGTGAAGATTTTAATCGTGGGGTTGTAGCCAATCCAGGTCAACTTCTTCAAGGTAAAATTTCTGGGGTTAATGTTACTGCGACCAGTGGAGAGCCTGGTGCAGCTCAAAATATTATCATTAGAGGTATTGGGAGTTTGAGGTCTGGTACAACTCCTCTTTTTGTTGTGGATGGATTTATCATAGATAACAGTTCTTTTGGAGTAACCAATCCATTAAACTTTATAAACCCTCAAGACATCGCGTCAATTGATGTTTTAAAAGATGCCTCATCTGCTGCAATCTATGGAGCAAGAGCTGCTAATGGTGTAATTGTAATTACTACCAAAAAAGGAACAATGGGGAAAACGGAAATGAATCTTTCTGTATCGACAGCAATGTCCAATATTTCTAACAGTGTTGATGTTTTTAGTGCTGCAGAATTTAGGAGTAAAGTCCCATCTGTTGGAGGAACTCTTTTTGACGGTGGAGCTAATACAAACTGGCAAGATGAAGTAATGAGAACAGGGATTTCTAAAAATGTTAATTTCTCCATGAGTGGAAACGTCAATGAAAAATTTTCTTACTACACCTCAATAGGGGTTGATGATCAGTCGGGTATTTTTAACAATAGTGATTTGAAAAGATATTCTGGGAGATTAAACATCAATCAAAAAGCATGGGATGGACGTTTAAACATCGACATGAATTTGACGGCAACAAGAAATGTAAACAACAGACCCGATATCGGAGCCTCAGTTGTTGATATGTTGCAATTAAACCCAACCATTCCTGTCTATACTAATGGCGAGCCAACTGTACTATTGGAACGATTAAATCCAATCACTCGCAACATGATATATACCAATGAAACTGTGAATAACAGGATATTGGCAAATTTTGCACCCTCTTTAGAAATTATGGATGGCTTGACCTACAAACTTAATGTAGGTGTTGATTACTCGTCGACCAACCAAGACCGATTTTATGAGCCCTACAATCAACTTGAGGGTAATGAAGATGGTTCGTTATACAATAGATACACTTTGAATAGTAATAATTTGATTGAAAACACATTGACTTATAACCATGAACAAGGCGATCATAATGTTGTAGTTTTATTAGGTCACTCATATCAAGAAGCAACCTACAGTCATAAGATATATGAATCCGAAGGTTTTGCAAATAATGGTGTTGAACCTCGATATCAAGACCAGATCAGTTCAGATGTACTCCCAACTTCACTTAATGGTAGTGCTTATATAAATGAACAACAATCTTATTTTGGTAGGGTAAACTACGGGTTTGCTAACAAATATCTCTTAACTGCAACGCTTAGAGCAGATGGTTCATCAAAGTTTGGTGCCAATAACAAATATGGTTACTTTCCTTCTGTTGCACTAGGTTGGAATGTCACTAGTGAAGATTTCATGTCTGACAATGAAACTTTTTCTAATTTAAAACTTAGAGCCAGTTGGGGTCAAACTGGAAACCAGGATGGTATTCCTAGTAAGGTAAGCTTGGCAAGTTACCAAGATACAAAAGGAGAGAACGATACGTATCCACTTGATGGAACGGAATCCTCTATTGATGATTACCCATTTGGAACTGTGCCTGTTCGGACACCAAATCCCAATCTGAAATGGGAGGTTTCTACTCAATTTAATATCGGAGTTGATTTTGCTGCATTTGATAGTAAATTATCAGGGACCATCGATTATTTTAACAAAGTAGCGACTGATGTTGTGTTATTTGCAACCAAAATAGACCCGATACAGCCTACCGAATCCAACTGGACCAACATCGAGAATATGGAAATCAAAAACTCTGGGATCGAGATAGCTTTAAACTATAACGGTAGCATGGGGAATGATCTTACTTATGATATCGGAGGTAATATTTCTTCTATTAAAAATGAGGTTGCCAATTCACCATTTCAAATTTTGACTACTGGAGCCGCCACTGGGGCAGGTCAAACGGGTGCAACCATTAACGGATATATGAATGGTGAGCCTATCGGAACCTTCTACATGAAGGATTTTATTGGGATTGGTAGTGATGGACTGAGTCAATACAGAGATGTGGTAGCCGATGGAGAATCACTTGATAATGACAGGGCTGCATTTGGGACTGCATTACCCGATATGATTTATGCTTTCTATTTTAATTTGAACTACAAGAAATTTGATCTAGGTTTGAATTTTAATGGGGTATCTGGAAATAAAATATTCAATCATACTAAGATGTCATTGTTCAGCACAAGTCAATTGGGAAGAAACCTAAATACTACCGACTTCGCTACGCTTTATCCAAATGAAAGTAATAGTAACGCAAATGAGGTCTCCACAAGGTATTTGGAGGACGGAAGTTATTTGCGTTTGAATAATGCTACTCTCGGATATTCATTAGACCCTCAGATGATTGGTTTAGGAGATTTTGTTCAAAACATAAGATTATCTCTGACCGGTCAGAACCTATTTGTAATAACTGATTACTCTGGTTTTGATCCAGAGGTAAATACTGGAAGCGATATTGGTGGAATTCAGACCTTTGGAATAGATCGATTTACTTATCCAATGCCAAGAACAATTTTGTTTGGATTAAATGCTTCATTCTAATTTAAAAACTACTACAATGAAAAATAAAATAAAATTTTTAACCTTCGCTCTGAGCTTTTTGTTAGTGTTTAATTGCACCGACTTAGAGGAGGAAAGACTTGATGAAGCCGCATTCGGAGAGCAAGCTGAAACAATTTCAGGCGCTTTAGCGCCCGCCTATGGATACATCTCATGGACTTGGAGGCACACTAACTATTATGGTTTACAATTAATTGCCTCTGATGAAGCGATTCTTCCATATAGAGGAGGAACTGACTGGTACGATGGAGGTAAGTTCATGGCAACTCACCAACATACCATCACACCATCCAATAGTTTGGTCAGTGCTGGTTGGAATAGAATAACCACTAATTTATCTAGAACTTTATCGGCAATAGAAGTTCTTACACCCTTGGCTGATGAAGGTAATTCAGAAGCAAGTGGAGCGTTGTATGAAATGATTGCTCTTAGAGGGTACCTTAACATGTTGATGTTAGACGGTTGGGGATTGGTGTTGAAAAAAGAATCTTCAGGAGACTTATCAACTGTCTTAAGAGGACAAGATGCAATTGATAATATTGAAAATGACTTTTCTTCTGTAGTTGATCTAATCAATACCAACAAATCTCCTGGTAGAATTTCACAAGCTGCGGTTTGGGGATTTTTAGCAAGATTACATTTGAATGCTGCTGTTTATCGTGATCCTTATGGAACACCAAGTTTTACGTCTGAAGATATGGCGAAAGTAACAGAGTACACCAGCAACATCATTAATTCAAACAAATTTTCTCTATCCCCTGAGTATTTTGAACTTTTTAATGATGAAAACAACAGCAATCCTGAATTAATTTTTGCTCTTGATCAGAGAGGAGTTCTCAAGAGAGAACATTCTAGATGGGCTTATTGGTCACTTGCTGGATCATGGTTTCCCAGACCTGAGTTCCCCAGTGCTGATGGAACAGATGGACCCGCCATTACCTCTGATTTCTATCAAACATGGGTAGATGCATACGGTAATGTTGATCCAGCGGATGCTGATGCCAGGTTTTATCAAAAAAACACCAATATTCCTGCAGATGTTATGGCTGATTTCGAAGGTCGTTCCAATCTATTGGAATCTGAAACAGAAAACAGCTACTTCTGTGTAGAGCCCACTGAATTTGAAATCGATCGTGGAATCATTCGTGGAGTCTTGTGGGGTCCAAGAAAGGGAAGTGATGGTAAATTTGAAACCTGTGAAACAGGTGTTAAAATAATGCCTGTCAAACAAAGAAAAGGAAACGGACCTGACAGAGACGTTGGTTACGTTAATCACACAGAATTGGTTGACTTTACCAATGAGGGATCATACCACAATACTGGATACAGAGTTGCTAAGTACCAGTTCAGTAGAACTTCTCCCAATGGAAATAATTACAGCAGTGTCGATTTGGTTTTGATGCGATTGGCTGAAATCTATTTAATGCGTGCTGAGGCCAAATTAAGAAGTGGAGATAGTGCTGGGGCCCTTTCTGATGTTAACACTGTTAGAGCTTCTAGAACTGCTCGACCCGCTCAAACTCCTGCTCCATTGGCTTCCTTAAATGAAGAGTCAATGTATCGCGAGCGTGGTTTCGAATTGTACTGGGAAGGATTCAGACGTACTGATCAAATTCGCTTTGGTAAGTATGAAGATTCTTGGACAGAGAAGTCCGATTCTAAAGTTAGCAATAGACTATTTCCTATTCCTCAAAGTGCAGTTGATGCTGCATCAGGTATTGATGGTTTCTTAACTCAAAATCAAGGATATTAATCAATAGTTTAAATTTACATTTTGACAAAAGCAGGTAGTTTACCTGCTTTTGTTTTTTAGTTTCGAATCTTTATTTGATTTATTTCTCTAAATAGTTGTTAGATGTAAAATATGATTGCAAAAAAAAATATATCTACAGGCTTCATTTTCATTTTTTTATTGGTTATCGTTTTGGTTTTAGCCTGTGAGAAAAATAAAAATCCAAACCAATTCAAAGTAGAACACCTTATAATCATTGGGGTGGATGCAATGAGTCCGGATGGGATAATAAATGCCAATACTCCTGTTTTGGATGACTTGATGGCCAATGGTTCATATACTTTAAATGCAAGAGGGGTTTTACCGACCTCTAGTAGTACCAATTGGGCTTCAATGGTATCCGGGTCTGGGCCTGAACAACACGGTGTTACATCTAACGGTTGGGAAAGAGATGATCATACGTTACCCCCAGTTATTATGGGTACAGAAGACATTTTTCCTACCATTTTTAGTGTTGCTCGTGAACAAAGACCAGAAATAGAAATGGGCGCCGTGTATGCTTGGAGTGGATTTGGACGTTTGATTGAGAGAAGTACGCTAGATTATGATATCACTAAAAAAAATGATGATTTAACTCTTAAAAGTGCGATCAATTATATCACAGAAAAGAAACCTAATTTCTTGTTTATTCATTTGGATGAAGTGGATCATGTGGGACATAGTTTAGGACACAAGACCAATCATTTTTATGATGCTGTTGAATATGTTGATCAACAAATAGGACAAATCATTGAATCCACTAAAAAAGCTGGAATTTTTGACAATACTACTTTCATTATTTCTGCTGATCACGGGGGAATTGGTTATGGTCATGGGGGCGAGACAGAGGATGAAATTGAAATTCCTTTTATTGTTTATGGAAAAGGAATCAAAGAAAATCATTTAATTAAAAAACAGGTTTACACCTATGATAATGCTGCAACGGCTGCCCTTCTTTTGGGATTAATTCAACCTCAAGCATGGATTGGAAGACCTGTTGTTTCAGCTTTCAAAGGAGTTCCAGATTCAGAGGGTAAAAATCAAATAACAAAGATTCCTCCTCCAACTATTTTTCCCAAAGCAAATTTATACGATGTTGCTGGAGGTTTGTACATAGATAAGGATGCCGAAGTTGAAATGGAAACTCTTGGGGAATCAATGATCCGATATACTACGGATGGTTCAATACCTGATGTAAATTCTAAATTATACAAGGGGAAATTTTCTCTTGCAGAGAGTACCGTTGTGATGGCAAAAGCTTTTAAAGGAGATAATCAGGAGAGTAAAGTCTCTACTGCCTACTACAGAATGGTTAAAAAATCATCAAAAAATGGTGTCAGATACAACTACTACGAGAGCAAAAAAGATTTAGATTTTTTACCCAATTTTGAGCAAATGAAACCTGTGAAGTCTGGAAAAAAATATGAATTCAGGATCGATGATATTAATAAAGTCAAATATCAATTTGGAATCCGGTTTACTTCATCCATTAAAATAGAACTAAGTGGAGAATACTATTTTTACCTACTTTCCGATGATGGAAGTCGTTTGTATATAAATGATGTGTTAGTAGTAGATAACGATGGAGGACATGGAGCAATAGAGAGAAAGGGAAAAATAACGCTTGAGCCAGGTTTTCATAAAATTACTTTGGATTACCATAATCAACAAGGAGGAGCTTGGTTAGATGCTTTTTATAAAGGTCCAGGGGTTACCAAACAGATTATTCCTCCACATGTTTTATTCTTAGATGAATAAGATTCATGATGTTATAAATTTTTTAGGCTTTAATATTCAAAATTTATAAAGTGGGATATTATAAGTTAAATTTATATTTCAATCTAGATCTAAATGTGTTCGAAGTGTCCCAACCCAACCTGTAGGTAATGTTTTTTTTCTTGTAATCTATGGCGAAAGCTGTATTCATAGGTTCATTGAACCAAAACTCTTTTTGAATCCAGAGCTTATATTTTTTAAAGTTGTAAATGAGTCTTGGCTCAAGTGTAGTTTCATTTTCTTCAATCTTATGATGAATAGGTACGCTCACTACCACCCTTTGATTCACAGAAATATTTAACCGATAGGTAAATCTATTTTCGTCCCATCGGGTTCGATGCCTTGACTCAAATCCCTTGTAAAATAGAGACAAATAGGAATTGCCATTAGATCTTGCTTCGAACCCAATAGATTGGGCGCAAAGAAAATTAGTGAGTAAAATCAAACCGAAAAAAAAGCAGTATTTCAAAATTATTTTAGAATAAATATCTAAACTCGATTAAAAATTATTTTTTTAGTAAGAGACTTGTAATCTTATGAAACAAATCATTATTGTGATAAACACCCTGAAAATTTTGAGAGTGAGGTCCATAGGCAAAAACAGGAACCATACCACCTGTATGCTCATGAGTTGAAAAAGATCCTTCTACTGTCTTGTCATCTAATTTTCCAGATAAGATGCTTAGGCCAGAAGTTTCGTGATCAGCTGTAATTATTACCAAAGTATTTTTGTTTTGATCAGCAAATTTTATTGCCTCGGTAATTGCTTTGTCAAAATCAATTAACTCTTTCATTACTTTTGGAAATTCATTGGTGTGCCCATACCAATCAATTTGAGCTCCTTCGACCATCAAAAAAAATGGCTGTTGTTTACTATCCAAGAATCGAATACCCTGTGATGTAGCAGTCGAAAGCACATCTCCCCTGTAGTCCACACTGAGCACGTTTTTCTCAGAAATAAAATGACCCACCCTATCAATTTTACTTTTTCCCAACCTATATAGGTCGTCATACAAATGAAATTTTTTTTGAAGCTTCCCTTTTTTAAAGCTTTTGGCACCGCCCCCAACGAATAGTGAGAGTTGACTATTAAGAAGATCATCCACCATTCCTTTTTTTTCTGATCTATCTTTTCGATGTGCGTAGAAAGAGGCTGGAGTGGCACCAGTGATTTCATCGGTTGTAATACATCCCGTAACAAAACCGTTTTCAGATAATATTTCCGTGATGTTTTTTATAGGTTTGTAACAAGCATCCAATCCAATGACTCTATTCTTTGTTTTTTTACCTGTAGCAATTGCTGAAGCTGCAGCAGCTGAGTCTGTAGTATAATCATCTGCGGATTGGGTTTTGATCAGGCCGATGCTTTTTAGTTGGGTCAACGTTAATTCTCCTCCATTGATATGGTTCGCTGCTGATATTTGTGACAACCCGTTTCCATCACCAATCATTAAAATAATATTATCAACCATTACTTTTTTTTGGTCGTGCTCAAATGTAGGTTGATATACAGTAGTTTTTTTCTCTATTCTGAAAGTACGCTGATTGAGATTGCTAATATAATTTGAAGCCTTACAAGGTTGATCTGTATTTATAAAGTCAACGCCCATATTGGTGAAAACATTCCAAGCTGTTTTGGAATCTGGAGTTGCCCAAAACCTGAAGGGTTTGTCATAGGAATGAGCTTTGTCGATAATTGATTTGATTTTATTGTAATCTAAATCAATTAAACGTCCTTTTCCATTCCATTTGGATATTTTTTTAAAGCTCAAACTTATCATTGATATTTTATTCCAAATATTAGGATCTTCAATAGGATCTAGACTTTGATAATCAAAATTGATAAAAGGAGGATAGTTCAAGTACTGTTTGGGATTAGGCCTGTTTCCTGATATGACAAGGTCTATTTTGGAATTCTCAATTATTTTCGGATAATCTTTTAGTGTTTCAACAAGTTTTTTGAGAGTACTTTCAGCGTTAGATTTTATATCGATCAAAAGCTGTAATTGTAAGTCATTTCCATAACCTAACTCCAACGCATTTTGAAGCGGTATCAAATATAAATTTTCAATATCACGATCACTGACGATTTCAGATTCAGAGTGGGTAACAAATAGTGTGTCGTTTTTCAAAAAAACATCAATCTCGATTGAATTCAAACCACAGGAGAATGCTTGCCAAAAAGGGATGGCTTGATAATAATCGTTGTGAGAGTGAATAAATGGCTTGTTTTTTTTCTGAGAAAAACCAGATGTGTAAACAATTAGAAACAAAATCACGGGTATAGACTTAAAAAAATTCTTTATCATCATTATGAGTTTATAAACCACAATTAAGTATTTTTTTTTAAAAATTAAGGGTGGATGTGTTTATCATTTGTGCAAACCTTTGCAAAGAAAAGTTTGAAAGAGATTACAATATCATTTCTTAAAAATATGGATTGGCTATATTTGGGAATAATAATAGAGATATGGGGAATCTAAGCTGGGCAATTTATTTATCAGTATTATGTCTACAACGAGATGGTTTATCTTTAATTATGTATGCGAAAAAATAGAGTCACAATAAAGGATTTAGCTCAGGAGTTGAATATCTCGACTTCAACGGTCTCTCGAGCGCTTCAGGATCACTCTGCTCTCAGGCAAGAGACAAAAGATCGTGTAAAAGCTTTGGCTAAAAAGTGGAATTACCAGCCCAATACCATTGCTTTAGATTTGTTGAGGCAATCCTCTAAAATAATAGCCATAATTGTTCCCGAAATAACGAGCCATTTTTTCTCCTCTACCATTATTGGAATACAGGATATAATGGTTTCAACGGATTTCAATTTAATGATTTTTATCTCAAATGAATCCTATGAGGAGGAAGCTCAAATAATTGAAAAGCTTGCCAAAATTCAATTGGCGGGTGTTTTGGTCGCACCATCTTCTGAGACCAAAAATTTTGACCACTTTAGAAGACTTCAAAAAAATGGAATTCCCTTGGTGATTTTTGATCGTGATTGTGTCGGTTTAGAAGCGCATAAAGTTCTAGTGGATGACTATACTGGTGCATTTGATGCCGTTGATTATTTAATCAAAACGGGATGTCGGAAAATTGCACATTTAACCGGTTTTCAAAATCTTTCGACCAATAATCATAGACTTAACGGATATTTGGATGCTTTGAAAAAAAATGGACTTCCCATTGAAAAAGATATGATCGTTTACGCCAAAGGGTTTAACCATAAAGATGGAATTGCTCCTACTAAAGCTCTTTTGAAATCCGATAATATACCTGATGCCATTTTCACGGTCAACGATCGTTTAGCTGTTTCAGCAATGAGAACCGCAAAAAAACTAAATTTCAAAATTCCTGATGATATTTCAATAATTGGTTTTGACGATGAACCGCATTCCTCTTACTTCACTCCAGCTCTTTCCTCTGTTTGGCAGCCTGTTTACAGTATGGGTATGTTATCAGCACGAATTTTGATTCAAGAAATTAAAGAGGAAAGTACTGAGTTTAGGAAGGAAGTTTTTAGGACTGAGTTAGTCGTTAGAGGTACATCAAGAAAAATTAGCAATAAGTGATTTCATTTAAATAAAAACATGCAAACGATTGCATTCAATAATAATGGATAATCCATCCTTGGACAATTAAATTATTATTTTTACTAGTTGTATAAATTAATTATTCCGAAATAAATGGTGATCCCGCTCGATACTTTGTTTAACAAGTGTTATTCTCAGTATGCCATTGCTGCCGTTAATGTTTTTACTATGGAACAGATTCATGGGCTTTTTCGTGCAGGTGAAAGAGCTAACGCTCCATTTATTGTTCAAATGACTCCAGTGGCTAGAAATTATGCTCATCCAAGAATGCTTCTGGGTATGATAGATGCAGCCTCGAAAATTTATCCCAAAGCCAAATATGCTATTCACCTGGACCACGGTGTAGAGTCCCATGTTTTTGATGCAATAGATTCTGGATCATACAACTCGGTCATGATTGATGCCTCTCATGACGATTTTGAACAAAATGTTAGGAGAACCAAAGCAGTTGTAGAAAAGGCAAAAGCTAAAAATATTTTTGTCGAAGCTGAATTGGGAGTTCTCAGCGGTGTTGAAGATGATATATCTGTCGATGAAAAAATGGCCAAATACACTCATCCTGAAGAGGCCTTGCAGTTTGTAAATCAAACACAATGCAATAGTCTTGCCGTTGCAGTTGGAACGAGTCATGGTGCTTATAAATTTTCGGGAGGGCAGGGAATTCAGTTTGATATTCTTCAAAAAATTCAAAAATTACTTCCAGAGTTTCCACTTGTTTTGCACGGAGGTTCTAGCGTAAATATTGATGAAATTGAAAAAATTAACAATTACGGAGGTCAACTTGATCAAGCAGCTGCAGGTGTAGCTCCTGAAGAGATCATAAAATCTATTTCCTTTGGAATATGTAAAATAAATATTGCCACTGACACCAGAATTCTTTGGGCAAGAATTCACAGGGAGTTTTTTACAAAAAATCCCGATCAATTTGACCCAATCATTCCAGGAAAAAAATACATGGATGCCTATGAGGATTTTATGATAGAGAAATTTGATCTTCTGAAGGCAACAGGAAAAGCAATTCAATTTAACTAGAAATTTTAAAATGAGATCCTATTCACCTTTACTTAAAAAATCCAATTTGGCCTCAGAAATTTACCAGAGCATAACTCCCGAATCAGCCCAATGGGAATATTTGAGTTTTGAAGCAAGACAAATGAAATACGATTCATTTTGGAATCACAATACTGGCGAAAACGAAATGGTTATTGTTCTGCTTGGTGGAAATTATAAAATCACAAGTAATAGAGGAGAGTGGGAGACCATCAATGGAAGGAAAAATGTTTTCAGTGGAATTGCTCATACACTTTATTTGCCTCCTAATTCAGAATTCAAATTAACAGCAACTAGTGAGGTTTTGGATATTGCCTATGGATGGTGTAAATCAACAGAAGAATTTCCCGCAAAATTTGTAACGCCAGAAAAAACTCAAGTTGTGATTTTTGGTGGAGATAATGCCACCAGACAATTTAATGATTTAGTTCCACCAGGTTTTGGTTGTGATAAAATTGTGGTTAGAGAAGTCTATACACCCTCGGGAAATTGGAGCTCTTTTCCCGCTCATAAGCATGATGAACGAATACTAGACAGTAAAGGGAATGTTTTGGAACCCATTCAAGAAGAAACTTATTTTTATAAATTTCAAAAACCTGAAGCTTATGCCATCCAACAGGTCTATACAAAAGATAAATCACTAGATGAAATTATTAGGGCAAGACACAATGATGTGGTCCAAATACCCAAAGGATTTCACCCAGTTGTGGCAGAACACGGCTTTCATTGTTATTATTTAAATTTTTTGGCTGGAACTGATCAATGTTTGGCAAATACAACTGATCCTGATCACGAGTGGATTTATGACTCTTGGACCTATAAGGATAAGAGATTGCCCTTAGTAACCTCTGATATGAATAATTTATGACTGAAAAAAAATATGATGTTTTAACTGTTGGAAGATCTTCAATAGATTTATATTCTCAGGATATTGGGGCGGATTTTAATGATATAAATGGTTTTGATGCCTTTGTAGGTGGATCACCGCTCAATATTTCTGTGGGATGTGCACGACTGGGAGTGAATGCGAGTTTGCTTACAGGTGTTGGTAATGATAAAGTTGGAGAATTCATTTTAAATTTCTTGAGAAAGGAAGGCGTAAACACTAAAAACATCCCTATTATTGATGGAAGCAGGAGTAGTGCTGTAGTTTTGGGTATCGAACCACCAGATAAATTCCCTTTGGTCTATTACAGGGACAACGCAGCAGACAGCCAAATCACTATTGATGATGTCATAAAGTCAGAAATAGATTCCTACAAAATAGTCCTGTTAAATGGTACCGCACTTAACATTGAACCTACTAGAAGCTCGACATTTTTCGCCGCAGAGGTAGCCAACAAAAGCAATACCGATGTGGTGTTAGACCTCGACTTCAGAGCAGATCAATGGCACGATTATCGTGCCTTTGGATTGACCATAAGAGCTCTATTACCCAAAGTGAAAATTGCCATTGGAACAGAAGAAGAGATACTGGCGGCAACCATGATTAGTTCTTCTCAGGTCACGATAAAGGATCAGCAAATATCTGCTCCAGAAATTAAAGGTGATATTGATTCCTCAATCAAACAATTACTTGATTTGGGAATCGAAACACTCATTGTCAAAAGAGGTTCATTGGGAGCCAGTATTCATTACCCTGATGGATCAAAAAAAGACGTTCCTGGTTTTCCAGTTGAAATATTAAATGTTTTAGGAGCCGGAGACGCTTTTGCAAGTGGATTTTTATACGGAATGCTTCAAGGATGGGATTTATATAAATCGTGTAGGATGGGAAATGCAAGTGGGGCACAAGTTGTTACAAAAAAAGGCTGCGCAAATTTTATGCCCTATTTAGAGGAATCGATGTCATTTATCAATGAAAGAGGGGGATTTTAGTTGATGACCTTGCGCAATCAAATACCGTTTAACATTAAGGTGCATGCATAATTTGTAAGAGCTATTTGATAGATGAAATTTTATTTTTTAAAACAAATTTTGAAAATTTTGATCAAAAATTTTAGATGAAGTTTGAGGGTTTTATGTTTATACAATTACCTACGATCCTATTTGGATTGTTAAAATAAGTCCCATTATAAATTATTAAAAAAAGAAAAAATTATCAATGAATATATTAAAAAACTATATCAACAGTAAATGGGTAAAGAGTAGTTCAACTGAGACCATTGATGTTGTCAATCCTGCCAGTCAAGATGTGTTGGCAAAAGTCCCCTATGGAAGTGCTGCCGCAATTGATGTTGCCACGGCTTGTGAATCTGCTTTGAAAGCACAAAAGGAGTGGAGCAAGATACCCGTAATGAAAAGGGTTCAAGTTTTATACAAGCTAAAATCGCTATTTGAAACCCATAGGGAAGAGATTGCAAAAACAATTACAGACGAATCAGGAAAAACAAGGGACGAATCTTTTGGCGAAATTCAAAGAGCTATTGAAAATATTGAAGTCGCTTGTGGAACTCCGATATTGATGGCTGGTGATGTGATTGAGGATATTGCAACAGGAATAGACGAAATGATGATCAGGCAGCCCCTTGGCGTCACGGCCTGTATTACTCCCTTCAACTTTCCTAGTATGATTGTATTTTGGTTTTTACCTTATGCCATCGCTACGGGAAATGCATTTATCGTTAAACCCTCTGAAAAAGTACCATTGACGATGATGAAGATTTTTGATCTTATTGATCAATTAGATGTTCCTAAAGGTCTGATTAGTATGGTTCATGGAGGGAAAGAAACTGTTGATGCTATCCTAGAACATCCCACAGTTAAGGCCATTAGTTTTGTTGGAAGTACACCAGTGGCCAGATACATTTACTCAAAGGGAACAGCAAATGGAAAAAGAGTACAGGCTCAAGGGGGTGCAAAAAACCCAGTCATTGTTTTGCCTGATGCTGACATTGAGATGTCAACAAAAATTATTGTAGATTCGGTTTATGGCTGTGCTGGCCAGCGGTGTCTTGCAGCTTCAACTATTGTCACAGTAGATGATCATAAAAGAGAGATAAAAGAGGCTTTATATGAAGTTGCAAAATCTAGAACAGTAGGCTATGGTTGGGATGAAGGAGTAAGTATGGGACCTGTGATTACAGCAGAAAGTAAAGCTAGAATTACTGACCTGATTGAGTTAGGAATATCTGAAGGAGCGAATGCATTGCTTGATGGAAGAAATACCAAGGTTTCTGGCTATGATAAGGGAAACTTCCTTTCTCCTACAATTTTAGAAAATGTTAGTTTAGACAAAAAATTAATTAAAACAGAAATTTTCGGTCCTGTGATGAGTCTTATTTCGATGAAGACCATTGATGAAGCAATTGCATTTGTAAATTCTGGGAACTATGGAAATATGGCCTGTTTATTTACAAGTAATGGCGCAAGTGCTAGAAAATTCAGAAATGAGGCTGATGCAGGTAATATTGGAATTAATATTGGGGTGGCCGCACCGATGGCACAATTCCCTTTCAGTGGTTGGAAAGATAGTTTTTTTGGAGATCTTCACGGTCAGGGAAAGCATGCAATTGAATTCTTTACCCAAACCAAAGTGATAATTGAACGATGGCCAAACATTTGGTCCCGAAAGTTTTAATGCATTTAAAATGATAAAAATAGCAAACGCACCTTGTTCATGGGGAGCCCTAGAATTTGACTTGGAAAACAAATCTGAAGAAATAGGATTTGAACAAGTCTTGGATGAAATTAAAGCCACAGGTTATTTGGGTACAGAACTGGGCGATTGGGGTTTCATGCCCACTGATCCTCAACAACTGCATAATGAAATCAAAAAAAGAAATCTAGCACTACTGGGTGCTTTTGTTCCAGTTGATCTGAGAAATATAAATGAGCATCAAAATGGTGTTTCAGCAGCACTCAAAGTAGCTAAGCTGATGTATGAAGCTGGTTTTGAAAATACATTGATTGTGTTGGCAGATGATAATGGAACCAACCCGCAAAGAACAAAAAATGCTGGAAGAGTTACATCTGAAATGATATTGAATGATGAACAGTGGAATGTTTTTGCCACTGGCGCTGAAAAAATTGCAGAGGCAGTAAAACTGAATTATGGAATAAAAACTGTTTTTCATCATCATTGTGCAGGATTTATCGAAACTCCAGAAGAAATAGACCGTTTGATGAATCATACCAATCCAGATCTTTTAGGATTGTGCTTGGATACTGGACATTACGCTTTTGGTGGAGGTATCCCTGAAAATGTGATCAAGCAATATGCCAATCGTATATGGCATGTTCATTTCAAGGATTTTAATCCAAAAGCAGCCCAAGACTCCAAAGATTCCAATGGTGATTATTTTGATGCTATCAAAAAAGGAGTTTTCTGCGAACTTGGAAAAGGAAATGTGAATTTTCAAACCGTAATTGAACTTTTAAACGAAATTGGATATGATGACTGGATAGTGGTGGAACAGGATATTTTACCAGGTATGGGACATCCGAAAAAATGTGCACTATCTAATCGTGAATATATTAAAACCTTAGGATTATAATAAAATGAAAAAAAATAAACTGGCTATTGCAGGTTTAGGTAGAATAGGAAAAATACACCTAGAAAACCTCTTGCAAATGAATGAAGTTGATGTAGTTGCGGCTATGGACGTTCACCCAGAATCTCTTCAGTTTGCATCTCAAAAAGGGGTTGGTAATCTATTCACCTCCTTTGATAAAATGATTCAAGAAATATCAATTGATGCGGTTGTCATTTGTTCTCCAACTGATACCCACGCTGATTATGTAGAAATAGCAGCTCATGCTGGAATTGCCGTCTTTTGTGAAAAACCTCTAGATTTAAATTTAAGTCGCGTTTTGGAGGTTTTGAAACTTGTAAATAAAAAAGGAATCAAGCTCATGCTTGGCTTTAACCGAAGATTTGATAATGAATTTATGAAGGTCAAACAAATGGTTAACGAAGGAGCAGTTGGGATGCCCCATTTGGTAAAAATAACCAGTAGAGATCCACAAGCTCCGCCCATTAGTTATGTTACAAAGTCGGGAGGGTTGTTTTTGGACATGACCATTCATGATTTTGATATGGCAAGATTTCTTGTC
>JAYNHF010000024.1:0-13330 GCA_038107695.1 Flavobacteriaceae bacterium | reverse complement strand
TTTTTGATAGCAAAGGGAGTCATGGAGCACTTCCACTTCATTTTTTTATTGAAAGGTACATGGATGCTTACAAAAAAGAAATCGTTGATTTTATTAAATCGCTAATTGATGAAATAGATATGCCTGTAAATGGGAATGATGGACTACAATCATTATTAATTGGTCTGGCAGCTATTAAATCGATAAAAGAAAATAGACCTGTCAAAGTTTCTGAGATTGATAGTGATCAAGAAATTACGATGATAATAAAGAAATAAGCATCTAAAATGATGGACTAATAAAAAATCATCAATTATGAAATCAATAAGATTAACAGTTGCTCAAGCCGTAATAAAATATCTAAATCAGCAGTATGTAGAGCGTGATGGTAAACAAAATAAATTTTTCGCAGGTTGTTTTGGAATTTTAGGTCATGGTAATGTTGCAGGAATGGGTCAAGCCGTTCAACAGCAAAACGATTTGAAATACTACCAATGTCGAAATGAACAATCCATGGTTCATACTGCTGCAGCTTATGCGAAAATGAAAAATAGATTGAGTACATTTATATGTACAACCTCCATTGGTCCCGGTGCAACCAACATGCTAACAGCCGCAGCTGGAGCAACAATAAATCGACTACCGGTATTGTTAATTCCTGGAGACATTTTTGCAAAAAGAAACGTCGCTCCTGTTTTACAACAATTAGAATCGTCAAATTCTCAAGACATTTCGGTTAATGATTGTTTTAAACCTATTTCAAAATATTGGGATCGTATCAATCGACCTGAACAGATCTTATTTGCCCTTCCCGAAGTAATGAGAGTACTGACTTCTCCTGCAGATACAGGTGCAGTAACCCTTGCCATACCTCAAGATGTTCAGGCTGAGGCGTATGATTTTCCCATTGATTTTTTTGAAAAGAAAACATGGTATATTTCAAGGCAAAGACCAGATTTGAATCAGCTCAATCGAGCAGTTGAAATGATTAAAGCGAGTAAAAAACCACTCATTATTGCTGGTGGAGGTGCTCATTATAGTTGTGCTTTGGAGTTACTCAAAAAATTTGTTCATAACACTCATATTCCTGTTGCTGAGACATTTGCAGGTAAAGGAGCTCTTAGGTTTGATGATCCTCATCAGTTGGGTGCCGTAGGGGCAACAGGTACACCTGGAGCAAATCAAATCTCAAAGGAAGCTGATTTGATTATTGGTCTTGGAACCCGTTACAGTGATTTTACCACTGCTTCAAAAACAGCATTTCAAAATCCCAATGTAAAGTTTCTTAATATCAACATAACAGAGTTTGATGCTGCAAAGCATGGTGGGCTAATCTTACAAGGAGATGCCAAAGTTGTTTTAATGGAATTAATGGAGCGCTTACAAGACTTCCGAGTATCCGAAAGTTATATGAATCGAGTCGCTGATTTTAATCATTCGTGGGAAGAAAAAGTATCTGAAATATACAATTATCGTCATCCTAATCTTATGAGTCAGGGTGAGATCATTGGAGCGGTTAACAATTTTGCAGATGATAATGACGTAGTATTATGTGCGGCAGGAAGTTTACCGGGTGATCTTCACAAACTTTGGAGAACAAAAAGTAATAAAAGCTTCCATTTAGAATATGGATTTTCCTGTATGGGGTATGAAATTGCAGGAGGACTTGGAGCTAAAATGGCAGATCCTAGTCGTGAAATTTATGTCATGGTTGGAGATGGGAGCTATTTAATGCTTTCACAAGAAATAGTGACCTCTATTCAAGAAAATTATAAAATTACAATTGTCTTAATAGACAATGATGGATATAAAAGTATTGGCTCATTGTCAAGAAGTCTAGGGAGCGAAGGTTTTGGCACCCGATTTCTATACAGAAACCAAAATTCCCAAAGAATTGACGGTGATGAAACGAAAAGTGATGATACATTACCTGTTCGTTTGGCAGACAATGCCAGAAGTTTAGGAGCTCATGTAATCGAATGCTATGATTACGATGGTCTAACCGACGCTCTCAAGGATGCTAAAAACGTAAATAAAACTACAGTAATTTATACCAGATGTGATCGTTATCAGGGTGTTGAAGGCTACGGTTGGTGGGAGGTTCCTACTGCTGAGGTTTCAGAAATGAAAATTGTAGATGAAGCTCATCAAGAAAATTTGAAACAAAAGAAAAAACAAAGATTTCATCACTAAATTCAAAAGATAGTCAGATATGCTAACCTTCATAACATTTATTGCGTTTATAGCCTTTGTCGCCATCTATTCATGGATGAAACTAAGAAAAGAAAAACTTGACTCACAAGATGGCTATTTTTTGGGGGGAAGAAGTCTTACAGGTGTTGTTATTGCTGGTTCAATGTTACTGACAAATATTTCTACTGAGCATCTGATAGGAATGAACGGATCTTCTTATAAAAATGGCTTTATAATTATAGGCTGGGAGGTGACCTCTGCATTAGCATTGGTTGCGGCAGCGATTTTTTTTGTTCCCATGTATTTAAAAATGGGTTTGACTACGATTCCTCAATTTTTAGAAAAAAGATTTGATAGTACAACCAGAACTATGGTTGCACTTTTTTTAATGATCTCATTTGTGGTTACCTTACTTCCCATAGTTTTGTACACAGGTGCGATCAATCTCGAGAGTATTTTTAACATTTCCGAAGTTCTTGAAATCAATAAAAATGAAGGCATTTGGATAACGGTATTGGGAATCGGTATTATCGGTTCCATTTATGCTATTTTTGGAGGTCTTAAAGCTGTTGCAATATCCGATACCATCAATGGCTATGGTCTGTTGATAGGAGGATTGGCAATTCCACTTATTGCTTTAGCGAGTATTGGGGAGGGCAATCCTTTGACAGGTTTGATAAAAGTTTTTGAAAACAGTCCTGAAAAATTCAATGTCATTGGTGCCAAAGACTCTGTAATGCCATTTGAAGTCTTATTTACGGGGCTGATTATCAATCAACTGTATTTCTGGAGCATGAATCAGACCATTATTCAAAGGGCTTTGGGTGCAAAAAATCTAATTGAGGCTCAAAAAGGACTGTTGTTTACTGGAGTTTTGAAAATTTTAGTTCCTATCATCATTATTCTACCTGGAGTAATTGGTTTTTATTACTATGGCGATAGTTTTTATGATAACCAGGATATGATTTACCCCGAGTTGATTAAAAAGGTTTTGCCCGCTAGTTTGGTTGGCCTCTTTGCTGCTGTGGTTATGGGAGCTGTATTAAGTACTTTTAATAGTGTTTTGAACAGTGCTGCTACGATTTTTAGTATTGATATCTACAAACGTCACCTTGGAGTCAATAGTTCAGATCAAAAATTGGTTAGGGTAGGAAAGTTAGCCTCAACGATATTGGCGATTTTCGCCATAGTAGTTGCCCCAATGGTAGCGAATGCTCCCGATGGCTTGTATCAGCTTTTACAGCAACTCAACGGAATTTTCTTTATTCCGATAGCGTCAATTATTCTGGCTGGATTTTTTTTGAAACGCATCTCAGCAATGGGAGCTAAAGCCGCATTAATTGTCGGTTTAGCTTTTTATATAACTACTACTTTTATTTTCAAAGTAGACCTTCATTTTATTCACATTTGGGGTATTGAATTTTTATTAAATATTTTAATAATGTTTGTGGTATCCTATTTTTATCCAATTAATAAAGAATTTAAAATTGAGAATTTAAAAATCGTCGATTTAAATGAGTGGAAATACACCAAACACATGTCTATTGTTCTGTGTCTGGTTACTATTTTAATTTATGTCTTGTTGGGTAAAAATTCATGAAATACAAGTGTGTGATTTTTGACTGTGATGGAGTCCTGGTGGACAGTGAGTCGATTGCAGCCAGTGTATGGGTAGAAATGGCCAAAGAAATAGGTGTTTTGATTAGTTTTGAAAATGCTTTTGATGAGTTTACTGGAAAATCATTCAATAGCATTTTTACTTACTTAAGCGATAGGGCTAAGACAAAAATTCCTTATGATTTTGAGAAACAGTACAGAGAAAGAACATACGCGGCTTTTAAAGCCAATCTTCAACCGATTGAAGGTATTCATGAGGTTTTAAAAAATTTATACCTTCCTTATTGTGTTGCTTCAAGCGGTCCAAGAGAAAAAATTAAGTTGAATTTAACCAAAGTAGATTTGATAGAATTTTTCTCTGATGATCGAATCTTTAGTTGTTATGAAATAAAAAAATGGAAGCCAGACCCTGCCATTTACATTCATGCAGCAAATCAGATGGGTTTTGTTCCTCAGGATTGCTTGGTCATTGAAGACAGCACATATGGTGTGCAGGCTGCTATTGCAGGAGGCTTTGATGTGTTGATTTATGCTAATGAGCACAAAAGGAAAAAATTCAAGCTTGAAGGTCAAAGCTTTTTTTCCAAAATGAGCGAATTAAATAAAATTCTCGCGAATTGATTCCTACTCTAAAGTTTGCAAAAACTCAATAGCTTGTTAGAGAATATCGGTGGATAGCTTTCCAGTACTGTCAGAAAACTGTTCTGTCTCGATGTCTAGTTTGTTAAGCATACTAACGAAAAGGTTGGATAATCTTTCTTCTTTTTCCTCAAAAACGGTGTAAGCTCCGTGTTTGACGCCTAAATTGGATCCTCCAGCCAAAATGAGAGGGCAATTTCTAGCGTTATGAGTGGTGCTACAAGCACTTCCATAAAGAATCAAGGTATTGTCCAACAACGAACCGTGAACGTCTGTTGTACTTTTCATTTTATCAATAAAATATGCAAACTGTTTGGCATACCAACGGTCCAAGCGTCCCCATTCCCCCCAATGCCCAGTGGCTTTGTCATGAGAAATGGTGTGGTGACCCTGAAGTCCAAGTGCTATTTTTGGAAAATTATCGCCAAATCCCATACCGTCTTCACGGGCCATCATGTAGGAAATAACTCTGGTAGCATCGGTTTGAAAGCCAAGAACCATTAAATCCAACATGGATCGTACATAATCTTGTGGAGCAGTAGTAGGATCAACATCCAAATTAATTAAACTTGAATCAAACTCTTGCATGGGTACGTCCAACCATTTTTCATTGCGATTCAGTTGCTTTTCAACTTGATCTAATGAATTTAAATATTCATCTAATTTGGCTTTGTCATTCGATCCTAACCTGTTTTTAAGGGTTTTACTGTCCTCTAAAACCAAATCTACGATCTTTTTACCCTGGTGAAGACTCTTTCTTCTCTCGTCGGTGGGAGTTCCTCCATTGGGTGAAAAATAACGTTCAAAAATTTCTCGTTGTCGGTGTTCAGAAGGGATGGGTCTTCCAGAGGAATTGAATGAAAGCGTAGATGTTCTTGACTTGTATCCCACACCACCATCGGTGGATAAGGTGAGGGAGGGAAAACGAGTATGACGGCTCAATTTTTCGGCAGCTACCTGATCTACTGAAATACTGTTTTTGTAGGCGCCTCTTAGATCACCCCCGGTTAAAAAAGAATCACCAGCCATATGACCCAATACATTACGACTGTAGGGGTGGCTCAAGCCACCAATGATCGACATGTCTTTTCTGTGATTGGAAAGTGGCGATAATGATTTTGTCAGTTTATAGTTTGATCCTTCCCCGATGGGAAACCAGTTCCAGTTCTTGTGGTATTCACTTTCTTTGGGTGGTAAACCTACTCCGTTTGGAAAATAAAGAAAACACAGACGTTTGGGTGACTTTGGTGCTGCTAGTTTTGAAAAGCTAGTCATAGCCATGCCTTCAAAATAGGGCAACATACAACTCACACCCAATCCTTTAATGAATGTACGACGGTCTAAGTGCCAGGATTTTTTACTCATCTTCCAACGATTTTGTTAAACCAACTTTGTTCTTTTTTATGAAATGACGGGCTCAAAACAATTTGTTCTATTACTGTTTTAAAGCGATAATCGTCATCAATTACTTCTTCTACAATATCATTAATTTCCTCCTCATCGGCAAAACCTACATCCCGTCCCACAGCATAAGCAAAGAGATTTTTCACTAGTGATTTGGTGAAATTTTCTTTTTTGAGATCTAGAATATACGTTTTAATTCCCTGAATACCATCAATTTCTGTGCCATCAGGCAGTTTTGATTTAGTGTCAATGACTTTTTCATTGGACAGGGTTCGATATCTTCCCACAGCATCGTAATTTTCAAAAACGACTCCGAAGGGATCTATTTTACGATGACAGTCCATGCATGAAACTTTATTTCTGTGAAGAAACAGTTGTTCTTTTAGGGTTAAATTTTCAAAACCAGGGGTTTCGGGATCCAGCTCAGGAACATTAGGAGGTGGAGGGGGAGGATGATCGCCCAATATTTTTTCTTTTAACCATACTGCCCGCTTTATGGGGTGAGCTTGATCACCATCGGAATGACCACTCAAAAAAGAGCCTTGAGAAAGTAGTCCTCCTCTTTCTTCATTCTCTTTCAAAACAACAGGACGAAATTCATTTCCTTTCACACCCTCAATGCCATAGAATTCGGCTAAGTTCTGATTGAGCATTGCAAAATCTGAATCAATGAAATTTAAGATACTCAAATTGTTTTTTAAAACGTGATGAACAAAGCTGTAGGTTTCCTCAAACATATCCTTTTTTACAAAACGAGTGAAATCTTCATATTGCTCAACATTAACATCCATGCTTTTATGTCGATCCAGTCGCAACCATTCATAGGTAAAGGAATTTACCAGTTGGTGTATTTTAGGGCTATCGATCATTCGGTCAATTTGCTCTGACAATTCGTCTTCTAAATCTCCTTCATCAGCCAATTGGATAAGGGTTTCATCGGGCGGTGAATTCCAAAGGAAATACGATAGTTGCGAAGCCAAGTAAAACTGATCTTGTGTTTTTTCTGATTCAGGTGTTTCAGGCTCATACAAGTAGATAAAATTTGGGGAACAAAGTACAGCGATCAAAACCTCCTTTATTCCATCTTCAAAACGGTCAAAATCATCTTTGATTCCATTCCAGAAGCTCATGTATCGATTTAATTCACTCGTATCAAGGGGTCTTCTAAAAGCCCTTTGCATAAAACGACTAATTATTTCTTCAGCGTAGGTCTCGGTATTGTTTTTATTGGGTGAGTCAAAAAATATTTTTTTGTGACTTTGGGGTGGCCATACGGGATAGTAGGGAGCTTCAAATTCCACTGATTTAATGAGAAGAGGAGGTCCTTTAAGACTACTTTCTTTTACCAAATGATTATTCCACAGCCCAACAGTAAGAATGTTGGCCAAGTCTCCACTCACATCATTACTGGCCAAGGGAATGGGTAAATTCTCTAACCGACCCGTGAATTCAAAATCCTGATACGCTCCCATTGGAGCAGTAATCTCTACGGGTTTGCTAAAGGTCATGTAATCCATACCATCATCTGTTCGAGATCCTGCAAATACTTGCATTGAAGGATTGACAGAGGCATATTTAGCATCGTCCATCTTGGCTTCTTCCTCCAATATTTTGGGTAAGGGATCGTCCTCTGGGATCGGAGTTATGAGAATATTACTAAATCCAACGAAAAATTTACCACCGATAGAGGCTTTGTGCTGACCCTTGGATAAATAGGCCAATGTGACTGGAGTAATAATTTTATCACTATTTTTTTGAGATTGTTTCAAATTGAGTCGCCTGCTTATGATTCCTTCCTTCTTTCGTCCTAGCAATCCTAACTGATAAGAGGGCGTCAATTCATCTTGAACATATGGATGTATCAAATCTATCTGATAGATTCCTGACTTGGGGATGTTGTAGGTGAATTCTGTATTGACATGAGTAGCGACTTCCTTGGGCATTAGCCAACGATTGTTTTTTAAAACAAAACCCTTGGTCTTTTTGATGTCTTTGGCATTAATATTAATGGTTTTGGGAGATTTTTTTGCAGGCTGATCCTTTCTGAGATCGATAAATCGTTCGATTGAAAGTGAGTTATACCCTTTTGATGCTTTGACTCTGAAAGCAAAATCTCCTATTCTCGGAAAGTCTTCTTTGATCAATAACTTCAGGTTGGGGGAGGGGCCTTGCCATGACTTGGGAGTTACTTCTTTGGCGGGTAAGGCTGAATTCAAAACCATTCCTTCCTTTACGATGCTGTATCGATTACTCGCCGAACCTCTCATTCCAATCCCTATTTTATTTTTGAGTTGGGTTAAAGCCTCGTTCTCTTCTGACGTTGGTGATTTTGTGATGGGTTTCCCTTGACCGTCTAAGATATCCACCAATATGTTTTCATTATCAATAGGTGCTGTCTGATAACCGCTAAATTCGGCACCTGAAAGCCCATCTCCAATGTTTTTGCCAAGGCTTACTCTGTAGCGCTTTGATTCAGGTTTTTCACCATAAACAATGATTTTATCCAATGCTTCTCTCGCTATTTTTTGATAGTAATCGATGTGAAGAGCCGAGGTTTGGAGTATGTTCCCATTATTACTGAATCCCATTTTCGATTTGCCGTCGTCGGGTAAAACATCTCCAAAATTGATTGCCACACCCAGCAATTCATTCAAACTGTTGGTGTATTGAACTTTGGTCAACCTGCGCATTACGCTCTGGTTGTCACTTTGCTTGGCAATAGCCGCTTTTTTCAAATTATCTGAAAGCCAATCAACTAAAGCCCGACGTTCGATGTCTTTTAATTGTGGCTTTTTTTTGGGGGGCATTTCTCCCAAATTGATTACATTCAACGCAGAGTGCCATCTCTCGGCATCAGTACCATTGATCATATTCCAATTGAGGGTATCCAAACGCATTTCTCCCTTCTGCTTTTTTTCGCCATGGCATTCGTAGCAATAATTTTTAATGATCGGTTGAATATGATTTTTGTAATACAAAGCCTCTTTAGAAGTGGAATCAATGGTTTTGTTGATTACCAGATATTCCTTGTCACCATCATCCAAATTCAAAACACGTTTCATACCCACAGGCATGTATTTTGTCAAATAGTCTTCTCCATGAGTCAAATACCCACCATAATGACCCGCTAATGAAAGTAGAATTACACTGGAAAACAGAAAGGTTTTATAAAAGGATGAAACCTCGTTGGTGTTTTTGGATGATTTTTTTTGCCTCAGTACAATAAGCCAAATACAAGTCAGGGCGGTGAACCAACCCAGCCATTTGTGAGTGTTTAATAAGTCATCATCATAGCTTCCGCTTGAACCCAAAAGAAAACCTAAAACAATTGTTGGAATGATACTGAAAACAGAAAACCAAAGTAAAATATTACAGGCATTATCTAAATTGAGTTGAGGACGAACATAGTTGATGATTTCCATAAAAAACAAAACCATCAAAGTGCCTATGGGAAGGTGAAGAATGATGGGATGGAATCTTCCAAGGAAAAACATAAAGGTATTGTCTATCTTTCCATCCAATGGTATTAAAAGAAGCCCAAATAAAATAAGGCTAAAAGTAATAGCAACTCCAACGCTACGCCTCATGGTACATTAAAATATACAATTCAATCAAAAAGTAATTATACTAGTTAATAAATTTACAAAATATGCTTCAAACCTCCGTAATCTTTTTTGCCCAAAAAAATTAAGTATCTAATTTAAATTATTGATTCTTATAACCTTAGTGCCTTGGTCAAAAATTTTTGAATCTGGCTTTACTTGGAAAATTTTTAATTTACCCCATAAAAAAAATGGGATACAACTCAAATAAATTCAAGTTCAGTAACATTTGAATCAACTCTTGTTGATTTCGTATTTTTCAAAATAGATTTGTCTGCAGTACTCCCAAGTTGATGATCAAATTTGAAAGTTTGATCCTCTAAGAAAATTAGATACTTACTATATTTATAGGATTATAATTTCATAAACTTATCTTTCCAAGATTCCTCATAGGGTTTACTCCAGAGTTTCATGGCTTCATTATCGATCATGGTTCCCTTCAAGGGATTGACTTTAAAATTTCTTTTGATTCTTGAGGAAACATTAGCATAGTGAACCATTGCCATAGAAATATTGGCATCATCTATGGGAGCATTTGCAGAAGCTTTACCTCTAATGGCATCAAAAAAGTTTAACACATGAATGGTAGACATACTACCGCCACCGCCAAGAGCAACACCTCCTTCATTACCATCACTACTGAATTCCTCAATCAATTTTCCTTTTCTGTCAAATAGTTTGTAATGATTTCTATTGACCATCACTGATCCCTCTGTACCAAAGACAATCACTCCGCGACCACTGCCATAGGTTTTATGTGAATTTCGGCTTTTACCGTCCCATTCGATTATTTTATTGTCTTCAAAAGTAAACCTGGCCATCATGGTGTCATACATTTCCCAACCGTCATCTAAAAAATGTCTTTTTGCAGATTCTACTTCTACTAGATTTGGAAGATTGACATTCAAAGCCCAGCGAGCAACGTCAAGTTCATGGGTAGCATTATTTCCCATTTCTGCTGTTCCATAGTTCCAACCGTACCAGTGCCAGTTGTAATCCCAAGTTTCTGAGGTATATTCTCTATGAACTGCAGGGCCTTGCCACAAATTCCAGTCCAGCCCCTTTGGAACATCGGCTTTCTGTTGCACGGGAACTTTACCTCGGCCGTTGCTGTAGAAAGCCAAGGCCTTGTATGTATTTCCAATAATACCATCATGAATTTTTCCAATGATTTGTTTTGTGTGATTGGAGGAGCGTTGTTGGTTACCCATTTGTACTATTCTATTGTATTTTTTTGCAGCTTCAACCAAAAGTTCATTTTCTTTCATTGTACAACTACTGGGTTTTTCGACATAAACATGTTTGCCAGATTTCATGGCCATAATGGCTCCAGGGGTATGCCAATGATCTGGCATGGCATTCATCAAAACATCCAACTTGTCATCCTCCAAGACTTTAAAAATATTTTGCTCAAGTTTGGGATTGTAATCAATTTTTTGACTGAACCTTTTGGCAGCCTTTGTCATTTGACTTTTTTTAGCATCGCATAGGTAAGCCAAATGCACATTACTTTTTTTATTGGTAATGGGTGGTAAATAGGCGCCAAGTCTACGCCCCAAACCTGCAATGGCGACATAAAGACGATCATTTGCTCCCAATATCTTACCATAACTTTTAGCACTCATTCCCATTGTACTTATACTTGTTAAGCCCAATCCACCCAAGGCAGTTTTTTTTATGAAATCTCTTCTGTTTTGTTTTTTCTTTGAACTCATTTGATTTTTATAAAATTTTCTTATTGTTTCACCATGAATATACCTTTTTTTCTGGAAGTTTAAATTTTTTTTACACAGCTCTCTAAAAATAATTTATTCGATTGGTAATTCTCTTTTGGTTAGTCTCTGCATTTGTTATTAAAGTATTCTTAACCAAAAAAATTAAACTTATATTTAAACCAAATTATGCAATAGATAATCTATTACGAGTTGAAATTACTGTAAAATCAATCACCTCGTTCTGCTTTTGAATTTAACCATAGTGACGCTATGTTTAAATCCAGAAAACATTTGATTTGATTGTGCCATCATCACTCATAACAAAGCCCTAATGCACTATTGGGGTTTAACTGTATGGAAAAAAAAAGAAGAAATAATCAAGGGGTTGAAGTACCGTCCGTTTTAATTTTTCTAATTCATTTTTTTGAATTTATAAATCCCAATTGGGGAATGCGTGTGGCCGCTTTCTTTTTTAGTAAACCTTTTAGGTACAACAGACCAGCCAGGGAAATTCCAATTTTAAAGAAAGCTGAGAGATCAAATTATACCATAAAAAAACTGAATAAGACGATTTGTTGCTACCGATGGAAGGGAAAAGGGCCCAAAATTATTTTAGTCCACGGATGGAGCAGTAGGGCCACTAATTTTTTTAAGATCATTGAAAAATTAATGCTACTGGATTACGACATTTATGCTTTTGATGCATGGGCTCATGGTGAATCAAAGGGCATTACTACTAATTTACCTGAGCTGATCATCACTCTTGAGGAATTGATACAGGAGTGGGGGCCCATTGAGGCAGTAATGGGGCACTCTGGTGGAGGTTTTGCAAGTACTTATGTAGTGGCTAAAAATCCTAAAATCAAGAAATTAATATTGATCAGTGCTTTTAACGAAGTCACTGATGTTTTTCAAAAATATTTTGAAATGATTCGGTTGGGGAACAAAGCACGTGAATTAATGATTACTTATTTCACCAAAAAAACGGGGAAGAACGTTGATAAACTTTCAAGTTCCCATTCGGCCTTGTCAGTAAATGCTCATACATTGGTAATTCATGATCATGATGATAAGGAGGTTGAAGTTGTCGATGGAATTAATATTGAGAAAAATCTTAGACAAAGTAAACTACTCTTAACCAGAGAACTTGGACATCGTAGGATACTGAGAGATGAAAATGTTATCGATGAGATAGGATTTTTTTTAAAATATTGAAAGTATTTTTTAATTTTAGTGTAAGAACCTTATAGGATGAGAAACAAGTCAGGATATTTATCGCTATTTCTTTTATTTTTTTCCTCCATCCTTTTGGCTCAAAGAGGAGAAACGGGTGATAAAACTTTTGCGAATCGTTTTCCTCCCGATGTTGTTAATCCTGTCTCAAATACTTTTTTATTGGTTAAAAATACAGTAGATCACGACATTATCGTTTGTGTAAGGGATCAAAACAAAAACTACCTCAATCACGTTTATATCCGCAATAATGATGAATATCAATTTACGGGATTGCCGATTTCAAGGATTTATTTGCAATACAAATCGAAGGAGTTTTTTTTTGAGGATAATCAAAAAACAGTAATCAATTTTGGAGCACGACATACTTTTACTTTTTTCTACGACGCCTCCATGGAAGGCAATTTCATGATGATCAGTGAAGATGATTTTTTCAAACCTTAGGGGTCGTTTGTATCAAAAATCTTACAAGCTGAAACTTCTATTCTATTCGTTCAGCACCAAAAAGTGTCCATCCAATTTTGCTATTTTTAGATTTACTCAGTAAACGCATTTCCCATACCACTTTTGGATTTTTAGTTTTGGTATATTCCCTAACCATTGTCCATTGAGGATATTTAATTCGGTTCCACCAAGTCATTTCGTCAAAATATTTGGGATTCAATAATGCTCCATAACAAGCCAAAACATTTCCACTTTTTTTGAGTTCATTTACCCTCCCCATGGCAATACTAAATACTTTTTCTTCTCCATCGTTTTCTGTACTCCACAATTTTGTCGCTTTTTTATTAGCCTCATCGATTTGGTATTCTACTACATAACTGGGACTCTCGATAATGTCTTTTGGTTGATCAAAAGGTCGTGCCTGATAATTATTGTTGTTAAAAAACAACAATGTACCAGATTGAGTGAATCTGGGAGAGTGTTGATGCCAGTTTAATCCATTTT
>JAYNHF010000023.1:524-37817 GCA_038107695.1 Flavobacteriaceae bacterium | reverse complement strand
TTTTTTTGACTGTAAGTAATGGCCAAATGAACTGCGTAGTGGGAAATTTGAAGAAAAAAGGGTTTGTTGTTTTTGGTTTGCTCCTCAATGAAATCAACAGATTTTTGGGTGAGGTAATAAATTAGTTTGGGATCGTCATAAGCTTTGGGCCATGCTTCACCCATTTTAAATGGAAAATCCACTCCATCTTTCTCAAGTGTTTTCTTCCCCCCTCCAGTATTGTTTCCAGTGAGACCATCACTGAAGTCATATCCCATTTCTTCGGGAGTAAAATTGTCATATCTAGCATCCCACTTTCCAAAATGAGCAGTTACATAATTGGGATCTGCCATTTTAAGGATTTTTGGAATGGTCATCTGTTTTCTAAAAGCCTTTGTCCAATTATCCCTGTCTTTTTGGTATTCGTGTTTTGCGGGGGTCAAGCCCGTTAAAATACTTTTTCTTGTGGGAGAACAAAATGGAGCTGGCGCATAGCCATTGGTCATTCGCATACCGCTTTTGGCCAAACGCTCCATGTTGGGAGTTTGGTAATAATCACTTTTAGAACGCGAATCTTCGGGATTTGCCAAAAATGAAGTCCCTACCCAACTTTGATCATCAGTGAGGATCACAATAAAATTGGGTTTTTTATCAATCTCATTTTGAGCATTGCAAAAGGTGAAAAAACCAAACAAAAGAATGGGCAAACACTTAGGATAAATAAAGTTCATTAAAAAATTGTTTTTTTTGATTTTCGTGTGCGTACACATTTAGCAAATATAAATGTATTCTCAAATTATTACTATTAATTCTGGGTTTAAATTAATACTGAAATCATTGTGTTAATTTAATAAATTTTTAAGCAATTATATTTTCTATTTGTTTTAAAAGAAGTCAAATAAGGATAAAGCAAATGAATTAATTCTTTAGGATTGCATCGTACACATGCTTTTCAAAAATTTCCTTTCTAGAATGATCCCATCCTTTCATTTGGGTCATCAGTATCATCACCAAATTTTCTTTGGGATCTATTTTGAAATAAGGGCCCCATGATCCATGCCATCCATAACTGCCCTGACTTCCTGGGAATGGATAAAGATCAATATTTTTAATCACATTGAATGTAAAACCAAAGCCAATCGCATCGTTAGGTTTGTGGTTTTCATTACTTGGCCTCCCGTTTTGTATTCCATTCAATTGATCTTGTATCATCAGCTGAACGGTTTGTTTCTTTAATATTTTTTTTCCTTTGTAAGTGCCATTGTTCAAAAGCATTAAACAGAGCTTTGAAAAATCCTTGGTAGTAGAGGCCAGTCCTCCAGCAGGATTGCAAAAGGTTACTTTATGGGTGTAAGGAGAATTGCTAGGATGATCTAAAATGGTGTATCCCCCTTTTTTGTTTAATAAATAGCCAGTGGTAAATCGATCTTGCTTGTCTTTTGGAATCTCAAAAAAAGTATCTTCCATTTCTAAAGGATCAAAAATTTCCGCTTTTAAGTAGTCTTCAATATTTGTTCCTGTCAATTTTTCAACCAAATAGGCTCCAAGACTTATCGAAGGACTGTAAATCCATTGAGTTCCCGGATCTGCAGCCAACGGAATTTTACTCATTCGCATGATTTCCGTTTTCAAGTCATAAGAAGGATTGCTTTTTAGCTCGTTGTACTGTTGTTTTAAAAAAGGATAGAATTTACCGATACCTGACGTATGACGTAAAACATCTATGATTCTAATAGGATTAGATGCGGGTTTGAGTGAACCGTCGGGCTGGTAAACCATTGGGTTTTTGTATTCGGGAATGTACTGTCCGATAGGATCCTCCAATCTAAAATAGCCCTTATCGTAGAGTTTCATAATACCAACTGCAACAATGCACTTGGTAATGGATGCAATTCTAAAGATACTGTTGTCTTGAAGTGGTTTTCCCTCCTCTACATCAGCAAAACCATGACTATCATAATGAATCACTTCCCCATGTTGGATGATCATGGTCTGAAAAGCAGTTAACTCTTCATCATCAATAAATTGGCGCATTCTCGAACTTAGGTTTTGAAAGTCATATTGAGCAGAAAGTGAAAGAGTTAAAAAGAAAAAAATGTAAAAAAACTTTGTTGAACAGCTCATAACTGTTGATTAAATATTTTTAGGCTAATAAAAAACCCGTTTTTGGTGATTATCAAAAACGGGTTTTGTTAAGATTAATTATTTCTTAGTAGCCAGGATTTTGGCTCACTTCATTGGTTGAAAGATCAATTTCAGAAAGTGGAATTGGTCTTAAATAATGGTGATCTTGAATGTAGTTAAGTCCTCCAATCCAAGGATTGAATGCCTTAGCTCTATCAATGAGTTTGCCAGTCCTTTTCAGGTCGTACCATCTCAAACCTTCACCCATGAATTCTCTTGCTCTTTCATCGAGAATCATGTCAATAGTGACTGCTCCTGAGGCTCTGTAGCTTTTGGTAGCGGTATCGCTCAAATCATTAGGATCAGCTGCCATATTGGCGGTATTTGAAGCACCTACAGCTCTATTGACAACTGCATTGTAATAGTCAGCAGCAGATCCAATAGACCCATTGGAGGCACCCTTCATAATGGCCTCAGCGGCAATAAGATAGGCTTCAGAAGACCTCATAAGAGGGTGATCGAACTGTCCAAAACCGTTTCCGTAGGGAATTCCAGGTTCCCAAAACTTCCACATCATGGGAGTTTTGTTGTTATTGTGATAATTTGACTCATCGATTTTACCAATTTCATCAATATTAATAACCGCATAGTCCAAGTCACCTCCAACATCTTTACCCCTTTCAGATAATAATGTAGCAGGGTTGTTCCAATTGGTGTAGTGAACAACAACATCTCCAGCTGCAATATCAATGGGAGCAACACCATCTGCAGGAACAAAGCCTGGATTATCTACAACTGCATATACATTTTCAACAAAGTTTAATGCATAACGAGAATCAGTATCTGGATCAAATAATCTCCAAACACCTGGAAGTGTATTGTGAACTCCCAATTGTCTGTTGTAATCTGAGGTTCTACCAGGACTTCCGGGAGATTCGTCATGACCACCTCCAAAAATACTGTGTGAATTATTACCCCCATCGCCAGAAACTGCATTACCCATTTGGTCGTCCGTTTCTAGTGTATTGGTCAAAGCCTGATCTGAATATTGAACGGCAAAAACAACTTCACTATTCCTAGCATTTTGGTCTCCAGGTCCAAAGGTTTGATTGGTAGGGTCTTCGGATTTTTTAGGAAATAAATCTTTGTAATCCGAAACCATTGGATAAGAAGCAATTACTTTGTCTGCGTACTCTCTGGCTGTGGTAAAATCAGCATCAGATCCTCCAAGTGAATTATTAAAGTTCCAACCTCTTGTGAGATAAACTCTTGCAAGAAGATGCTGTGCAGCCCCTTTTGTGGCTCTCCCGTAATCGGAGGCTGTAGCAGGTAGTACAGCTTCAGCTTCAGTTAAATCTGAAATAATCTGAGCATAAACATCGGCAGAAGGAACCCGTATTACTTCTTTGTTAGCAGAGTTAGTTTCCTCAAGAGGCATAGGGATGTCTCCAAAATGCTGAACGAGGTAAAATAGAGACAAAGACCGAATGAATTTAGCCTCTGCAACTCTGATATCAAGCGTAGTAGCGTAAGTACCAGCATTTTCTACACTGGCGGAACGGCTAATTACGGTATTGGCCCTATTGATGTTTTTGTAGTTATAAACCCACATATCCTGAACCTCACTGACACCTTCTGTAAATTCTGGGCCATAGGTTTCAATTCCTGTATTGAGTTGGTTACCCACTTGATCCCAAGCTGTAGCTCCAGAGAATAGATCCGTACCATTCAATGTAAGTTCCCTCAATTGAGAAATCGGTCTCAATAATGGATAAATTGATTTACTCAAGTCCTCAAATCCAGAAGGGGTTGAAAAATAATCATTAGCGGTTTGATTGGATACACTGTTTTCAATTATTAAATCATCGGTATCACAGCTAATTGTAAAAACTAATACAAGTGCTAATGTAACTATGTTTAATGTTTTCATTTTTGATTTAATTTCATTTAATTTTTTCATAATGCTATGTTTTTGAAATTAAAAATTAAGATTAACCCCAATCAGCATTGTCAATGCTGGGAAATCATCGTTGTAAGCACCAGAGTTGTATTCTGGATCGAAAGTCAGAAAATCAGTAAACACAAATGGGTTTTGTAGTTGACCGTAAACTCTAAACCTTGAAACTCCGAGATCGTCAAGAATATTTTTGGGCAAACTGTACCCCATTGTAATGTCAGAAATCCTGACAAAATCTGCCATCTGATAGCTGAGTCCTACTCTCGAAGTTCCTCCTTTACTCTCATTTTTGGAGTTTAATCCTGGTCCAGTCACTGGACTGAAATAGGTATTACTGGGATTGGTAGGTGTCCAATAGTCAATGTCTGCCGATCTGTTGTAACGATCACTGGCAATGTCTCCCATGGTTCCGTTTAGGAATGCATTGGAATACATCAAGCCTTGTCTGGTGTAGATGAAAAAAGATAAATCCCAATTTTTATAGTTCAGTTGATTCCTCAATCCTGCAGTCCAATCAGGTGTTTCACTACCTAATATCATTCTATCATCAGAATTAATGACCTTATCACCGTTGAGATCCATGATTTTAACCTGTCCCGGTACCTGTCCAAACTCAGCAGCTTCTGCTTCCTCACCCAACTGCCATATTCCTAAAAATTTATAGGAATAGTGGGCTCTTACCGACTCACCAACAAAACGTTTGTTACCTATGTCTTCAAGAAGTCCTCCTGCAAGTTTTACAACCCTATCCTTATTGGCAGTAAAAGTTAGATTGGTGGACCATGAAAAATCAGGTAGGGTAAGATTCACTGAATTTAATGAGATTTCAATTCCAGAATTTTCGATTTCACCAACGTTATCAAGAACGTTGTTAAACCCTGTTGAGTTTGGAACTTTATCATCTAATATCAAATCTTCAGTATTTCTTTTGTAATACTCAACTGTTCCACTTAGTTTGATATCGGTTAAAGAAAAATCGAGTCCAATATTGATTTCTTTACTTCTCTCCCAAACCAATCCCTGATTTGACAGAGCGTTGATGGTGTAACCCAGTGAGGCTGATCCATCAAAATCATAGTAAGTCTGATAAATATTGGATTGAGTTGCATAGGGATTGATACTGGAATTATTTCCAACCTCACCATAACTGGCCCTCAATTTAAGATTTGAAAATAAGCCCAAATCTTTAATAAAAGACTCCTCTGACATTCTCCAGCCAATGGCAGCGGATGGGAAAAAAGCCCATTTATTTCCATCGGCAAGCTGAGATGCTCCATCTCGTCTTCCAGTGATGGTCAATAAATATTTGTCGTCATAGGTATAGTTTATTCTACCCATGTAAGAAGCAATCGAGTACTCTTGTAAATTCGTATTGTAAGCCTTAATTGTTGCACCCGAACCAGTATTATGCCATAAGGATCGGTAGGGAAGATCTTCAACACTAATTTCCATAAACTCTTGATACTCCTCAAATACACTTAAAAGAGCGGTTGCATCAATAGAATGCTTTCCTATTTGCTTTTGATAGTTCAAAGTGTTATCAAAAGTGTAATTCGAAGTTTTTATATTAGTTGTGAAAGCTCTGGGATTTCTGGAACCCTTTTGGGATTTGGTAAAAGTTCCTCTGTACTCTCCCTCCCTTTGGTTGTTATTGTATGCCGAATAAGAAGTTTTGAACTTTAAGCCAGGGACTATTTCATATTCCAAAAAGACATTTGCAATCATTGAATTGGATCGTCTTTGTCTTTGATAGTTATCAGGATCAATTTCTACCAAAGGATTGATTACCTGAGAATCGTTTATACCCATGTAAAAAGCATAATCTTTAACGGGGCCAAAATTGGTATCTCTTTTGTTTGGAAATTGAATATCGTCAAAATATGGAGTACCTGTGGGTCTTGCTCTCATTGCGGATCTAACTGCTTCTACAGACCCCCAGTTTCTCTCATTGTCGGTAATATAAGCGGTAAAACCGATCTTCATTTTATCAGAAATTTGACTTTCGATTCCAGCATTTAAACTTAGGCGATCGTATTGGTTATTTTGTACCATACCTTGTTCTTGCTGTTTCCCAGCAGAAAAATTGTAGGTAGTAGATTTTGATCCTCCGGAGACAGAAACCGTTTGGTTTTGTTGTATCGCCCTTTGAGAGATTAGATCCATCCAGTCAGCTGTAATTCCATTTTCAATATTGTACATTTCTTGTTCAGTAAATCCTCTACCAAATCTATCTTCATCTTGGTACAATTCATAATATTGCTGAGAAGACAACATATTGGGCATGTGGGCCTGTGTTTTTACACCATAATATCCATTGTAGGAAACGTTAGGTTTACCTTCGTTTCCTTTTTTGGTGGTTACAATAATGACTCCGTTGGCTCCTCTTGCCCCATAGACTGCTGTAGAAGATGCGTCTTTAAGAACATCAATGGTTTGAATATCAACAGGATTAATATCATTCAGATCAGCACCCAAAATACCATCAACAACAACCAATGGTCGGGTTTTTTCGTTGTCAAAGTTGTTCAGCCCCCTGATGTTGATGTCAAATGCGTCTCCAGGTTTTCCTCCAGATCTTGTAACATTAACACCCGCAACCTGTCCTTGAAGGGACGCAGCAGCTTGAATGGGATTTGCTCTTTGAATAACTTCTGTTTTGATTTGAGCAATGGCTCCTGTCAAATCTCTTTTTTTGACAGATCCGTACCCCGTTAAAACAACTTCCTCTAGTTCATCAGATCCCATTGAAAGTGAGATGTTGAATGAATCTGCATTTGCTACCTCAATCTCTTGCTCTAAAAATCCAACAAATGAGAAAACTAGGACATCAGATTCAGAAGCATTAATTGAATAATTTCCGTCAAAATCTGTTGACGTTCCGATATCACTCCCTTTAATAACCACATTTACCCCTGGCAATGGAACACCGGCTTCGTCAGAAACGAGTCCATTCACAGTCCTTTGCGCTAAGCTAAAATTGAAAGTCAAAAAAAGCATTGATACCATAATGTAATAATGGCATTTTTGTTTCATGTTTAATTCATTTTATGTGTGCGTACACGATTTATTTTCGGTAATAGTAATTAATTAATTTGTTATATGCAAAAAAATATATATAATTAATAAATAACAACTGGTCTTTTCAAAGTTAAATTGACCAAATACAAATGTTAATTTCTTGGGAGAGATGTTTTTGTAAATAAAAATTATTATTGACTACTCCTGAAGACCAAAAATTAATTTTTATTAAAATTAGAATAAAATCCAGGTACCTTGCTCTCAAGAACCAGCGTCAATGAATCAACTATTTTTTTTTGATCGGCAGCGATATTGTGATTTTCATCTGGGTCACTTAAATGATTGTACAATTCTATTTTTGGTTTTTCTTCTCTAAAAAATTTTGTCAATCGGTAGGAATCCGTTCTGATGCTTACCCCATCCTTCCAAAAACCCAAAGCACTATCCTTCTTGTCTGTTTTGCATGATTGTATGGTTTCCAATAGGCTTTCACCATCCAGATCATAGGGCGGATCTATTTCGCAAAAATCCAGCAGCGTGGGATAGAGGTCAACCGACTCCACAATGGTATTAATTTCATTGGAAGCATGCTTTTCCCCTGGCAGTTTGATCAGCAATGTACTTTTAAGAGATCGCTCAAAAAGGCTGTGCTTTCCCCACTTCAGGTCATTTCCCAAATGCCATCCGTGATCCCCCCAAAGGACGACCATGGTGTTTTTGTCCAATTCAAGGGACTTGAGCTCTGCTAAAAGCCGTCCTATCAGGTGATCCACATAACTGATGGAGGCATAGTATCCGTGAATCAATTTTCTAGCATAGTCATCCGAAACGGGATGGTCAAGTGTTGGTTTTTCATCTGACAATTCGTAATTGTAAAACTCCCCCATTCTCCCAACACTTTTAGGGTGAACATTTTTTGGAATGAATGGGTCATTGGCAATGGGAATGGTTGATCTGTCATACAAATCCCAATATTTTTTTGGAGCATTAAAAGGCAAATGGGGTTTGAAGAAACCAACACCGAGGAAAAACGGTTCGGGTTGGCCTTTTAATTTTTTTAGTTCTTGCAATGCACTTTTGAGTATCAACCCATCTGGATAATCTTCATCAGAAACATCTGCACTTTCATAGGGCTTTACGAGACCATTTAAACTTTGACGATTTTCTCCACTGGCATAAGCAAAAAATGCATTCCAACCTGTTTTCCATTTCCCAGGGTTGAATACAAAACGATCCCAGCTGTAGGGCATTTCTTTAACTTTGGAGGGATTTTCTTTGTATCCATAAACCAGCCCATCAGGAGAATGACTTAGTTTACCAATTCCAACAGTGGTATAACCATTTCTTTTCAGATGATGAACAAAGGATTCTGGGCGCTCTTTTTCCTCTTGATTGGCCATTTCAAGATAAAAAATACGGTTGTCAATATGATTTTTTTTTCGGGGGCGAAGTCCAGTCATAAGGCTGTAACGAGAGGCTCCACAAGTAGGGACTTGAACATAGTGCCGGTTAAAAAAACTACCTTCTCTTGCCAATTGATCCATATTGGGACTTTTTACAATTGGATTGCCATAGATTCCCAATTCAGGTCGTAGGTCGTCAACAGCTATAAATAGTACATTGTGAACTGAAGTTGATACAGTTCTTTTTTTTGATTCACATGCAGTGGTCAAAATAACAATTAGAAAAAGTTGAAGTGTTTTTTTCATTTTTTGGCAATCATTACAAAATCAAATCAATTGGATAAGATTGATTACAGGCGCTTTACCTCTTCCGAGTTACTTACCAATTTGCTTGAATTACTTTTTTCATTTCGGGAACATCAGTCTGTGCGTCACCATAATTTTCTCTGAGCTCAGTCAAATCCTTTTTTAATCCCTGAATGATGATTTTGAACTCGGGGTTATGGTATTGATTTTTGAGTTCCAAAGGGTCGTTTTCCAAATCGTAAAATTCCCATGCAGGTGGAGTAGATTGATCGGTGTAGGTTCCGTTAAGACCCAATGAGAGTCCATAGTAAAAAATCAGCTTGAAGCGATCTGTGCGAATACCCAGATGTGCGGGTCGATTGAGTGCATGAGCATAGTATCGATAATACATTTTATCTCTCCACTGCTGCGGAGCTTGCAAGCTCAGGTTCTGACGAAAACTTTTCCCCTGAAAGCTTTGGGGTTGGGGTATCTCTGCATAATCCAAAAGCAAAGATGGGAAGTCTATGTTGAGTACGATGTCTTGTATTCTTTTTCCCGAGGGAATTTCGTTGGGATAACGAATTACAAAGGGCATTCGAGCTGACTCCTCCAAAAACATTCTCTTGTCAAACATTCCGTGTTCCCCTAAAAAATAGCCCTGATCAGCAGTGTAAATAATGATGGTGTTTTCTGTCAAATCATTCGCATCCAAGTAGTCTAACATCCTACCGATATTGTCATCAATGGCAGCGGCAGATTTCAAAAAGTCTTTGACAAATTTTTGATAGGTTTTTTTTCTGGTTTGTTCCGCGTTCAATCCATCGGTATCGAAGGGCAGTCCAGGGTATTGCGCATTTTCTTTTGCAGAGGCAATCCTCCAGCGTTCCGCTAGAATTTCAAGAATTTGACCGTCAAAGCTTCTACCGGAACTGTTGGGATCAAAATCCAGCAACGAAATAGGTTCTGGAATTGTATCATTTTCGAATAAATTTTCAAATCGCTGTGGATAATCAAAAGGTTCGTGAGTGGCTTTAAAATGAGTCATCATCATAAAGGGCTTTTCTTTGTCTCGCTGGTTCAGCCATTTTATGGATTCATCCATGATAACATCGGCAGAAAATCCCTCATAAGCTACTCCTCCTTTGTTTCCGTCTTGCCAATTTTCTTGATTTTTAAGTTTAGGGTTGTGGTATCTCCCCTGCCCCGGAAGAACATTGAAAAAATCAAAACCTGAGGGCTTTTTTTTAAGGTGCCATTTACCAATTAGTGCCGTTTGATATCCCGATTTTTGAATGAGTTGAGCAACGTTTAGCCTGTCTGTCGGAAGGGCATCGGTTAGGGTGTAAACCTGATTCATGTGGCTGTATTGACCCGTTAAGATTGAGGCGCGACTTGGAACACAAATTGAATTGGTACAAAAAGCATTCTCTAAAACTACCCCTTCATTGGCTAAGCGTTTGATATTTTGGTTAATAGCATATTCCTCTAGAACTCCTCCGTATACTCCCCAAGCTTGACTGGTATGATCATCGGACATGATGAAAATAATATTGGGTCTTTGATCTTGATTTTCAGACTGATTTGAACCACAGCCCAATAAAATGAGCATCAAAAAAGTAATAATTTTATAATTCACGTAAATCCTTTTATTTATTTTCATTTAAAAAAGTAATTTTATTTAAATTTGCGTGTACGTACACAAAAACCGACTTTAAATCTATTATGAAAATCAAATTTAACTTTTTTAGACAACTGGGCATACAAACAGCATTGTTATTTTTATGCACAACTGCATGGGCTCAAACGGACTGGAAACCACTATTTAATGGAAAAGACCTATCGAATTGGGAGGTAAAAAACGGAACTGCTCCTTATCACATTGAGGACAATGCCATCGTGGGAACTTCCAAAACAAATACCCCAAATACTTTTTTGTGTACTAAAAAAATGTACAGTGATTTTATATTGGAATTAGAGGTTTACGTAGCTCCAGGTCTCAATTCTGGAATCCAGTTTCGATCCAATTCTTTAAAAGATTACAAAAACGGGAGAGTTCACGGCTATCAGTCTGAATTGGACACCAGCAAGAGAGCTTGGAGCGGTGGAATCTTTGACGAAGGTCGCAGGGGCTGGCTTTATCCACTTACCATTAACCCCACAGGAGGAGGTGCTTTTAACAACGGTGAATGGAACAAAGTAAGGATTGAAGCCATTGGAAACAGTATTAAGACCTTCATCAACGGCATCCAATGTACCAATATGGTGGATGACATGACTGCTAAGGGGTTCATTGCCCTTCAAGTGCATTCCATAAAGGATCAGTCTCAGGAAGGAAAAACCATTCAATGGAAAAACATCAGAATCGTTACTGAAAATTTGGACCAATACCAATCTCACAGCCAACCTTACGCCAGACAGGTAAGCTATTTGAGTAATACACTTACGGATGAGGAAAAAAGAAAGGGATGGAGATTGCTTTGGGACGGAAAAACTTCTAAGGGATGGAAAAGTGCAAAAAAAGATGGATTTCCAAAAAAAGGATGGGTTATCAATGATGGTGTATTAACTGTCATGGAATCCGGAGGTGGAGAAGCCAGAAACGGAGGAGACATTGTAACAATAGACAATTTCAGCAATTTCGAGTTAGAGATCGATTTTAAATTTACCCCAGGAGCCAATAGTGGTATCAAATATTTTGTTGATACTAGTCTTAACAAGGGTTTGGGGTCTTCAATAGGATGTGAATTTCAAATCCTTGATGACAAACTCCACCCTGATGCAAAAAAGGGAGTTAAATCTAATCGAACTTTGGCTTCTTTGTATGATTTGATCCGTTCTGAAAGTTTACAAGAGCCCAGAACCGAAAGAAGATCTGCTGGTCCAAATTCTTGGCACAGAGCAAGAATTATTGTTGACGGAAGTCATGTGGAGCATTGGCTTAACAATATGAAAGTAGTGGAGTATGACCGTCACTCTCAAATGTTTAAGTATTTGGTTTATTACAGTAAATACGCGAAATATCCAGGGTTTGGTACTGCAGCAGAGGGAAAAATACTCCTTCAGGATCATGGCAATACAGTATCGTTTAAAAATCTAAAGGTTCGTGAATTTTAGAATCTTATTTTGTTTATTAATAATATTTGGATTCTCGGATTGCAAAAAAACGCTTTCATCTAAAAAGTCTCCTAATGTAGTACTCATTTTGGTAGATGATATGGGTTTTTCTGACCTGGGAGCCTATGGTAGTGAGATTGAAACGCCTAATATTGATTACCTAGCAACAGAGGGAGTAAGGTTTACCAATGCCTACAATACTTCTAAATGTTTTCCGTCAAGGGCTTCATTGCTAACAGGATTGTATTCTCAACAAACAGGATACCATAAGAATTTCAAACAACCTATGCGCAATGCCATTACGCTTGGGGAGTTGTTCCAATCAAAAGGATACACCACTTTATGGTCAGGAAAACACCACAGTACAGAAAACCCAATTGAAAGAGGCTTTGATCACTACAGTGGTCTTTTGGATGGAGCCTCGAATCACTTCAATCCAGGGTTGCAAAGAGATGGAGAAGGACAACCAGCTCAAAAAGGGCTTAAAAATGATCCCATCACCTACAGGAATTGGGTAATCGAAGGAGAGGTAATGAATCCTTACACTCCAACGTCTAAAGAATTTTATACCACCGATGTTTTTACCGATTATGCGTTGAATTGGATCAAACAACTCCAAAAAGAGGATCCTTTTTTTCTCTATCTAGCATATACAGCCCCTCACGACCCACTTATGGCCTGGCCTGAAGATATTGAGAAGTACAAAGATCGATACGATATTGGATATGATCGCATTCGCAAGCAACGATTTGAGAAACAAAAAAAGTTAGGGGTGCTCCCAGAAAATGCAGTACTGTCTAATGCAGAACATTCTGATTGGAATTCACTTTCTGCCGAAGAACAAAAATCAGAGAGTAAAACCATGGCGGTTTATGCGGCCATGATTGATCGTTTGGACCAAAATATCGGAAGAATTTTGAAAGCACTCGAAATTCAAGGGAAGCTCAACAATACATTGATTGTTTTTGTTTCTGACAATGGCGGATCTAGTGAGGTTGTCAATATTCCCGGGGGCACAGGAGAAGTTGGGGAAATGACCAACTGGAAATCCTTAGGAAAAAACTGGGCCAATGTAAGTAATACTCCCTACAGAGAATACAAAAACTGGAGCCATGAGGGCGGAATCAAAACTCCATTGATCGCTTTTTGGCCCGAACAAATTAAAAGTAAAGGTTCCATTTCCCACAAACCCATTCATTTTATTGATTTTCTTCCAACTTTTCAAGAAATCATAAAGGCTCAATATCCGTCAGAATACAAAGGTGATAATATCATTCCAAGTCCTGGACAAAGTTTTTTACCCCAATTACTTGGGGATACGACCATACAAAGAGAAGAACCTATATTTTGGGAATGGCGACATGGAAAAGCCGTTCGTGCAGGTGATTGGAAAATGGTGGCTTATCATGATATTTGGGAGCTTTATGACTTGAAGGATGATCCCGTTGAGGAAAAAAACTTGATTGATCAAGAAACAGAAAAAGCGGGTGAGTTGAAAAAATTATACTTTGATTGGGCTAAACAATTTAAAAACACTAACTAAATATTTAATTAAAATGAATACAAGATTTTTTTTTCTAGGCTTTGTTTTTATCTTAACTTCCTTCATTTCTATCTCTAATCCAGATTATTTGGCAACCGATTATGGAATTATTGGAGATGCAAAAACATTAAACACAGAGGCCATTCAAAACTTGATTGATCAAGTGAGCAAAAACGGTGGAGGTAAAATTGTTTTTCCTTCAGGAAAATTCCTAAGTGGAAGTATTGAACTCAAGGATAATATTGAACTGCATTTTAAAACCGAGGCTGTTTTATTGGGCAGCAAAAATCCTTTTGACTACAAAAAAGTAGTAACTGAAGACACTCTTTCAACTCGCCACAATACTGCATTAATTAGTGCCCACCTTAGGAAAAACATCAAAATAACAGGCTCAGGAACAATCAATGGTCAGGGTGGATATTTAGCCCTGGCATTGGACAGTTTGTATTATGCAGATCCTACCTCCTATTTCAAAATTTCAAAAAGCTACAATCAGAGAAGAAAAAGACCTAACGAAGGAGGGCGACCCAACCTTATTTTTTTGAACCAATCTAAAAATATTCAAATTAAAGGAGTACACATTAAAAATGGTGCGGAATGGGTCACACGAATTGAACTCTGTGATTCGGTAGAAATCGATAACATCAAGTTGAAAAGTGATGTTTATTGGAACAACGATGGAATCGATCTGGTTGACAGCAAAAATGTAAGAATTACTGATAGCGACATCAATGCAGCAGATGATGCCATCTGTTTTAAATCACATCACAAATTCTCTTACTGTGAAAACATTTATGTTGCCAACTGCAAAATAAGATCGAGTGCCAGTGCAGTGAAGTTTGGAACAGCCTCTCATGGAGGTTTTAAAAATATAGTGTTGGATAATCTTAGTATTTATGATACTTATCGGTCTGCAATTGCCATAGAGGCGGTAGATGGTGGTTTTGTTGATGGAGTAAAAGTGAGCAACGTAAAAGCCATTAACACAGGAAATGCCATTTTTATAAAATTGGGGCATCGAAATGCTCCAGACCGTGTCGGAAGCTTGCAAAATGTTGAGATCAAAAATATTGAGGTGAGTGTTCCGTGGGAGATTCCAGATAAAGATTATGAAATTAGAGGTCCCATGTTGCCTTTCTTTCACAATGTATTTCCTTCTTCAATTACAGGTATTCCTGGACATCATGTTAAAAATATCAGCATTGAAAATGTTGTCATCAGCTATCCAGGAAGAGGAAATCAGGCCTATGCCAATATGCCAACATGGCGCATGGATGGGGTACCAGAAAACAAGGAAAGTTATCCTGAATTCAGCATGTTTGGTGAATTACCGTCTTGGGGTTTGTACGTTAGACATGTTTCAGGTCTAAAACTCAAGAACGTGAGGTTAAAAGCAAAGGAAAAAGATTATAGACCTTCCATAGTATTGGATGATGTTAAAGACTCAGAATTGTCGTCCATTGAAGTAGAGGGAGAAGGATATCCAAAACAGATCGTTGTCAAAGATGTAATGAACGTAAAAATCACGTCTGATGAGGAGGTCGAAATCATTGGGAAAAATTGAGATATTCAATCAAAATGAGCAAATACCTTTATAGCTTACTCATAATTTTCAGTATTGAAAGTTGCCAGGAAGTTTCACCGAATCGTCCCAACATACTATGGATTACTGTTGAAGATATTAGTCCCGATCTGGGTTGTTATGGAGACCCTTTGGCCCACACACCAGCATTGGATGCCTTGGCTTCTGAGGGATTTATTTATAATAACGCTATTGCCAATGCTCCCGTTTGTGCCCCCGCGCGAAATGCCATTATTACGGGAATGTACCCTTCCTCACTGGGAACACTTCACATGCGTTCTTTTTCCAATTCCATGAAAAGTTCGGGAAGAATTCCAGAAGACATAAAACTATATCCAGAAGTATTGAGAAGCGCCGGATATTACTGTACCAACAACAGTAAAGAAGATTATAATTTTGATTTAAAAAGAGACATTTGGGACGAGTCTAGCAAAACTGCTCATTGGAAAAATAGACCCAACACAAATATCCCTTTCTTCTCGGTTTTCAATTTGACCATGACACACGAAAGTTGCATAAATGATGTGCTTAAACACGAGCGACTGACTCGAGATCTTCCAGATGATTTGAGAACTGATCCTGAAAAAATAGTGGTCCCCCCCTACTATCCAGATACCGAAAAAGTAAGAAAATTACTCGCTCGACATTACGACAATATCGCCACAATGGACCGGAAGGTAAATCAATTGCTTATGGAGTTGAAAGCTGAGGGGCAAAGTGAAAACACTATTGTATTTTTTTATTCAGACCATGGTACAGGGTTGCCCCGGCACAAAAGATGGTTATTTGATACAGGGGTAAAAGTGCCTTTTATCGTTTACATTCCCGAACAATACAAAACCCTATATCCAGCCTCACCAGGTTCTGAAATAGACCAATTAATCAGTTTTATTGACCTTGCTCCTACTGTAATTGAATTGGCAGGAGCCAAAATCCCAAGTTCCATGCAAGGACAAACTTTTTTGGGAAAGGATCAAAAGCCCGAACGAGAATATGTTTTTTTGGCCAGAGGGAGAATGGATGAACGCTATGATATCCAAAGAGGTGTCAGAACCAAAAAGTTCAAATACCTCAGGTATTATGAACCCAAAAAGCCATTCATACAATACATGAATACCCCTGAAGGAGGCCCTTTGATGTCGGAACTTAGAAAGGCTGAAAACGAAGAAACCCTTGGAAAGGAAGGGCTACGATTGTTTACGGCTTCCAAACCAACTGAATCGCTATTTGATTTGCAAAATGATCCAATGGAATTTAATGACTTGGCCAATGATCCTGAAATGAAAGACGTGCTAACTCAACTCAGAACCGTACACAACCAATGGATGAAAAAAATATTAGACGTTGGGTTGATCCCCGAAGCCATCATGAGGAACTGGGAAAAAAAGAACGATGAATCTATTTACAATTGGATCAGAACACAAGAAGATTTTTATGATGAATTGTTATTAATGTCCTCAACTAATGATGAACAAACATTATTCAATGGTCTGAACCACCCCAATGAAGCCGTTCGGTATTGGACAGGGCAAGGACTTTACAATTTGGATAAGAAAATTAAAAAAAATACTCTCGAAAGATTAAGACAAAAACTCGATGACTCCATCATTAATGTGAGAATAAGTGTTGCTAGAGCCCTAATTAAGCATCAGTCAGTTTCGAAAAAGATCATTAAAACCCTATCCATGGGGTTAAAAGCAGAAGATGAATGGACCCGTTTGCAAACTGCTTTGGTTTTGGATGATTTTGACATGCCCCTAAGAGCATTGGAAAAAGAGGCTCAGTATCGTATTGAAAAAGATTATAATAAATATGTAATACGAGTTCTGAATCACGCATTAAATAATCTTAATGGTACTTCTAATCAAGTGAGGTAGTGAATTTTACCTCAAATTTTTTACAAATTTATTTTAATAATAAAAGAGATTATATTCAAAAAATATTAAATTTGAGATGAAGTTACGTGTACGCGCACAATAATTCAATGAATTAAAATTTTATAAAATGAATTTAAATAGGAGGAAATTTATCAAGGATGCTTCGCTAGTTTCAGCGGGTGTTTTAGCCGGAGTAGGATCAGTAAATGCTGCGAGTAGTGCAATGAGTGCTCAAAGTTACAGGAGAATCATAGGCTCCAATGACCGAATCAATGTAGGAATCGTCGGTTTTTCCAGTAGAGCTAAAGGTTCACTAATCCCCGCATTTCAAGGACATTCAAAACAACAAAATTGTCAAATAATTGGAGTCTCCGATATTTGGAATAGAAGAAGAGATGAAGGGAAATCTTTTTTAGAAGAAAAAACTGGAAACTCCATCAAAACATGGCGTAATAATGAGGAGATGTATGACAAAAATGAAATTGATGCGGTGATCATTTCCACAGCGGATTTTCAGCACGCTCTTCATACCGTTCAAGCCGCCAATGCCAAAAAAGATGTTTACGTGGAAAAACCCTTTGCAGAAACGATGGAAGATGCCCGATTGGGTAAAAAAGCAGCCAATGATGCAGGAATTGTTCTTCAGGTAGGTTCTCAACGTAGAAGTGGAAAAAACTATCACGCTGCTGACAAATACATCAAATCTGGAGCTTTTGGTGATGTCGTAATGGTAGAAATGACCTGGAATGTCAATCAGCCTGGAAGGTGGAGGGTCTATCCCAACAAAGTCAGTGACATCAAAGAGTCTGATGTAGATTGGAAACGTTATCTAATGAACCGACCTTATCAAAAATGGGACCCTAGAAAATATTTGGAGTATCGATTGTTCTGGCCCCTATCATCGGGAATACCCGGACAATGGATGGCGCATCAAATTGATACCGTACACTGGTTTTCAGGTCTAGCACACCCAAGAAGTGTAGCTGCAAACGGCGGAATTTATCTTTGGAAAGACGGTAGAAGTAACTTTGATACCATGACTGCCGTATTTGATTACGGTCCCTTGAACGATCCCACCTCAGGATTCCAAGTTGTTTACTCTTCTCGATTTACCAACTCCGCTGGGGGTACAAAAGAAATTTATTACTCTAATGGTGGCGAACTAAATATGAAAACCAACAAGGTAACCCCTAATGGAGGACTTGAACAAAAGTATGCTGATCCAATGAAAATGAAATCAAATAAATTGAAAGAATTCTCTTTGTCAGATATGAAAACCAAGGTGGTTACCTCTGCCAATACAGGAGCAGACAACATGACTTCCAATCACATGTTAAATTGGTTAGAATGTATTCGTTCTCGAGAAAAAACGAACGCACCTGTCGAGGCGGGTTACAATCATTCCATCGCAAACATTATGACTACTGCATCAATGAGAACTGGTCTTAAAGCTACTTTTGACGAGAAAAATCAAGAAGTATTAGCCGGTGGTAAAGTCTTTAAATACTGATCATTGCTATGGTTCGATCTATTTTTCTAATAAGTTTACTTTGCATTTTTTTAATGTCATGCAATGAACAAATAAAAACAACCGAGGCAGTACCTGCCTCGGTTGTTTTTGTAAACGATACCCTAAACCAAAAGATAGATGTTCAGCTAAACGGCTCTCATTTTACCAGTTACCACTATCAGGCAGCTCTTCCGAAACCCGTTCTTTTTCCATTGATTACTTCGAGTGGAAAAACCCTTACCAGAGGTTTCCCAATTAAACCCATGGCAGGAGAAAGAGTTGATCACCCCCATCACATGGGAAATTGGTTCAATTATGGAGACGTTAATGGCTTAGACTTTTGGAACAACTCTGATGCCATTCCTGAGGAAAAACTAAAAAATTATGGGAAAATTGTCCATCGAGAAATTCACAATATCAATCAGGAGGAGGGCAGTATCACAACCAAAAGCAGTTGGCAAAGCACTGCTGGAAATGCAATCCTGGATGAAAGTACTGTATTTAAGTTTGCTCAAGTAGGAAATACAAGAATTGTCGATCGGTATACTACCCTTACGGCACTTGAAGATGTTTCATTCAAAGACAATAAAGAAGGTGTTTTTGGGGTTCGAGTAACCCGCGCTATGGAACTTCCCTCAAAAAAACCCGCCATTTTTATTGACGCACAAGGAAATCCTACTGAGGTAAAAGTATTGGATAATACTGGGGTAAATGGCAATTATCTCAGCAGCGAGGGCTTAGAAGGTAACGATGTTTGGGGGACAAGGGCTGAATGGGTAAAATTATACAGTATCATTAAAGAAGAACCTGTTTCGATTACCATCTTGGATAACCCCAATAACGTGGGCTACCCAACCTACTGGCATGCCAGAGACTACGGTCTGTTTTCTGCCAATCCACTCGGGCAAGCTGTTTTTTCAAAAGGGAAAGAAACCCTGAACTTTGCTCTCCAAAAAGGAGCGTCTGTCAGCTTTCATTACAGAATGCTAATTCACAGCGGATCTGTATTAAGTCCTGAGGATATCAGTAAATTTTCACTGGTTAACTCACAATACAAAACTTACTTTGATGGAACCGACCTTTCCAACTGGATGATGCCCGAAAATAATATTTGGTGGACTGTTGAGGATAAAATACTGAAAGTTAAAAGTGGGCCAGATCAAAAAGGATCAACTTTATGGACTAAAAAAGAGTTTGAAAACTTTCGAATACGACTGCAATTTAAGTTTGGTAATGGAACCGTGGACTCTGGTATTTTTATGCGTGGTGATGACGCCCAAAATCCACAAATCCAAATTGGGATTTCTGGATCATTAAAAAGAGATATGACTGGTTCCCCCTATGTACCTAAACAAGGCTATCCCAAAGAAGCTACCTTAGTGAAGTCACTAATCAAAACTGATGATTGGAACAATATGGAGGCTGAAGCAATAGGCAACCGATATCGAGTTTGGCTCAATGGACAACAAGTAATGGATTTCACTTTAGATGACGCCAATTTGAAAGGTCCAGTGGGTATTCAATTACATGCTAAAAGGGACATGGAGATTTGGTATAAATCCATTGATATCGCAAGTTTCTAATATTTAGTTTAACCAACTGATACTCCTAAAATTTTTATAAATTAGTTTGGGGTATTATTTCTCCAAATTAAATTCATAAGATTTTAATTCTATGCTAAATAGATTAACAATAAGCTTTGCTATTTTAATTATGACCCAATTAGGTTGGGCACAAAACAACTCTCAAAAACTAAAACAAATTGTTAAGGAATGGGCTGCACCGAGTGAATTTCCCGATCATGTTATTCTGAGTATTACGGCCGATCCAACTCGCTCAGTGGGAATCAATTGGCGTACACATGCAGAGAATGAGATAGGGTATGTTGAAATTGCTGAGGCTGGCCCAGGTCCTGATTTTAGGGAAAATAGTAGAACAATTCCTGCTAAGCGAACTCTTGTCAATTCATCCGAAGCAACGGAAGATGGTTTTATCTCTTCATTTTTTGAGGTACAACTTGATCAATTAATTCCCAATACACTTTATGCTTACCGAGTGGGGAATGACTTTTTTAAAAGTGAATGGCATCAATTTACCACTGCCAGTGATTATGATGCTCCTCTATCCTTTTTGTATGTAGGGGATGCCCAAAATTACATTTTGGAATTGTGGTCTAGAATCATTCGAAATGCTTTCAAAAAAGCTCCTGACGCTGATTTTTTTATTCATGCGGGAGATTTGGTTAACGCTGCCCATGATGAGAGTGAATGGAATGAATGGTTTGCAGCAGGAGGGTTTATCCATAGCGAGATCCCTGCTATTGCAGTTCCAGGGAATCACGAATACAGGGGGCGTTTTTCTAATGCACCAAGACAAAATAGAGAGCTTAGTTTACAGTGGACAGCACAGTTTGGCTTTCCCCACAACGGGCCAGAGGAACTCAAGGAAACATGTTACTATGTTGACTATCCTAACCTCAGGGTCATAGCTCTTAATAGTAATAGAGAAATCGAACGCCAAGCACAATGGTTAAAAAAAGTATTGGAGGAAAATGACAAAAAATGGACTGTAATAACTTACCATCATCCCATTTTCTCAGCATCAAGAGGAAGGGATAATTCGGAACTGCGTAAACACTGGAAGCCTTTATTTGAAAAATTTAATGTGGATTTGGCTTTGCAAGGTCATGACCATAGCTATGCTAGAGGAGCTGTATATGACAACCCTGCAGTAATTGAGAAAAAATCAATGTATAAAACAGTAGTAGGCCCCGTTTATGTTGTGTCCGTTAGTGGTGGTAAAATGTATTCCCTAAGTGATGAGGGATGGGATGAGTTTGGAGCAACCAAAGAGAAAACAGGAGAACGAATTCAATTATTTCAACACATTTCTATTGATGGAGATCGTTTAATATATCAATCTTTTACCGCCACTGGAGAATTGTTTGATCGTTTTGAACTATTAAAACAAAACGGTCGTAATCGCTATTTGGATTGATGAACTCCATGGGTCAAAAATGAAAAGGGTTTTATTGGGTAAAATAATAATTTCCCAAAAAATGGGAGCTTACATTTTGTTTGTGTTCTTCACAGTATTGAATATCAATGTTAACGCTCAGACACAGTTAGGAAAGCCAAAAAAAATCGTGCTGCTGATCGGGCAGTCGAATATGTCAGGAAGAGCAAATCTGATTAGTGGGGATTATGAGCCTGTTCCAAAAGCCTTTCTACTCGATAGCATGGGTGCATGGACGCCCCTAAAAAATCCACTAAATATTCATTCTTCCATCAGAAAAGCATCAAAAATGCAACGATACAGTTTGGGATATTCTTTGGCTCAACAGCTTGTCAAAGAGAAACTCCTAACACCCTTAGGTTTTGTAGTCAATGCCAGAGGAGGTTCGCAAATCAGTCAATGGATACCTGGTACGTACTATTATGAAGAAGCTGTAAAAAGGAGTAAAATTGCCATGAGTGATGAGGGGGAAATTATTGGTGTTTTTTGGCTTCAAGGGGAAAGCAATTTAGAAGACAATGATCCACAATTTAATGACTACTTTACAAAGCTTAAATCGATCATTTATGGCTTGAGAAAAGATTTAAATAATGACCAACTAATTTTTATTGCTTCTGAACTCAATAAAGATAAACCCCAAAATGAAATTTTTAAAAAAATGCTGGGGAGGCTCAATTCAGAAATCCCTCATGCAGCATCGATAAAGTCGAAAGGAACTTCAACTTATGACGGAACACATTTCGACCATAATAGCTTGGATGTTTTGGGAAATCGTTTTGCCGAAAAATTCAAAGAATTAAATCAAAAATGAAATCCATGAAATTCAAATACCATCTATACTTTTTCGGCCTTTTGGTCTCCCTGATTTTACTGAGCCATGGAAGATTCGATATTGAACCAACAGGTTTGAGAACCGATTTGATGCGAAACTCAGATTATGTAGGACTCAATGGCAAGAAACAAGATGTTTTGCTAGACGATGATGTTTTAGGGTTAGGACGTTATGAAATTGCAAAAGTACAATCGCAAAATCCACTGTTCAATTGGGTACTGGACAACCGATCAAAAAATACTATTGCCTATCAGGTTTTGGTAAGTAGCAATAGGTCAGAATTAAACCTTAATGAAGGTAAGATGTGGGACAGCGGAAAAACAATTTCAGAGAAGTCCTCTACCCTCTACAAGGGAGTCCCTCTTCAAAAAAACAAAGTCTATTACTGGAAAGTCAGGTATTGGGAAAGTAATGAGACTATTTCTCGCTATTCAAGAGTCCAAGCGTTTGTAATCGACCCCGATACAGTCTCTGAAAAATTTTCTCAAGAACCTCTGATTGCCACAGATAAGAATGCCGAAGAAATTCAAAAGACAACAAGTGGGTATTTTATTGATTTTAAAAAGGATGCATTTGCCAAATTAAAAATAGAGTTAACTGCATCCAAATCAGAATTGGTTTCAATCAGAGTGGGAGAAATGAAAAAAAAAGATTCATGGATCATTGACTCATTGGCGGGAAGAAATATCAGATATTATAGAACTCAATTAAAATTAAGCCCTGGAACTCATTGGTATGAAATCCGATGGCCAAGCAATCCCAAAAGAGCTAGCAATCGATTCATGATTCAAATGCCTAAATACATTGGAGAGGTTTATCCCTTCAGATATTTAGAAGTTGAAGGGTATTCCGGAGTGTTAAAAAAAGAACAAATCATCAGAACTGAGGTAAACTATACCTTTGAAGAAACTGCTTCTTCTTTTGAATGTAGCGATGAAGTTTTAAATCAAGTTTGGGATTTTTGTAAATATTCCATGAAAGCCACGAGTTTTTGTGGGTATTATGTTGATGGTGATCGGGAGCGTATTCCCTATGAAGCCGACGCATACATCAATCAACTCTCCCATTACGCTGTTGATGCAGAATACGGAATTGCAAGAGGAAGCATGAAACACCTTTTATACAATCCCACCTGGCCTACGGAGTGGACACTCTACAATATTTTGATGGCATGGTATGACTATCTCTACACGGGAGACATCCGTTTTATTAGAAAATATTACGGTGAATTGAAGATCAAAACCCTCATGGATTTATCAGATGAATCTGGTTTAATAAGTACATTGACAGGAAAACAAACGGATGCTTTTTTTAAAAAATTACATAAAAATCACTGGGGCAAGAACAATAACCTCAGAGATATTGTCGACTGGCCACAAGCCCGACCACCAGGAGGTTTCGATAATCTAGATCATTACATTGGAACAGAAAAAGAACATCCTGGAGAAAATGACGGATATGTATACCAGACCTACAATGCAGTGGTAAATGCCTTATATTATGGGGCATTAAAAAAAATGGAAGAAATAGCACTTGATTTGAACAAAAAGGAGGATGTCGTTTTATATAATTACAAAGCTGTACAATTGAAAAAAGCCTTTTTAGCGACTTTTCAAGACCAAACCACTGGTTTGATCAATGACGGTGAATCCACCTCACACAAATCTCAACACGCCAATATGTTTGCCCTTACTTTTGGTTTGATTCCGCCAAAAGATCAAGAAAAAGTCGTTGCTTTCGTAAAACAAAAAAACATGTCGTGTAGTGTGTATGGATCTCAAATATTGTTAGAAGGGCTGTTTGAAAACGGAGCTGACCAACATGCCATTGGGTTAATGGGCGCTAAAACTGAGAGAAGTTGGTACAATATGATTCGCTACGGATCGACCATTACGATGGAAGCGTGGGACAAAAGATACAAACCCAACTTGGATCTTAATCATGCTTGGGGGGGGGCTCCTGCCAATATAATCGTCAGGAAATTGATGGGAGTAGAACCGATAAGCCCCGGCGCTCAGATAATAAAAATACATCCCAAAATTGGAGATCTTAGCTACGCAAAATTAAAAACCACCTTTATCACTGGTGTAGTAACGGTAGAGGCTCGGCAAACAAACAATAACTTTAGTTTGAATATACAAATTCCAGGAGGTGTCAAAGGCGATATTTTAATCCCCGCCATCAGAGGTCAAAAAAAGCTTTATGTTAATGGAAAGCCCTCTCAGATCGGAGTAGAAAAAGAAGCTTTCCACTTGGAAAATTTTCCAGCAGGTACTCATCTAATTGAAGTTAAATAAATTAAAATTGAGCTGAGACTTTATGAAATTTAATGAATCTTCTTACCTTTAAAATATATCTCATTCATATTTTGAATTATAAATGATCATAACAATTAATCAATAATTTAATCCTTATTTACTAGATGAAAAAACTATTCATTTTACTTTTTGTGGCAAGCGCCACTTTGACCCAAGCACAAAACTTCAAAGGCTTAGACAAAAGCCCTATGGATCGTGTTTTTTATCCAGCTTCCAATCGAGTTACTGACAAGGCTGTGGTAATCACCTACAGTCGTCCTCAACTCAAAGGAAGAAATTTAGAAGATTTAGTTCCCTCCTATAAGGTTTGGAGAACAGGAGCAAATGAAGCCACTGAAATCAGACTTTTCAAATCTATCAAAATAGGCGGTAAGATTGTGAAAGCTGGAACTTACACCCTCTACTCCTATCCCAAAGAAGGGACTACCGAGCTCATCATTAATGCTGCTACTAATGTATGGGGAGCATATAGTTACGATGAATCTAAAGATGTTGCTCGAGTTGAGGTTTCTGTGATAGAATCAGAAGATTACTTAGAGGCATTTTCCATGGCTTTTTCTGGCAAAGGGAATAATGCTGTTCTTCATGCAGGTTGGGGCAACTTAAGGGTAGAGGTTCCCATTACCGTTCTGTAGGCCCACCCTAACGAGACAAAAAAACCCCTTTTACAGGGGTTTTTTTATTGTTATAAAACTATCCATCATAGTATTTTAAATTACTTTTGAGGGTATTAATTTAATTATGAAAGAGTTTTTACTGGATTTTTACAAGCGAATTGGAATCAATCAAAATATGGCTGAAGACTTTGAAGCCATAACCTATACTTTGGTCATTGTCCTGATAGCTCTGGTATTTTGGTTCATTAGTAAACGTATTTTAAAGTTGATTTTTTCTAAAATCTCTAAAAAAACCCGATCTCAATTTGATGATTTTTTAATCCAAAATAAAATCCCAGAAACATTATCCTATTTCCCTTCACTTTTTTTCTTGATTAGCTTTCTTCCAAGGTCTTTACAATCCTTTAGCTCGATGGAGCAATTTGGTGATGCTTTTTTGAATGCAGTGGGTGCGGTTTTGACCATTTTATTGGTGAGACGTTTGTTGAATTCCATTAAAGATTTTCTCAAAACACTGAAAAATTTTAAAGACAAACCCATTGACAGCTACATACAGGTCATAATGATTTTTGTATGGTTCATCGGCATCATGTTTATTTTCTCCATATTATCGGGAAAGGACATCAGTACCTTTTTGGCTACATTGGGAGCTCTTTCAGCGGTAATACTATTGATATTCAAAGACAGCTTGTTGGGTTTTGTGGCAAGCATTCAAGTAACCATTAATGATACGGTCAGAATTGGCGATTGGATTAGCATGAAAAGTTACAGTGCTGATGGAGATGTTATTGAGATCAATCTTTCGACAGTGAAAGTTCAAAATTTTGACAATACCATTACTTCCATTCCTACTTATAAATTGGTTTCGGATTCTTTTGTCAACTGGCGAGGAATGAGTGAATCTGGAGGGCGAAGAATCAAGCGTTCTTTACTGATAAGAGTATCTAGCATTACATTTGTAGATGATCAACAACTGCAGGAATTAGTTAAAATTGAACGTATTGCTGACTACATTCTTGAGAGAAAAGAAGAGATTGAGTCCGAAAACCAGATCAATGGAACAGACAAATCTCTTTTACTCAATGGAAGAAATATGACCAATATTGGCCTTTTCAGACGCTATGCTTTGGCTTATTTGAAAAATCATCCTGAGATCAATAAAGATTTAACGACAATGGTCAGACAACTGGCTCCCACCTCAGAGGGAGTCCCATTAGAAATTTATGTCTTTGTAAAGGACAAAGTATGGGTTAATTATGAGCGTATTATGTCAGATATATTTGATCATTTGTTAGCAGCCATACCATTCTTCAAATTAGAATGTTTTGAGTATGCTTCTGATTCAAGTTTCACAAAAAATCACTAGCAATAAAATCTTTTATTTTGAATACTTTCTCTAAGATTCTCATTACTTTTAAAATATAGTACCTAAATTACATTTTATGGATCTTTCTCAACTCTACTCTCCTGGATTTAAAAATAGAAATAAGGCTCATTTCGCCGCTATCGTCAACTTGGCTTTAGCCGACGATCATATTTCAGATGAAGAAAAGGCTTTCATTGATCGATTGGCTATTTACCTCGAGATTGAAACGGATGAAGTTGCGGAAATCATGAAAGCTCCAGAAAAATACAAAGGCGCACCACCCGTTGACAAAAACTCTCGATTGGAAAGACTTTATGACTTAAGCCGAATGGTTTTTGCAGATAATATTGCAGATGAAAATGAAAAAAAACTACTTAATAAACTGGTGATTGGCTTGGGTTTTGAAGCAGATAATTCCCAAAAAGTAGTTGAAAAAGCTTTGGAAATGGTTGCAAAAGGTATCGATGTTGATGATTTTATAGAGGGCTTTCAAATTCAATAGCTTAAGCTTGTTACCGAATAATCTATTTCTTCATCAGCAATCATTTTATCTCTATCAATATAAACAGAAATGGGGTAGCCTTGTTCCTGATGATATTTAACGTCAAGAACAGCCACATTATTTTTCTCTGCCTTCTCTATGACATCAAATAATTGTGCTATTGAAAGAATGCCCCAGTGCAATTCATCGTCATAAGGAATTTCGTTGACACTCATTATTTCGCCATCGATCACCTCAATCACTTTGGGTAGGGTCACGTCAGGTATGCAAAAGCAAGAGATTTGAAAAGTATATTTATAAGAATTAACACCAAGAGATTCCCACTTATTTTTGTTGTACTCGAACTCACTAGTAGGAACACTTATCTCTTTTTGGCAAGCAAAATTTAAAATTATCAAGAATAACACTGCTAAATATCTCATCTTTATTACTTTGATTTTACGAAGAAAAATACTGTTTCTAAGATTTAAAAACTTTTTGATAACGCCAAAAAGAAAATGCTCCCAATAAAATTACAATAGCAATGGCATAGTAAACAAAGTTTGGAGTAATGATTTTATCTCCACTAGCATAGGAATGCAAGCCTACAAGATAAAAATTGACGCCAAAATAAGTCATCATAATACTGGCAAAAGCAACAATACTCATGAAATTAAATGTCCACTTGCCCCTCAATCCAGGAACAAATCTCATATGTATCACAAAAGCATAAATCAAAATACTAATCAAAGCCCATGTTTCTTTAGGATCCCAACCCCAATATCGCCCCCAACTTTCATTGGCCCACATTCCGCCCAGAAAATTTCCAATGGTAAGCATAATCAGACCCACAGTCAAAGAGAGTTCATTGATAATGGTCAATTCTTTGATGTTCAAATCAATTTTTTTTCGGTTCTTTTTCCCTGACAAAGAAATCAACAACAAAGCAACCACACCAATGATCATACTTAGTGCGAATGGTCCGTAACTTCCCACAATAACTGCGACGTGAATCATTAACCAGTAGCTGTCCAATACAGGTTGAAGGTTGGCAATAGCAGGATCCATCCAGTTCCAATGCGCAATCATTAATATCATAGAAGAAACAAAAGCGGTAGCAGCCAATGTCAAATCCGATTTTCTACCAAAAATCAAACCAAAAAATAGAGTAGCCCAAGCCACATATATCATAGATTCATAGGCATCACTCCAAGGAGCATGTCCTGAAATAAACCACCGGGCAATCAAACCTCCACTATGGAGAAAAAATAGTAAAAGGATGGTCCATTTCAAGAAACGTATTCCCCAATTCAAGAAGTTACCCTCTTTAAAAATATTGAGGATCAAAAGAAGAAATAGAAATAATCCTGCATACAGGTACCAACTGAACAATTTTTTAAAAATATCGTATTGATTGTAAAGGATTTCTGCTTCGATTTTTTGATCTGAAGGCATAACAGCAGCTCCGAATTTTTTCTGAAAACCACTTAAACTTTGCAATAAATTCTCGGCTTGGGTATAGTCCTTATCCTGCCTTGCTAACCTCAAAGCATTAAAGTAGAGAGGTAAAATATTATGAACATACAATGAATCCTTGTCTTTAAAAGAAGCCTCACTCAACTCAGGGTAAGAAACCCATTTTTTTGAAACATCATCAGGAATGGGGAATATCCTCAAAATTTTTCCCTCTAACGCTGAATACAAAAGGTTGACCCTTTTGTCCACCTCAATAAAATCTTTTTGATACTGATTGGGAACGGAAGCTAGATAAGCCCCTTCCAATTGAGAGGAAATCTTGTAATTGCCCTTGTTGTCAAAAAAAGAAACCAAAGAAGCATATTTTTCTTTTGGATCAATACCAATGGTTTTACGGAGGCTATCATTACCTCTTTTGAGGTAAATAATAGGTACATTATACCACAAGGCAGGACTCTCAACAATCGACATCAAAACTTGATCTGCATTGAGGTCATTAAAGTGATCTTTTTTACTGACTTTTCTCAGTAACTCAGAAGAAAAAGTATTGGCAGGTTTCATTCGTCCTCCGAGATCTTGAATGACCAAACTTCCAAATTTCATGGCGTGTTCTTTGTCAATGGCATTGGCCCTGACTACAGAGTCAAAATCAAAATTGTTTTGTGGAGTATGATCATGCGATTGAGCATTGAGTCCGAAAGAACACAAAAAAAGTAAAACCGAAACAAGGGATTTCTTTTTTTCTTTGATTTTATGAAGAGCCTTAGAAAGATCTTTAAACCTTGTTTTCCCTAGAAAGAAAATACCAATCATGCTCAAATAGAGTAAAATATAACCTACATATGTGACCCATGTGCCCCAGAAATCGTGATTGACCGAGAGAACAGTTCCTCTCTCATCGGGATCGAAAGAAGCCTGAAAGAATCTGTATCCTTTGTGATCTAAAACATGATTCATGTATATTTCATAATCGAAGGGGTTGGGTTCCTCTACCGTTATTTTGCTCATAAAGGAAGAATAACTTTTTTCAGTACCAGGATATTTTTCGGCAATAAAATCATTTAACCGAATGGAAAAAGGCAAATCCAATTTTTTTGAGCCATATTTTAGAAAAAAGTCAAGACCGCCGACAGTTACTTTTTTCATGTTATTGACTATTCCTTTACTCCCTAAAATAGTAATCATTTCTTGTTCTCCTCCAGAAGCGACTTGAAGTTTCAAAGCATCTTGAACTCCAGATTCACCCTCTTGAGCTTTTACCCAATCAAATTTTCCTCTTAATGGAGGCTCAGGAATGACAAATTGAAAACCTTTTAAATTGTATAGTGATCGTAATTGCAACTCTTGCTCTTCATCTTTTTGGACAGTTCCGGATTGTTGATCAGCCATTCTTAGGTAAGTTCCATCAAATGGAGTAGTGATGTAATGCAACCCTCCCTCCGATCGAATGTTTACTGCTCCCGCTATGGGGTTATTCAACGTAAAAAGAATGTTGTGAATACTGGCTACTTCCCCCTCTTTGAGTGGATGATCATGGCGACTACCATCGGAAGATTCAACAATTTTGATGTAGCGGTCTCCACTATCTTCAAGTACTAACTGTTCGGTAACATCTTCTGAAAAATTTTCAAAACGTATGGAAAAAGACTGGCCGTTAAATTCATTATCCCATTGAAATTCATTGGATACGTGTTCAGAAAACAGAAAATCTTTTTCGAGTGTTTTACGCTGAGCAACTCCATCAATCTCACCTTCCACAAAAACGGTTAGGTAGGTTTTGTCAGATAAAAAACTACTTTCAGCAGCACCCTCACGGATGGGCATTACTCCTTCATATCCAAAATATCTTGTGATAAAAGCCCCAAGGAGAATTAAAATAAAAGACAAATGAATCATAAGTATGGCCCATTTTTCTTTTCTCAGTAAGCGGTATTTGAAAATATTACCAAAAAAATTGATCATAAAGAGTACCAGAATCATCTCAAACCACCATGCGTTGTAAATCCAAATTTTAGCTGTATCGGTACTGTACCAGCTTTCAATGAAGGTGCCAAAAGCCATAGCAGTTGAAAAGGCAATAAACAGAAGAGCCATTAACTGGTTGGAAAATAAGTATTTAAGGATTCTTTCTTTCATTTTAATCTTCACCCCATCTCTTGATGGACAAAGATACCTGTTGAAATTGAAATATAATAACTTCAAAAGGGTAAATTAATTGCCAAAAGAATTGTTTCAATTAGAATGGCTGATAGTAATACCTTAAATAAAATTTCTTTTTTGAATTGTCCCAATAATACAGCCAAGTAGCTCATGGCAGCTGATACACACGCAAACATTTGAAAGAAATTGATGAGTGAATTCCCTTTGATTGAAATGAAATAAGCTGCGGCAGAACCAAGACAGGCCAATCCTATTATGGATATGGGAATGAGCAAATAGAATTTAGAAAAAAAATGATGGCGAAAGGCATTGATAATATTCATGTCAATAAGATTCAGGTAATATAAATTTAAGGAAAATAACTTTACGTATTTTTGAAACATGACAAAAATCGTACTGCTTGGGGCAGGACATTTGGCTTTTCATTTTTATGAGCAACTAACTGCTTCGCCTCATACAAATTTGATCCAATGGTACAACCGTTCGATTCAAAAAATTGATTTTGCAAGAAAGCAGCTGGGGATCACTGATCAGATCGCTGAACTTCAAGATGCAGATCTGTATTTGATCTGTGTGAAAGACGATGCCATTGAGGAAGTAAGTTGTAAGATCAATACAAACAACTTGGTGGTTCATTGTTCCGGAAGTACTCCTATCGATCAACTCCAAGGAACCTTCAGAAAAGGAGTTTTCTATCCCCTTCAAAGTTTTACTAAAGACAGATCCTTAAGTTTTGATCAACTTCCTTTTTGTATCGAAGCAGAAGAACAAAAAGATCGACAATTACTCAGTGACCTAGCTCAACACTTAGGAGGGGTTCCACATATTTTAAATTCAGAAAAAAGGGCTTATGTCCATATGATTGCAGTATGGGTTAATAATTTCAGTAACCACATGTTACACATTGGGAGTAGCCTATCTCATAAAAATCAAATCCCCTTTGAAATGTTCTACCCCCTGATAAAAGAGACTTATCAAAAGGCTTTGAGTATGGGTACTAAGAATACCCAAACTGGACCGGCTTTGCGAAGAGACCAAAGAACCATTGACAAGCATCTGGATTTATTACAGGAGGAAAACATTAAAAAACTATACTTAAATTTAACCAGTTCAATCCAAAAAAAAAATGAGCGGTAAAAACTATAAAAATCTACTAAATAATATCACCACTTTCGTTTTCGACGTTGATGGGGTATTGACTGACGGAAAAATAATGGTAACCACCCAAGGAGAAATGTACCGCGAAATGAATACTCGAGATGGATTTGCAATCAAATATGCCTTACTCAAAGGTTTTAAAATCGGGATCATATCTGGCGGTACGAATGAAGGTGTAAAAAAAAGACTTGAAAATTTGGGAGTCAACAAGGTATATCTTGGAATACACGAAAAAGACCACGCTTTTGAAGACTTTATCAACACTTTCAACCTCAATTCTGAAGAAATTTTATACATGGGTGATGATGTTCCCGATATTCCTGTAATGGAAAAGGTAGGCGTGGCAACCTGCCCACAAGATGCAACTTCAGATGTAAAAAAAATAGCAGACTATGTCTCGCACAAAAAAGGAGGTGAAGGATGTGTGAGGGAAATCATAGAACAAGTCATGAGGGTACAGGATAAATGGATGTTTTCTGATCTTTCAAATCGGTAATACCAAATATGTTAGCTCTCAAAGGTTTTGAAATCATTTTAGCATCGGGTTCTCCACGAAGAAAGGCTTTTTTGGAATGTTTGAATATTCCTTTTTCAATCAAAACTTTATCGGTAGACGAAACTTTTCCCTCTCACCTGAAAGGGAATGAGATTGCAGAACATATTGTACGGCAAAAAAGTGCACCTTTTTCAAAAATTATCAAAGACCGTCAAATTGTAATTACCGCAGATACCATCGTGTGGTGTGAAAATCGGTATTTGGGTAAACCCAAAAATAAAGAAGAAGCAAAAGAAATGTTGAGCTTTCTGTCAGGAAAGGCTCATCAAGTGATTACCTCTGTCGGTTTTTTATCGCCTGATAAGTTTGAAATGATAACAGAAACTACTCAGGTTTATTTCAAGGAATTATCGAATCAAGAAATAGACCATTACATCGAAAAAGAACCTCCTCTAGACAAAGCTGGAGCCTACGGAATTCAGGATTGGATTGGTGCCATAGGAATCACCAAAATTGAGGGGAGTTACACCAATGTAGTAGGATTGCCCTTAGCGCAAGTAGAAGAAAAATTGAGACAATGGCTAAAGATTTAACCAACTTGAATAAAATTAGATTTTCTAAATATGAACAGTAAATTTCGGAGAAAATTTTCTTCAATACCAAAAAGATTGAGTTTTTATAGATGGATGAGCTTTTCGATACTTTTATTTCTTTTTACAACGCTCAAGGCTCAGTCCTCCTCAGACACCTTCAAACAGCTGAAAAAATTTAATTTTTTAGGCTCAGTGCTCTATCTGGCAGCTCATCCTGATGATGAGAACACCCGGGTTATTTCTTATTTTTCGAATCATGTGTTGGCACGAACCGCATACCTTTCAATGACCCGAGGAGATGGAGGTCAAAATCTTATTGGTTCTGAACTTAGAGAAGGCTTGGGATTGATAAGAACACAAGAATTACTGGCTGCTCGAAAGATAGACGGAGGATTACAATTTTTTACTATGGCCAATGATTTTGGATATTCCAAAAATCCTAAGGAAACTTTTTCCATATGGGATAAACAAAAAGTACTGTCTCAAACCATAGATCGAATTCAATCCTTCAAACCCGATATCATTATCAACCGTTTCAATAGCGGGAGTAGTGGAAGAACGCATGGTCATCATACTGCCTCGGCCATGATCAGTGAGTTGGCCTACGATTATTTACAAGATATACCAACCGCATGGCATCCCAAGCGGTTGTTTCACAATACCTCATGGTACTTTTACGGAAGTAGAGAAAATTTTAAAAAAGCCAGTAAAGAGGGTATGCTCACTATCGATATGGGAATCTTCGATCCTCTATCAGGAAAAAGTAATTCAGAAATTGCAGCTTGGAGCAGAAGCCAACACAAATCTCAGGGATTTGGAAGTGCAGCTGCCTTGGGTGAGAGAAAAGAGTACTTGAATCAAATCAGAGGAAAAAAACTTCAGACCAATGATCCTTTTGAAGGCATCAATACACAATGGTCAAGAGTAAAGGGGGGAATTCCTATAGGGAAGTCAGTGGAAAAAATAATTGAAGATTTTGATTTTTCGGCACCCTATAAAAGCGTTTCTTCTTTATTGAAAGTTAAAGCAATGGTAAGTCAATTGGAAGACGAACACTGGAAAGGGATTAAAATGCAAGAGATTCATTCTCTTATTCTCAATTGTTTGGGGATGAAACTGCAATTCAATGCCCAAATACCTTACGGTGTTTTGGGAGAAGACTTAGAACTCAAACTATTGATCAACAACCCCAGTCCTCTTCCGGTAACATTGAAAAAAATTCAATGGAAAGATCAAAAATATGATTTGAACCAAACTTTAAAAAACAATCAAATTCTCAGTAAAAACTTCGATACAAAAGTTTCAGGATCTATTAGTAGTCCTTATTGGTTGCAACAAATGGGGAGTCAAGGAATGTATTCCACCTCTCAAAAAGCATGGATAGGGATGGCACAAAGCCCTTCAGCGTATACTGCACAAGTCACTTTGTGGATAGAGGGTGAAATGTTGACAATCCCTCTAAATCTGAAATACCGGAAAACAGATCCTGTAAGGGGCGAGGTGGTTACTCCTTTTCACATCTTACCTAAGGCAACCCTTCGTCTGGATGCCCCAGTACATCTTTTTGGAACAAATCAACATCGAAAAGTAAAGATCAGTGTCAAAAGCCTTGGTCCTTCTATCGAAGGAAGTTTAAAATTAAAAAAAATGAAAAATTGGAAGGTTTCTCCAGAGTCTATTGCAGTTAGCATCAAAGGTAAGGGAAGTGAACGTGATTATTATTTTGATATAAAAGCACCTGATTGGGCATCGGTTGATTATTTAAAACCAGAGTTCTACTCTCAATCAAAAACCTTTGGCCAAAGCTTACAAGAGATAGAATACGACCACATTCCCAAACAATACATGATCACTCCAGCTCAATCTAAAGCGGTGGCTTTGAATCTTGAAACCGGAGTGAAAAAACTTGCCTATATCGAAGGAGCTGGTGATAATATTCCCGAAAGTTTGATCGCTCTTGGCATTGAAGTTGAGATGCTAGACGCAGAAAATATCACCATAGAAAAACTTCAGGGTTTTGATGCTGTAATCGTAGGTATTAGAGCTTTTAATGTCAATGAAAGTTTGGCTTATAAAAATAAAATCCTTTGGGATTATGCTCTGGATGGTGGAAATCTGTTGATCCAATACAACACAAGTCGTGGACTGAAAACAAGAGAACTCTCCCCCTTAAAATTAAACCTTTCAAGAGATCGTGTGTCAAATGAAAAAGCTCAGGTTAAAATTCTAAATCCCAATCACACAGTTATGAATTCTCCTAACAAAATTACAGCTGAAGATTTTGAAGGTTGGGTACAAGAAAGAGGGCTGTACTTTCCCAATTCCTGGGACGAAGGGTTTACTCCCCTACTACAAATGAATGATCCGGATGAATCTCCAAAAAAAGGCGCCCTATTGGTAGCCACCTTCGGCAAAGGCAAAATCGTTTACACTGGCTTGAGTTTCTTTCGACAACTTCCCGCAGGGGTGCCTGGTGCGTATCGTTTGTTCTTTAACCTTATTGCAAAACCATGAAGAAAAACATCCCCAACATTTATTGGATACTTCTTCTTACTCAGTTGTTTTTTTGGACTTTATTTTATTTTTTCATGATTAAATTTAGTGCATGGAGCTAATCGATTGGGGAGTTCTAACACTCACTCTTTTGTTTATTATTTTCTATGGAATTTGGAAAAACAATTCTCATAAGAATATCCAAGATTACATTCGTGGAGGGAATCAAGCATCGTGGTTTACGGTAGGGCTTTCTGTTATGGCTACACAAGCCAGTGCCATAACTTTTTTGTCCACACCAGGGCAGGCATTCAACGACGGAATGGGTTTCATCCAGTTTTATTTTGGATTGCCATTTGCCATGATCATTATTTGTTTATTTTTTCTTCCCGTTTATCACAAACTCAAAGTTTTTACCGCCTATGAATTTTTAGAAAAACGTTTTGATCTCAAAACCAGATCCTTAACTGCAATTTTATTCCTTATTCAAAGGGGACTAGCCGCTGGAATTACCATCTATGCCCCAGCCATAATTTTGAGTGTAGTTTTGGGTTGGAACCTCAAATTACTGGTGGTCATTATTGGGTTACTGGTAATCCTTTATACGGTAGTCGGAGGAACTCAGGCTGTAAATGTGACCCAAAAACAACAAATGTTTGTCATTTTTTCGGGGATGGTGGCAGCATTTATTTTCATTGTAAAAGCCCTGCCTGAAAATCTCAGTTTTTCCAACGCCCTCCAATTGGCAGGAATGAATGAAAAACTCAATGTGCTGGACTTTAGTTTTGACCTCGATAGTCGCTATACTTTCTGGAGTGGTATTACTGGAGGCTTGTTTTTGGCCCTCTCCTATTTTGGGACTGATCAAAGTCAGGTGCAACGCTACCTATCAGGGAGATCCTTGGGCGAAAGTCAAAGAGGACTAATTATGAATGGGTTTTTAAAAATCCCCATGCAGTTTTTTATACTTCTAACTGGAGTCTTGGTTTTTGTTTTTTTTCAATTCGAAAAAGCCCCAATTCACTTCAACCCACATGCTATGGAAAAAATAGGAACCTCCGCGGAAAGCAATGAATTTGAAGCCTTGGAAATTGCTAATGATATCATTTTTCAAGAAAAACAAAAACAACTCAAACAACAAGATTTTTTCTCTAATAAAGTCGCTCAATCAAAGTACCTCCAATTAGAAAAAAAATCCCAAAGAAATCGTGCTAAGGCAAGAGAAATTATCGAAATCCAACAACCTAACATAGAATCCAACGATAAGGATTATGTCTTCATTTATTTTATAATGAATTATTTGCCCCAAGGGTTGATAGGACTATTGCTGGCGGTAATTCTATCGGCGGCTATGAGTTCCTCGGCTTCAGAAATCAATGCTTTGTCGGCCACTACAGTAGTGGATTTGTACAAACGTTTTAACGATACCCACGACGAAAATCATTATGTGTGGGCAGGAAAGGCTTTTACGCTACTTTGGGGTGTCATTGCAATTGCCTTTGCACTGGTAGGAAATCTTTTTGAAAACCTTATCCAATTGGTTAATATTATCGGTTCTCTTTTCTATGGAACTATTTTGGGCATCTTTCTCATTGCAATTTTTTTAAAGAATCTAAAGGCGAATGCTGTTTTTTGGGGGGCTATAATCACTGAGACAATTGTACTGCTCATTTTCTTTAGTGATTTGGTGAGTTTCCTTTGGCTCAATGCCATTGGAGCCATACTTACGATCATAACGACTGCTATGATACAACCTATTTTAAAGGAGTAATTTTTCGAATATTAGATTCTGATAACATATCTCTTTTAACACTTTTAACTTATACTTCAAAAGGTCATGGTATAAGTTTTTTGAGAGAACATTTTCATTGTGTAACAGAAGAGTGAAAATGT
>JAYNHF010000023.1:0-514 GCA_038107695.1 Flavobacteriaceae bacterium | reverse complement strand
CATAACGACTGCTATGATACAATCCACATTAAAAAAATAGCTAAATTGAGGTATCCAAACCTTACATTGAACTAACTTATGTCTAGGACTCTGTCGGGTTTGAAGCGATTAAACCTGATAATGATGAAAAAAAATAATTGGATCTCAGCCATCTTGATTTTTGGAATGGGACTAGTTGTAGGAGTTTTCCTAGGGAAAGCTTGGGGAAAAAATGACATCCCCAAACGATACGATAAAAGAGTGGGACATATCTCACCGCCATCTGAAACCTTAAAGAAAAACACCGAACCTATTTTAGATTATTACAGAGGAGCCTACGACACTTATTCTAGTGCTGCGCCCAAAATTTACAAGGGGAGCAAGCATCAATTTCGAAAAAAAATTCTTGAAAAATTTAATGCTCAAAATTACACCGAGAGTGGATACCTGACATTCAGGTTTTTTATCAATCCTAAAAGTCAAGTGATTCTTCATGAAATTATCGAAATGGATTTAGATCTCATACAAACTAATT
>JAYNHF010000022.1:0-38406 GCA_038107695.1 Flavobacteriaceae bacterium | reverse complement strand
GGTCTGGCAATGGCTACTATGGATTTGATCAAACAATCTGGTGGATCGCCTGCAAATTTTTTAGATGTTGGAGGAACTGCTGATGCTGCGCGTGTTGAGACCGCTTTTCGATTGATTTTAAAGGATCCCAATGTAGCCGCTATATTGGTTAATATTTTTGGGGGAATCGTGCGTTGCGATCGGGTTGCCCAAGGAATTGTAGATGCATACAAGAATATGGGAGATGCCATCAAGGTGCCCATTATCGTTCGTTTACAAGGAACAAACGCTGATATCGCCAAAAAGCTAATTGACGATTCCGGTCTGAATGTTTTGTCGGCTACTGCCTTTGAAGAAGCGGCTCAAAAGGTACAAGAAGCACTTTAGCCGACAGTTTGTCATTCTTTTATCAAGATTAACTGACAAAACGTCATTTGTTTTTCAATGGTACAGGATTTGAAATAAATATTTTAAAATGTTTAATTTAAATCTTAACATCATGAATTTAGTTAAAAGACAAAAGCCAGTATTTACCTCTTTGATCGATGATTTATTTCTCAATCAAGATTGGAGCCACATGAGTGGATATTTACCTGCTGCTAATATTATTGAAGCCGATGATCACTTTGACATCGAGTTGGCTGCGCCGGGCAAGAAAAAGGAAGATTTTCAAATTGAATTGGATGAGGGTATCTTGACCATTTCCTCTGAAACCGAGACAAAATCTGATGAGAAAGTAGGAAACTTTACTCGTAAAGAATTTGGTTTTAATGCATTCAAAAGATCTTTTAATATTCCTGAATCAGTTTCTTCAGATAAGATCAGCGCTAACTACAAAAATGGAATTCTGACTGTGAGTCTTCCTAAAAAAGAAGAAGCATTGCCTCAGCCCAAAAAACTTATTTCCATAAAGTAAATTAATTAGTAATCAATTGAAAAGGCTTAGTGATACCTCGCTAGGCCTTTTTTTCTTGGAGTTGATTTTGTAAGGATTTGATCTCATCCCTTAGCCTTGCTGCTTCAATAAAATCCAAATCCTTGGCAGCGGCCTCCATGGTTTTTCTAGATGCTCTGATCTTCTTTTCGATTTCCTCTTTACTCAAATATCGGTTTTTAGCTTCAGCGACTTTTCGATCATTCAATTCTTGTGCATAAGTCGCTACTGAGTTTTTAGAAAGCGCATTGTCCAAGGATTTATTTAAGGCTTGAGGAGTCATGTTGTTTTTTTTGTTGTAGGCTTGCTGTTTGTCTCTCCTGTACAAGGTTTCGTCAATTGTTTTTTGCATGCTTTTGGTGATGTTATCGGCATACATGATGGCTTTGCCATTGACATTTCTTGCGGCTCGTCCAACGGTTTGAGTCAAGGAACGATGGCTTCTTAAAAACCCTTCCTTGTCGGCATCAAGGATGGCTACCAAAGATACCTCTGGCAAATCCAGCCCCTCTCTCAATAGGTTGACCCCTACCAGTACATCGAAAAGTCCTTTGCGTAAGTCTTGCATGATCTCTACTCGCTCCAAGGTATCAACATCACTATGGATGTAGCGACAACGAATGTTGACCCTCGCAAAATATTTTGTTAACTCCTCAGCCATTCTTTTGGTCAGCGTGGTTACCAAGGTACGTTCATCCTTTTCTACTCTTATTTGAATTTCTTCAATCAAATCATCAATTTGATTCAAACTCGGACGGATTTCTATCTCGGGATCTAGTAGTCCAGTGGGTCGAATGATCTGCTCAACATAGACTCCTTCAGTTTGTTTGAGCTCATAATCTGCTGGAGTAGCGCTGACATAGAGTACTTGATTTTGTAAAGCTTCAAATTCTTCAAATTTTAGAGGTCGATTGTCCATTGCTGCGGGGAGACGAAAACCGTAGTTGACCAAATTTTCTTTTCTGCTTCGGTCTCCTCCATACATGGCATGTACTTGTGAAATGGTAACATGGCTTTCATCGACCACCATCAAATAATCATCAGGAAAATAATCTAGCAAACAAAATGGTCGGGTTCCAGGGTCTCTACCGTCCAAGTAACGAGAATAGTTTTCAATGCCGGAACAATAGCCTAATTCACGAATCATTTCCAAATCAAACTCTGTGCGTTCGTGTAATCTTTTGGCCTCTAAAAAGCTACCATTGGCATTAAAATAATCAACTTGTTTGACCAGATCATCTTGAATTTGTGTAATGGCGTTTTGGAGGATATCAGGAGAGGTAACGAACATATTGGCGGGAAAGAGGGTTACCCGATCAAATTTTTCCAAAATCTGATTTTCAATAGGGTCGAAGGTTTCTATTTCCTCAATTTCATCTCCGAAAAAATGAATTTTAAAGCCGATATCGGCATAACCTGGAAAAATATCGATAACGTCTCCATTGACCCGAAAGTTCCCTCGGTTAAATTCTCCCGTTGTTCGGGAATAAAGACTTTGAACCAATCGATGTAATAGTTGCGTTCGAGAGATCAGTTCCCCTTTTTCGATTGCGATCACGTTTTTTTGAAATTCTACAGGATTCCCAATACCGTACAAACAAGAAACAGAAGCAACAACCAATACATCTCTTCTTCCTGAAAGCAGTGAGGAGGTAGTGCTCAAACGTAATTTTTCAATTTCTTCATTGATAGACAAATCTTTTTCTATGTACAAACCACTGGTAGGAATGTAGGCTTCGGGTTGGTAGTAATCATAATAAGAAACAAAGTATTCTACTGCGTTATTGGGAAAAAACTGCTTGAACTCTGAATAAAGTTGAGCGGCCAAAGTTTTATTGTGAGCCAATACCAGGGTGGGTCGTTGCAATTCTTGAACCGCATTGGCCACCGTAAAGGTTTTTCCAGAACCCGTTACCCCTTGAAGGGTGACGTACTTGTCCCCTTCAGAAAAGCCAGTTGTGATTTGACGAATGGCCTCGGGTTGATCGCCTGTAGGTGAAAAGGGTGCTTCTAATTTAAATTGCATTTTGCGAAATTAAAGCTAATATCAGCTTCCTACAATCTTATGACGATATTTTACCATAATGATAGGGCTTAAGAAATCCAATTCGGAAAAAAGGGTATTTTTGAATAAAATAATGTTGTGGAAGAAAAACTAATTTCCAAAAAAAAACCATTCTTTCCCATATCCGACGAGTTAATGCATTTTTTAAAAAAATACGATCGTTGGATGGAGTCTTCCATATGTTATGATGATTTGCTCCGATTTTCAGGATCTGTAATCGTTTATGATAAAAATGATCAGGATACCCTTTGGGTTCGGGTTTACTATTCGGATAGCGACCGAGAAGAGATAGACTTTCAGCTCAAAACCATTTACACCATGCTTCATTCCGACGGGAGTGATTCTTCTTTACCCGACCTAAATATCGATGCAATCGACTACTGTACTTTTGGAAACTCAAAACCCTTTCGAATTAAAATTAGAAATATTTTAAATGACAATTTCATTTATTTCTATGTCAAAAAGACTGATGCTTCTCGGGTTTATGGATTGGAGTTTGAACACATTCTCTCTCCGCACAACCTAAATTACATGGTCAATCACGATACTTTGATCGAGGAGCATATCGCAGGCATCCCCGGAGATGTTTTTATCAAGGATTATCTCGCGCAATGCAATGAGTCCGAAAAGGCTCAAATCGCCAAAGAGTATGTCAAGTTCAACGAACGTTGTATGGTACGTTTGCTGGGAGATATGCGTGCTTACAATTATGTGGTAATTCCCATTCACGATTTTGACCACGTTATTTACAAAATCAGAGCTATAGATTTTGATCAGCAATGTTTTGAGGGGAAACTATCGGTATACCGTCCCCAATTTTTTAAAGAGAATTATCCATTGATGTTGCTTGTAAAAGATAAACTAAACCACGAATCAATTATTCAATACAAAATCGAGGAACGTTCCATTGTCTCACGCCGGTTGATTAACTCTGGCAACAGGATTGAATTTTTGGTGAACATCATGAAGAATGATCGCTTATCCATTCCCGAAAATCTTGAAAAGTTAAAAAATGAAATTTTTGTTTTTACCAAAGACAAGGCATTTACAAAAAGCAAATCCATGGGAGAGTTGATGCAAGCCGCTTTTGATTACATGCGAAGAAATTATCAGAATGTCAGCTTAGGAGATTTACTCTAGTAAAATTGATCTCCATCAAACTCGTCCTCCTCTAAATCGTCTTCCGACAGATCTTGATCCATAGTTTCCTCAGCCATAAAGTCTTTTTCTGGTGGTGTTTCTGGAACTTCACCGTGGGAAAAAATCAGACTGGGATAACCTTTTAGGGAATCATTTTCAGCCGTCTCGACCAATTCCACGAAAAAGGTCCAAAGGTTGAGAAAGTCGTAAACATAAATCAAACGGTTTTCATTTTCGGATAAAATTCTATCGAGTGGTTTTTCATTCAGGGGTTTTTCTCCCACTCCCATGTCAACCAAAGGGAGTTCTTCACCTTGAGTCCAATTTTCATCCGAACGGTAAAAGGAAGCCATTTCATTTCCAGCAAAACCAAAGGATTGTGAAACAGCATCGTGTAATTCTTCAAGTGAGGCGGAGGCCTCAATTTCAAAATCTCGGATTACATCGATTTCGGCATCCAAAATTGCACGCATTCTATATATCATAAAACTTTCTTTTTGACATTAATTGAAAAATAAAAAATGATTGTGCTCCAAACAATAAGGCAGCAAGGATTAAATGTATGGGTTGCGAACTGAAGGGGAAGTCAAAATAAAACATTACAATTCCACTGAGAATCTCTAAACCAATCAATCCCAACATTTGATTGAAAACCCTGACTTTTCGTTGCATTTTTCTTAATCTGTAAAACAAAAGTAAATGTACTGCTAAAACCAAAAGCGATAAACTCCTGTGGATATAAAATTTTAAGGGGGCAGGATCGAGCCAATGATTGGACGATTCATGCATTTGTAAGTCAACAAATTGTCGGACTTGGGTTCCCAATCCAATTTGAAAAAGAGTCAACAAAACAGCAAACCAAGCCCATATTTTCATCGAAAAGTTTCCAGGAATCGAGAAAATCTTTTTTTGACTACTAAAAAGGAGGAAAACCAAACCCAAAAGAATTAGCAAAGCCATTCCCATGTGGATACTGATCCGATAGGGAGCGAGATTGGAATCTACAACGGTCTTGCCCAACCAGGCTTGAAAGCCCATCCCAATTAGAATCAAAAATGAAACCAAAGGGTAGGTTTTGTTTTGTTTCCATTTTCTAAATGACAATGCAGTCATCAACAAAACAGCAAGTCCAGCCAATGCTCCCAAAAGCCTATTCAGATACTCTATCCAGGTATGATAGGGGTTGAATAAGGCGTAGTCGTGTTGTGTGTAGTAATCCCAATTACTGGCATCAAACCCATCTGATGACAAAAAATCTTTTTTTGCAACTCTGAGTTCTTGGTCTAATATTATAACTTGACCCTTGTCATACTGATGGTTGGCTTTCCAGTCTAACTGTATTCTTTCGGTGGGAGGAATCCAATAGCCGAAACATTTTGGCCAATCGGGACACCCCATTCCACTTCCTGTCATTCTCACAATGGCTCCAGCGGCAATGACTAAGTAAACCAATACCAAGCTGAATTTAACGGATAATCTAAAACTATTTTCCATGTATTTCCTTTAGTCCAATTTCATTCCCTTTTTTCAGCATTAACTCAAAGGCTGCGTCGTATTCGTTGGGAATTTCACCCTCTAAAATGGCCTCCTTGATGGCCTCTTTGATGATTCCTATTTCTTTGCAGGGTTTCAAATTAAAATATTTCATGATGGTTTCACCAGTAACAGGCGGTTGAAAATTTTTTATTCGATCCCGTTCCTCTACTTCTTCAATTTTTTTTCGAACGATTTTAAAGTTATTGTGATAACGTTTGAATCGGGTAGGGTTTTTGGTGGTAATATCAGCTTCACAAAGGGTAATCAGATCTTCTAGTATTTCACCAGCATCAAAAACCAGTCTTCTTACTGCTGCATCAGTAACGATCTCCTCAGAAATAACAATAGGTCTGGAACTCATCATCACTAGCTTTTGAACGTATTTCATTTTTTCATTCAAAGGCATCTTAAGGCGTTTGAAAAGTTTGTAAACCATTTTTGAGCCTACAAATTCATGGGCGTGAAATGTCCATCCGATTTTAGGGTGGAATTTTTTTGTGGGTGCCTTACCAATATCGTGTAAAAGTGCTGCCCAACGCAACCACAGTGATGATGTGTGTTTGCAGATATTATCTACAACTTCAAGGGTGTGATAAAAATTATCTTTGTGTCGTTGTCCCTCAATTTCTTCAATTCCCTTTAAATCAATTAGTTCGGGGAGTATGAGTTTTAACAAACCATTTTTTTCCAACAGTAAAAAACCAATTGAGGGTCTGGGAGTCATCATTATTTTATGGAGTTCCTCTACAATACGCTCATTGGAAATAATACTCAGTCGATGGGCATTTTCTTGTATAGATTTGAGGGATTGTGGTTCGATTTTAAAATCCAGTTGCGTAGCAAAACGGATGGCACGAAGCATGCGCAGTGGGTCATCGGAATAGGTGATGCCGGGTTCTAGAGGTGTTCTGATGATGCCGTTGGTCAAGTCCTCCAGACCATTAAAAGGGTCCACGAGTGTGCCTTTATCCTTTGAATTTAAACTTACTGCCAGTGCATTGATGGTAAAGTCTCGTCGGTTTTGATCGTCCTCCAATGTTCCCGGAGTTACCAAAGGGTTCCTGCTCTCTCTTGAGTAGGATTCTTTTCTTGCACCAACGAATTCGAGCGTAAGCCCTCTCCATTGAACCATCGCAGTTCCATAGGATTTAAAAATCTGAACGGCTTGTGCATTGGGTAATTTTTTTTGAACGGCTTTGGCCAATTCAATACCCGAACCCACAGCTACAATATCGATGTCTTTGGCCTTACCTCTGTTCAGTAAATGATCACGAACAAAACCACCTACCAAATAAGCCTCGATATTTTGTGATTTCGCACAGTAGATCAATGCTTGGAAAACCTCTTTTTTAAGAACGCTATTGAAATCTTTATTTAACATGGGTTACGCTCTAAGGAGGGTAATGGCTCCTGTAGGTTCAATTTTTAGAATTCGCGAGGCTTGATCATTGATTTTGTCTTGATCAACAGCTACAATGTGATCTACTCCTCTAAGAATCTCATCAGCAATATCTGAATATTTTTTGGGGTGGGCAGTACCACTGATGTTTGCCGATGTAGAAACAAGGGGTTTTCCAAAGGCCGCGATTAAGGGGGTGCAAAAATGATGATCTACAATTCTTATGGCAACAGTGTCCTCTGCTGCGATGGCATTTTTTGCAATTCCAATGGGATGATTGTAAATGACAGTCGTAGGCCTTGTAGTGTTGATGTGTTGCTCGATTTGGTCAGGGAGTTCAGGAATGTATTTTTTGAGCATTTTAAGATCGGATACCATGCATACCATTGCTTTACTGTCTGGTCTATTTTTTAATTCGTAAACTTTATTTACCGCCCTGGGGTTGGTAGCATCACAAAGGATACCCCAAATAGTGTCCGTGGGGGAGAGCAGTAAATGTCCAGCTTCCAACATTTTGAGGATCTTTTCCATTATTGTAGCAAAAATAAACCTTTCTCTCCGCTTGACAAACAATATCACCCCTTACATAAAACTAACATTAGGGTTTCGTGTATCATACATTTTTGCATTAACTTAGTTTGTAATTAAATTTTGAATCTTATCCAAAAATGATGTCATTATTTTATTGATGAAAAACCATTTAGAGTGTATTAAGCTCTTATTTAAACGCCTGCTTTATTTGACTTTATTTTACACTATTTGTAGAATTTTGTTTGTCTATTTTCATAGAGATACCTTTGATCAAATTAACCTTCTAAATTTTATTGGAGGGATACGATTTGACTTGTCTGTTATTGTTTATTCCAATATAATATTGATTATTGGGCATATTCTGCCAGGTGATTTCAAGTACAAACCCTATTATCAAAAGTTTCTAAAAATTTTATTTTTTGTCGTCAATGGTGCTTGTTTGGCTACCAATTTTGTCGATTTCATATATTTTAAATTTACTGGCATAAGAAGCACTTTTGACCTGATAACTGCAGAGGGGATGGAGCGGGAATTCTCTACATTGTTTTTAAATTTCTTGATTCAATATGGATATGTATTGATCTGTTTTATTGTTTTTCTTTACTTTTTTTGGAGATGGATTCCTTCTTTTGACTTTAAGCAGGATCACCCCAAAACATCACAGAAGGAATTTTTAACATCAATATTTGGTGTTGTTCTTTTACTGCTAATTTTTTTGATTATCGCAAGAGGTGGATTGCAATCCAAGCCACTTAACAGGATCGATGCTGTAAAATATGCCGATCGAAATCAGACAGCTGTAGTGCTCAATACTCCGTTTTGCATAATGAAAACCATTTTAAAAAATGAAGAACTCCTTTCGTTAAAGTATTTTGAAGAAGAAAAATTAAATTCTATCTATACACCATCCAAAAAGTACAATCCAGTAGCACCTTTCACTAAAAAAAATGTTGTCATCATCATCCTTGAGAGTTTTGGAGACGAAAATGTGAGTTTCTCCAATTCTGAAATTGGAAATACCCCTTTTCTTGATTCTCTGATCGCTGAATCTCAATATTTCCCTAATGGATATGCCAATGGCAGGGTGTCGATTGATGCACTTCCTTCCATTTTGTCGGGAATCCCCAGTATTTTTGGAGAACCCTACATCAATTCATCCTATGCCTTTAATGATGTCGAGAGCTTACCCATTATTCTGTCCAAAGAAGGTTATGAAACGTCATTTTTTCACGGTGCTTTCAATGGAAGCCAAAACTTTGATTATTATGCCGATATTGCTGGTTTTGATCATTATTACGGAAAAGATGAATATCCTAAAACAGGTCACTATGACGGATATTGGGGAATCTACGATGAAGAATTTTTTCAATTTTTTGGTGAGAAATTAGACGGAATGACCCCTCCTTTTTTATCTTCAATTTTCACCATTTCATCTCATATCCCTTTTTCAATCCCCAAAAGGTACCAAGGAAAATTTGGAGCTTCAAAGTCTGATTTCCATGAATCTGTGGGCTATACGGATTATTCTTTAAGAAGATTTTTTGATGTTGTAAGGAATAAATCCTGGTTCAATAACACTTTGTTTGTAATTACGGCAGATCATGTCTCACCCTTGGCGAATACTTACAATTCACCTCCTTTAAAAAATCATTCAATACCTATTATTTTCTTTGACCCTTCGAAAAGAATTCATCAAATAAACACAAAAGAGTTACAGCAAATTGATATCCTTCCGAGCATTCTGAACTATCTCAATTATCCAAAACCATTCATAAGTTATGGCAACAGTTACCAAAATCCAAAAGGTCTAGTTGTCAATCTCATTAATGAAAAATATCATTGTATCAGTGACCATTATTATTTTGTTTTTGATAATGAAAAGATAACGGAATTCTATGATCTAAAGGACGATCCAAAGCTGAATAGAAACTTAGTTGCATTAGAAGTTCAAAAGGTTCTGGATTTTTCGGATTTAATTAAAGCTTATTTACAGTCTTTTCACACCAATTTTAACAATAATACCCTGACTCACGAGTTGTATTCAAACCAAACTCCTTAGCATCAGATGTTGAGAGATATACCTCCTAATATCATGGTTGATATTAACCGCTACTAAACGGCTACATCATGTTCTCTCAAGGCATTGTTTAAAGAGGTTTTTTTATCGGTACTTTCTTTTCTTTGACCAATGATCAAAGCGCAAGGCACCTGATACTCACCAGCGGGAAAACCTTTGGTGTAGCTTCCAGGTATCACAACTGATCTTTCGGGAACTTCCCCACGGTATTCTTTAGGGCTGTTGCCAGAGACGTCAATGACTTTAGTAGAGGCAGTAATGACAACATTGGCGCCCAAAACGGCTTCTTTTCCTATTCTTGCTCCTTCAACGACGATACACCTAGATCCAATAAAAGCATTGTCTTCAACGACTACTGGAGCTGCTTGAAGTGGTTCCAATACCCCTCCAATTCCGACTCCACCGCTGAGGTGAACGTTTTTACCAATTTGAGCACAACTCCCAACGGTTGCCCAAGTATCAACCATGGTTCCTGAATCTACATAGGCACCGATATTGACATAGCTGGGCATGAGAATTACACCACTTGAAATATAGGCTCCGTAGCGAGCAACGGCATGAGGAACAACACGAATTCCTTTTTCTTTGTACCCTTTTTTAAGGAGCATTTTATCGTGGAACTCCATAGGTCCAGCTTCTAAAGTTTCCATCTTTTGGATGGGGAAGTAGAGAACCACTGCCTTTTTTACCCATTCGTTCACTTGCCAACCTTCAGTTGAGGGATTGGCAACTCGAAGTTCTCCAGAATCTAATTGATGAATAACTTCTCTTATGGCCTCTTGGGTTTCGCTTTTTTCAAGCTGTGATCGATCCTCACATGAGTACTAGATGATATTTTTGATAAATTATTTTTTTCAAAAATACTGAATTCGATAGTTTTTATCCTCATAATTGTCTTCTCAAAAAAGGTATATTTGTAAACACAATGGGGGTATTGATTGGAATTGATTTCGGAACCAAGAGAACAGGACTGGCACATACGGATCCTGAACAAATTATTGCCAGTGGCTTGACCACCCTAATTACAAAGGAGGTGATGACTTATCTCAATAATTATGACAATCAAACACCCATTGAAAAATTTGTTGTAGGACAACCCAAACAAAAAGACGGTCATTACTCCTCGGTGGAAAAAGAGATTTTGAAGTTTATTGAACAATTAAAAAAGAACTTTCCAAAGGTGATTGTGGTTCGTCAAGATGAACGCTTTACTTCAAAAATGGCTTTTGATACTTTAATCGAGACAGGAGCTAAAAAAAAGATTAGAATTGATAAATGTGTAGTTGACCAAATAAGCGCAAAAATTATTCTTCTGTCCTATTTGTTATCATATTCAAAACCAGTTTTATGATTTTACCAATAGTGGCATACGGGGCCAATGTTTTGAAGGTCAAAGCATCTGATGTTGACCAAAAAGATCCTAACCTAAAAAAATTGATTTCAGACATGTGGGATACCATGTACGAGGCCAACGGTGTCGGCTTGGCTGCTCCCCAAATAGGGAAATCCCTGCGTTTGTTTGTGATCGATGCCTCTCCTTTTGCTCAGGATGAAGAATTGAGCCCAGAGGAGGGGAAGCTGTTAAAAGATTTCAAAAAGGTTTTCATCAATCCTACCATTCTAGAAGAAAGTGGGGAGAAATGGGATTTTACAGAGGGTTGTTTGAGCATTCCCAACATTCGTGAGGATGTCTCTAGAAAAGAAGAAATAACGGTTCATTTTTGGGACGATCAGTTCAACGAACAGACCCTCACACTCGATGGCTTGGCAGCAAGAGTTGTACAACACGAATACGATCATATTGAAGGGGTTTTATTTACAGACAAACTCAGTTCATTAAAAAAGAGATTATTGAAAGGCAAACTGAATGATATCAGTAGAGGTAATATTAACCCCGATTACAAAATGCGTTTTTCGACCCATAAAATTAGAAAATGAGTGAATCCAAATTAGACAAAATTTTAACCATATCGGGCAAACCAGGTTTGTTTCAAATGATGGCTCAAACCCGAACAGGTGTCGTTGCCATGTCATTAGTTGACGGCAAAAAGATCGTTACCAACTTGGGACAGCAAATCAATGTATTGTCGGAGATCAGGGTGTTTGGCTTGAAAGATGAAATTGCCTTGGAGGATATTTTTGAGCGAATGTATCGATTGGAAAAAGGCAAAAGCGCACGGGTAAAACCTAAAGCTTCAAAAGAAGAATTAGAATCTTATTTCTTTAAAGTTTTCCAAGACTATGATGAGGATCGCGTTTACAGTAGTGACATTAAAAAAATTGTACAGTGGTACAATTTACTTTTGAAATCGGATCATTTGAAATTCAAGCTTCCCAAAGAAGCGTCAAGTTCAGCCTCTGAGGAAAAATAAATGGGAACCCGAGCATCACAACTTCAAGCTTTTGAGCGTTTACTCGACATAATGGATGAGCTCAGGGAAAAATGTCCTTGGGATCGAAAACAAACTTTTGAAACCCTTCGTCACCTGACCATTGAAGAAACCTATGAATTGGGTGACGCTATTTTGGATAACGATTTGGTGGAAATCAAAAAAGAATTGGGAGACCTTTTGCTTCACATCGTATTTTATTCTAAAATAGGAAGTGAAAAAAATGCCTTTGACATTGATGATGTAGCCCACCATATTTCTGATAAGTTGGTTTACCGTCATCCTCACATCTATGGCGATACCGATGTAAAAAATGCTGATCAAGTAGAAAAAAACTGGGAGGCCATAAAGTTAAAAGAGGGTAAAAAAAGTGTTTTACAGGGGGTTCCCAAAAGCCTCCCTGCCTTGGTAAAAGCTTATCGGATTCAAGATAAAGTAGCTGGAGTAGGTTTTGATTGGAAAAATACAGCCGATGTGTTGGACAAAGTAAAAGAAGAATTGGAGGAGTTGCAGTCAGAGGTGGACACCGCCGATTCGGACAAAATGGAAGCCGAGTTGGGCGATGTAATGTTCTCATTAATAAATTACGCTCGTTTTCTCAAAGTCAATCCCGAAAATGCGCTGGAACGAACCAATAAAAAATTCATCAAACGATTTAATTACATCGAAAAAAAAGCCGAGCAGCTTGGAAAAAAAATCAATGAACTGACCTTAGAAGAGATGGAAAGCTTTTGGCAAAAGGCTAAAAATAATAGAGAGATTTAAGCCTCTTCAGTTGAATTTCCTTCTTCTTGATTTTCCTCGACTCCTTCTTGATCTTGAATCGTATTTTTAGCTTCAGCTTCTCTTTTGAGTTTTCTTAAACCGATCAACTGTTCTTTGTGCTTATCGACTGCAGCTCTTAGGCGTTCAAGTTTGGAGGTGACATCTACAAACAGAGGATTGTCACTACTGGTATTGGAGAAGTAGTCAAGGTTGTTTTCCAATTGTCTTATTTCTCCATTGAGTTCTTCAATCACTTTTTTGATGTTTTGAATCTCTCTAGAAAGCTCATTTTCATCATCTTTGATGATGGAAAAATGAATGTGATTTTTGGCCTCAGCTTTTTCACTTTTTTTCATCTCCGATGCTTCAATCAACGAGAGGAAAGCTTTGTTAAAGTCTTCAATACTTTTTTGATTGATTCTTCCAGTCAGCACCCCCATTTGACTGTATTGTTCCCACTGGTAATCGAAAAATTCCTTAAAAGGTTCTAGTTCAGGTGGGATTTTAAGAGCTCCAATTCCTTTGATGAATTCTTCTTTCTTGTTGTGAGCTTCTTCTTCATTTTTGTTAACCCTCTGGTAACCGGACTTGATGCGTTCGAAATACAGATTGCATTGAGAACGAAATTCATCCCATAGTGCATTGGAGAATTTGCGGGGCACAAACCCTATGGATCTCCAGTCCTTTTGGATATTTTTCATTCGATTGCTGTAACTCCTCCAATCGTCATGCTCCAGTATTTCTTTGACCTCATCAATCAATGCTTTTTTGAGTTCAATATTCTTTTTTTGCTCGGTTTTTTGCGATTTGTAGAATTGATTTTTTTCTCGATTGATTTCTCTGCTGATTTCTCTAAAACGCGTCCAATTTTTTTTACTGTGTTTTTTGGTTACTTGTCCAATGGATTGGAATTCCTCTCTCATTTTATTGAAAGTATCAATCGTTTTCCGCCACTCATTGTGATTGCTAGGAGGGTTGTTTTTGATTTCCTCCATCTTATCCAATAGCTCATTTTTTTTGTTGAGATTGTCCTCAAGAATATTATCATATTCTTTGTCAAACTCTTGTCTTTTGGTGTGGATGATTTGACTTGCAGCCTGAAATCGTATCCATAATTCTTCACGATGTTCTTTGGCTACGGGACCCAGATCGTTCTTCCACAGTCTGTGCAATGTATTGAGGTCTCTCGAGGCTTTTAGGACGTCTGGAATTTTGGAGAGTGCTTCGGCCTGTTCGATAATTTTGATTTTTTCCTCATAATTGTGCTTGAAATCCAAATCGCGCAATTCTCGATTTAAGTGGAGGAAATCATAAAATATTTCGGTATGGTGCTTGTAGGTTTGCCAAGTATTATTGCTTTGGGCATGAGGAACAGGTCCAGTATTGTGCCATGTTTCTTGAAGGTTTTTGAACTTTTTATAAACCGTATTGATGTTTTCGTCAATATTGATTAGTTCTTTTAAGCTTTGAATGATTTCGAGCTTTCTTTCGAGATTCAGTTTTTGGGTTTGTTCTCTTTCTTGAAAATAATTTCGTTTGTTTTTTTTGTATTCCCTAACGGTCTGATCAAAATCGCTTTTGTATTTGGGTTTGAAATAAAAATCAATTTCATTTCCACCCTCGCTGATGAAAGCCTCTTTCTTTTCTTGGATCTCAGATTTGAACTTAGCGTCGAAGGTATTGATGATTTCCTGTATGTTTTTTCCGTCAGAAAACCATTGTTGGGACTTGGTTCTTTTTTGCAAATGCTCGACCAGTTCAGTAAAACTGGACTTACTGAAGTCTTTGATTTCCTCTTCTACGGTTTCCTTTTTTTTATTTTCCGTTGTTTTTGAGGGAGTTTCGTCTGAAGCCTTTGAATCAGTAGGTTCTTCTTCTGTAACTTTATTGTTTTCTGGGGGATCTTCAGCAGGGCTGACCGTTTCTGACGACTCAACCTCTATTTCTTGCTTTACGGTTTCCTTTTTTTCGGTTTCCGTGGTCTTTGAGGGAGTTTCGTCTGAAGCCTTTGAATCAGAAGGTTTTTCTTCAGCAACTTTATTGTTTTCTGGCGCACCTTCAGGAGAGATGACCGTTTCTAACGATTCATCCTTTATCTCTTCCTGAGGATCATTGGCTTTGTTTTTTGTATCTGCCATATCAGGTGTGTTTGACTAAATTTTTCTAAAATTTACAAAAAAAATAAATGCCTGCCTATTGATTCCAAATCTCCCAAGATTTCTCTGCTTGGTATTCCAACATTTTAAGTCCATTTGAAACTTTACAACCTCTATTTTTACCTTCTCTTAAAAACTTTGTTTCGGCAGGATTGTAGATTAGGTCGAAGAGGATATGTTTTTCTGTTAATGCTTGATAGGGTAGGTCGGGAGCTTCTTCAATTTTGGGAAAAGTTCCTACGGGAGAAGCATTGACGATCAACAGGTGTTGTTTGAGAACAATCTCATCTACCTGACTGTATTCTATTGAATTTTCGCGCTGTCCTCTTGAAACATATGAAAACGCAATATTCAATTTTTCCAAAACAAAAGCAACAGCAGATGCCGCTCCTCCGGTTCCAAGAATTAAGGCTTTTTTTGGTACATCGTCGATCACTTCCAAAAGGGATTGTTCAAAACCGTGAACATCGGTGTTGTGACCGCTTAAAGTTCCATCTTTTTCAAATTTTATGGTATTGACAGCATTCATTTTTTTTGCTGCAGGGGATAGGCGATCCAAAAAGGGAATCACTTCTCTTTTATAGGGAATGGTAACATTGAGTCCAAAAAGATTTTCTTGTGTCAGAACGTTATTGATGGCTTCAATACGCTCAAGGTCAAAATTTTCGTAACTGCAGTAAGATCTTTTTTCCGCTTCAAATTTTTGCTTGAAATATCCTCGAGAAAAAGAATATTCTATGTTTTTTCCAATCAATCCAAAACGCTTGGAATTACTTTTTTTGGACACCATATTTTTCCAATAAACTAACAATTAATATGCCTAAAATTATGAATAAACTAATGAACCAAAACTCTGTATTCAAAAAATCAGGCAAGTAATATTCATAGTATTCAATGATGGGATTTCCAACAGTGTTGTATTGAATTTCTCCAGCAATATTTTTTTTGAGGATTTCGTTTCTCCAAGGCCAAATTACTCCTAGTGAACCAGCAATAAAACCAATTATGGTTGCTAAAGTCACTGGTTTGTATTTCTTTAAAACAAAACTGAGTAGGTTGGAAAATGCGACCAGTCCAACGATAGATCCAAAGGTAAAAACGACAGAGAGTTGGAGTAACTTCATTCTTGAGGGATCATTTATGAATTCGAAATTCAGTTGAGCCATTTCTTTCACACTAAAGTAAATGGCATTTACCGCATCGACCAATAGGAGGGAGTAATTGCCCAGTAAGAGCAATAAAAATGATCCTGATAAGCCTGGCAGGGTCATGCCTGATACACTGATAATTCCGCAAAACAATACAAACATCAAATCGTCATTTTCTGTCGAGGGTTTGGACAACATGATTATCAAGCCTACGGACAGCCCCAGAAAAAAGAAGATCAAAGTTTTAAAATCCCATTTCTCTAACTGGAAGTACACAAAATACAGGGAAGCGAGAATCATCCCAAAAAAAACTCCCAATACTTGCATTTCGAAATTTTTAATGAGATAGTCTAAAATTAAGGATACACTGAAATAGCTGATGATTACACCTGAAAAAAGCATGACTAAGAAACGTCCATTGGTGTACTGATAAAAGGAGTTCCAACCTTTGCGAGTTAACAAAGTAAGAGCTTTGAGATTTATTTTTTGGAGTGAATAGATCAGTTCTTCATAAAATCCAGCAACAAACGCAACAATTCCTCCTGATACTCCGGGGACTTTGTTGGCTGCTCCCATGGCAATTCCCTTCAATACTAAAACCAGATCTTCTCGATACGATGTTTTCTGTTGATTCACTTTGACCTTATTGTATTTTCTTTCGTTCCAAAAACCATACCGATGCAAAACCCAATAGGAATAAAACAATGGCCAATATAAGTTGTGGGTTTTGAGGATAATCAAAAGGAGACATGGGCTTGGTGATGATTTTGATTTTTTCACCCACCACCCATTCAAATTTTTCTTGCCAAGGCCATATTTTGTGAAGTGCACCAATCATGAGTCCAATCATTACTGCCATCGTTTTATCGTGTTCTTTTTCAAAGAGCCACTTCAAAATGGAAGCGAAAATTCTAAGACCTAGAACAATCCCTAGGGCAAATACAAAAAGTTGGGTGAAGGTAGGTACCAACAGTTCAAATTCCATCTTACTCAGTCCGGTTATGGCATCTTTGATCAGACCGATGACAGTAGTGTAAGCCCCTAGAATAAGCAAAATGTAGGCACCTGAAATACCCGGTAAACTCATGGCAATGATTCCAAAAAAACCCGATATGAACAGATAGAACAAACCGATTTCTCCCCCATTGGGAGTTATTTGGGTGACAAAAAAAGACAGCGCTATACTGAACAACATGAGTGCGATATTGGCTACTCCCCATTTTCTCAAAGTATTTTTTAATAAGAAAATACTGGCCAATAACAAGCCTAGAAAAAATGACCATAGTGGAATGGGGTGGTGGGTAATCAGCCAGTCAATGACGTATGAAAAACTAAAAACCGCTGACAGAATACCAAAAAAAAGAATGCTGAGAAATGGCCCATTGATATTTTTCCAAAAGCTTTTTATCCCTTCATTTTTTAGGACATTAAGGTTTTTGAGATTGATGGCGTCTATGGATTGGATGAGTTTTTTGTATACCCCGAGGATGAGTGCAATGGTCCCTCCCGATACTCCTGGCATCAGATCAGCAGTGCCCATGGCCATGCCTTTTGAAAATAAAATTAGGTTTTTAGAAAAGCGATTTTTCAACTGTAAAAATTTTGCACAAGATAGAGCGAAAAAGCGAATCTAGGCATCAACTGAGCAATGGATCACGTTTTGATCAATTCCGGGAATAGTTTGTTGATGTTGAAAGGGATTTTGATCTTGTCTTTGATTTGATCGAAAATAATTTGTGCTTCATTTTTTTGCCCTAATCTAAATTTACACCCAGCCAGTCGATACAATAGAGCAGGGTTTTTTTTGTGAAACATGAGACCTTGTACACCGATTTCTTTTGCTTTTTCCCATTCATTGATTAGTATCAATGAATCCACCCACAGAATCCAGGTATGTATGTCTTTGTCTCCTAAATCTAAAGCTGTTTCACAAGCCATTGCAGTTTCTTCATAAAAACTCATATCGAAGTGTAGCTGAGTACTTTTTTTCCACAATTCTACACTGTCTGCATTGGACTGTAAAGATTTTTTTACATAGTACTGAGCACTAACATATTCCTTTGAGTCGATCAGATGATCGATAAGCGCCAACCAGCTTTTTTCATGATTGGGTTCGAGTTTGATCGATTCTTTAAAATATTTAATGGCCAATTTATCATTGCCTAACTTTAGATGGCAAAGACCAATTCTGTGATTGACAAATGCATTGGGATCATTAAAATTGAGAGAGAATTCGTAATTGTCAATGGCTTGATTGATTCGTCCCATCTTTTCAAGAAGCTTTCCTTTTTCTATATAAGCTCCCGTGAAGCAGTCGTCACTGATAATGGCAAACTCAAAGGCTGAAAGTGCTTCTTCTAGTTTATTGATTTTAACATACAATTTTCCCAGCTGATGCCATCCGATTTCACTGTAGGGGTTTTTTTCAAGTAACTCATTCAGGGTAGTGATTGCCTCAATGTTTTCATTCAATTGTTCATAGCAATACAGCAAATTGTAGAGTGACTGGTAGTCTAAAACATTCTCTTTGACGCATTTGTAAAAAAACTCTTTTGCTTTGATGTAGTCTTCTAAGAAAAGGTATTCCATTCCCATCAAATTCCATATCTCTGTTGGCTCATCAGTAACTTGCAAAGCTTTTTCTAGCAAATGGATGGCCTTGGGGTGATCTTTTTTCTTGGAGGAGATATTCGCCCTCTGTAAAAAAATTTCTTCATGTTCTGGTGAAAGTCTTTCGATCTCGATCAATAATTCTTCGGCCTTTTTGTGAGCCCCATCAAAAAGAAGTAATTCACTTTTTAGCAACATCAATTCTACATTTTGGGGATGTTGTTCCATTCCCATTTTAATTGCCTTTTTGGCAAGAGAGAATTGGGCAAAATCGATGTAGTGGTGGATGATGTTTTCAAACTCAATGGCGTCAAAAAAAAGAACTTGATTGGTTTTGAGCATTTGCTCAAATTTAAATAAGGAAGGATTTGTGTCTTCCGATAAATTATCGAACATAAAATTGTGATCTTTAAATAAAGTTATTGAACAAATAAAGATTCAACAGATGGGGGTGTTTATTGTTTTCAACAAAAATATTAACATTGGCTAAAATTCGTCTAGCGTTTCCCTAATAATTTGACACCCCATCAGGATTTCTTCCTCACTAATGTTGAGGGGAGGTGATATTCGAATGGCATTTTTTTCCCACAGCAACCAAAACAATAATAATCCTTTTTCGATACAACGGGGTACTAAAAAGTTTGGAATATCAGGGCTTTCAAAAATTGGCGCCAGCATCAATCCTTTGCCTTTTATGCTCTTGATCAAAGGATGTTGGAGGTGGTTTCTAAATATTTTTTCCTTTGCAATCACTTGTTCTATTAATTTCCCGTCAATGATTTCATCAATGGTTGTAAGTGCTGCTGTGGCAATAACGGGATTACCACCAAAAGTAGTAATGTGTCCGAGTTTGGGATCATTCTCTAATTTTTCCATGATTTTTATGGAGGCCGAAAAAGCGCCAATGGGCAGACCTCCCCCTAGTGCTTTCCCCATAACGACGATGTCTGGGCTGATGTCAAAATGCTCAAAACCAAACATTTTTCCCGTCCGTCCAAATCCTGGCTGTATTTCGTCTAATAGAAGCAATGCGCCTACCTTTTCGCATCTTTTTTTAACTTTTTTGAGGTAGTTATTTTCGGGAATTATGAATCCTGCGCCTCCCTGTATGGTTTCTAACAGAACAGCTGCGGTATTTTCATCAATGAGGCTCAAGTCTTCTTCATGGTTAAAACGGATGAATCCAACCCCTGGAAGTAATGGTCGATATGCTTTTTTTTGTTGTTCGAATCCCAACAGGCTCAGAGCCCCTTGTGTGCTTCCGTGATAGGAACGGTGAGCTGCGATCAAGCCAGGTCTTTGGGTTACTCTTTTTGCAAGTTTCAACGCCCCTTCTATGGCCTCGGTTCCTGAGTTGGTCAGATAAATACGCTCGTGGTTTGCAGGAAGAAGGTTTGCTAACTTTTTACATAGTGCCACGGCAGGAGCTTGAGCAAATTCGCCATACACCATCACGTGCATGTATTTTTCGATTTGAGACTTGAGAGCGTTGACTACTTTGGGATGACAATGCCCCAAAGGGAGCGCCGAAACCCCAGCTACAAAATCTAAATAAGAATTGCCTTTTGTGTCATAAATAAAGCTGCCACTGGCATTTTTGACTTCCAAGCCCAATGGATGAGGCGTGGTTTTGGCTTGATATTTTAAAAAATCCTCCAACATCTAATCATCTCCTTTTTCCAGAAATGCTTCTGGGGTACTGATTTCATTGATTTGGGTGGGCTGAAATTCATTGTCGGCTTCACTGAAAAGATCTAAGAGGGTTTTTGGCCTCTCTTTTTCTCTCCAAACAAATCCCTCCAGTTTTCGTTCGTTGGTTTCCAAATCTTTTTCGGGATAAAGGTGACCATCTGGACTTACAAAAAAAGTAATGTCCTCAATTTGATTGTTGAATGTAACCATTTTAAGACGGCTACAGCTGGTTTTATCGATCCCAATCAATTCGTTGTCCTCATCCGAGTACATGTAATAAATCACTTCTGTGTTTTTACTGACATCAATTTCTCGCAGTTTTCCTTCTTCAAATACTCCATCGAGTATTCCCCCTTTAATTTGGTTAAAACCAGTATCGCTGATTGAGTCTTTTTCGATGATCCAGCTGTTTCCAATAATTTTTAGGGAATCCAACTTTTTAGTTTTTACATCTGAAGTAAGAAGAATTTTATCGCCGGACATTTGACTTCTGCCAAACCATAAAATTGGATTTCTGGCATTTTTTTGAGCAACTGAAAATACTTGAATTTCTTTTCGTGTGAGTGGTAATTTGTGCAATTTGATGAGGCCTGTACTCTGATCCAAGTGTAAAGAATCTGATTTTCCTCTCAAGTCTTTTTTGAAAATTCTTACATCGTAATAACCCCTTAAAATCTTTTTCTCTGGAGGACCAGTAGCAATTAAAGTATCGGCGTGAATGAAAAGCGAGTCTTGATCAATGATATTGATCGCCATGGCTCTTCGGGTGATGATTGCAGAGTCCTTGGCTTTGTAAATTTCTCCGTAATGACCATTGATAACTGATTTGTTCAAGGTGTCAATAATACTTACGTTATTGGTAGCCGCAGCGTAATTTTTTTCATTTTCAAAATACAAACTATCTCCTCTGATCTCTTTGTTGTCATAAAAAATAACAGCATTTTTCTGGAAATTACCCTTTTGCAACTGAGTGTCATAAGCCCCTTTCTCACAGTAAATGTCATATTCTTCCCCTACAATGGTTGTTTTTCCATAAAAAAAGGCTTTGTCTCTTTCAGTAAAATAATCCAGTTGTTGTGATTTGAGTTCATACTCCGGATCATCGATTTTAACCCTTGATATAAATCGGTATTTTTTTTCATTCATGAAATAAATACCTCTGATACTGGTGAGCTTTCTTTTTTGGTCAACGATGGTGCCAAAGGAATTGTAGAAAGCTTTGGAGTTGGCTCGATCCAGATAAAGTGTATCTGTTTTTAAATTCATATCTGGTCTTTCTAAGACTACTTTCCCCCATGCTTTTGCGAGTTTACTTGTTCCATCGTATTCAATTTTATCACAAGTCATTTTTAACGTATCTCCTTGTGTAAATACAATTTTACCATTGGCTTTAAAGAAATTTTGCTTAGGATAGAAATAAGAAATATCTGATTTGATCAGTGCGCCCTCGTGAAAAAGGTGAACCCTAACCCCTTCTTTTTTCACCAAAATATTAGCTCCAGGAAAATTGAATTGATCTTGGGTAGATCCTCCCGCTTGAATGATTTGGATGATCTTCGATTCCTCTTGCGCGGGAGTTTTTCCTATTGTCAGTAGAAAAATGATTTGAAGCACACCGATTTGAAAGAATTTTTTCACACTAAGAGATTATCGGAGTTAATTTAGAAAATCTACCTTAAAATGGTTTGTTTTCTATCAGGTCCTACAGAGACGATTTTGATCGGGGTTTTGAGTTCCCGCTCCAAGAAATCAATGTAGTCAATAAAGTTTTTTGGTAACTCTTCGACCGAATCGATTTGCGTAAGGTCTTCTTTCCACCCTGGAATTTCGATGTACTCTGGAGTTACAGACTCTGGTTGAATATCGAAGGGAAAATGATCGATATTTCCCTCTTCAGTTTTGTACTGGTTGCAAACTTTGATAGCATCCAATCCAGAGAGAACATCTCCTTTCATCATCATGAGTTGGGTAACACCATTTACGCGAATGGCGTATTTGAGTGCTACAAGGTCGATCCATCCACAGCGACGAGCTCTACCTGTAGTCGCTCCAAATTCGTGTCCGACCTTAGCAATGCGCTTTCCAACATCGTCAAACAATTCGGTAGGGAATGGCCCACTGCCGACTCGGGTAGTGTAGGCCTTGAAAATTCCAAAAACTTCTTTGATTTTATTGGGAGCTACTCCTAGACCTGTACAGGCTCCAGCAGCAGTGGTGGTTGATGAGGTAACAAAGGGGTAAGTTCCGAAATCAACATCCAGTAAGGATCCTTGAGCCCCTTCAGCCAGTATTTTTTTTCCAGCATCTTGTGCTTTGTGGATGTAGGTTTCACTGTCCACAATCTTACATTGTTTCAACGTTTCAATGGATTTAAAAAACTGATTTTCCAGTTCGTTCAGATCGAATTCTAATTCTACATTGTGGAAATCCAACATTTTTAAATGTTTTTCTGTCAATGCTTTGTATCGACTTTTCCAGTCTTTGGATAGTATATCACCAACACGCATTCCATTTCTTCCTGTTTTGTCCATATAAGTTGGACCTATTCCTTTGAGTGTAGAACCGATCTTGGCTTTCCCTTTAGAGGCCTCGGATGCTGCGTCCAACAATCGATGGGTTGGGAGGATCAAATGTGCCTTTTTGGAAATCAACAGTTTATTGGAAAAATCAATGTTGTAAGGAGAGAGGTTTTCAAGCTCTTTCTCAAAAATAACAGGATCGATAACCACTCCGTTACCTATCAAATTGATAGCACTGGGATGGAATATCCCTGAGGGAATGGTGTGTAACACGTGTTTTATACCTTCAAACTCGAGTGTATGCCCTGCGTTGGGGCCACCTTGGAATCGAGCAATAATATCATAGGATTCGGTCAAGACATCAACGATCTTGCCTTTACCTTCATCTCCCCATTGGAGACCTAACAGTAAGTCTACGGACATATTAAATTATGGATTTACTCTTTTTTTTTGTGCCGTAAAAATAAAGAGAATGATTGTGGATTTCAACATCGAATATTTCCTCGATTGTTTTTTTAATGTTTTGGATTCGAGGGTCACAAAACTCTTTTACCTCACCAGAATCTGTGAAGATGATATGGTCGTGTTGACGGTCAAAGTATGACTTTTCGTATTGGGCTTGGTTTTTCCCAAATTGATGCTTTCTAACCAGTCCACATTCTAATAAAAGTTCGATAGTATTGTACAATGTCGCTCTGCTGACCCTGTAATTTTTATTTTTCATGGTGATGTACAATGATTCAATATCGAAGTGCTCATCACTGTCATAAATTTCAAATAAAATAGCAAAACGCTCAGGTGTTTTTCGATGCGCATGCTTGTTCAAGAAGTTTACAAAAACCTCTTTTACAATTTCCTGATTGGATTTATTTTTTTCCATCGTTGCAAATATAGGTCTTAAATTATTCTCTGAGTACTTTATCTACACCTTTCACTTTCAAAAGATTGTTAACCAATCGATTGAGTATGGTTTTGTTTTTAACACTCACACTGATCAATCCAGTAAATATACCATCTTCACTATCAAAACTCAATTTATTGATGTTCACACTCATATCGTTAGAAATTGACTGGGTGACTTGACTGACAATTCCCATATTATCAATACCTGAGAGCTTTAGGATGGCTGTGAATTCATCTGAAGAGGAATCCACCCATTTGGCTTTGATGATTCTGTAGGCAAAATTGGATTGGAGTGACAAGGAATTGGAACAGTCTTTTTTGTGCACTTTTACACCTTCGTTTACGGTTATAAATCCAAAAACAGCATCTCCTGGTATGGGATTACAACAGGCAGCCAAACTGTGTTTTAGGCTCTCACTTTCCTTGCCAAAAACCAAAGTGTCAAAACGCTGAGTGATTTCTTCTTTTTCATTTTTTTTGTAAACAGGGTTTTGTCTTCGAATCTTTTTTTTGAAGAAATTTAAAAAGGTACTGTTGAAATCAGTAGAAAAATCTTTTAATTGTTTGTTGTTGATGGTTCCTAGACCTACACGATAAAATAAATCTAAACTACTATTGAGATTAAATTGTCGCAATAGGTGCGCAATGGTTTTATCATTGAGCGTGATCTTCAGCTGCTTTAATTTTCTTCTCAAAGTTTCTCTTCCGTCTTCAGCAATCCTTTTCTTCTCCTCGTTGAGTGATGATTTTATTTTGGATTTGGCTCTTGATGTTTGAACAAAATCTAGCCAGTTGGCTGTAGGTTTTATGTTTTCAGAGGTAATGATTTCTACATTTTCTCCACTTTTAAGTGCTCGACTCAGTGGAACGAGTTTACCATTGACTCTGGCACCTCGAGTTTTCATTCCTACTTCTGTATGGATACTAAAGGCAAAATCTAAAGCAGTTGCCCCCTTGGGAAGAGATTTGATTTCTCCATTAGGGGTGAACACAAAAATTTCTTTGGCATACAAAGAGAGTTTGAAATTCTCAACAAAATCTACTGGATTTTCCGTGTTGTTCTCCAATACCTCCTGAAGTTTGTCCAACCACGAGTCAATACCAATGTCTTTTTGATCACCTTGCTTGTATTTGTGATGTGCAGCATATCCTTTTTCGGCAATTTCATTCATTCTTTCGGATCGGATTTGCACTTCAACCCATTTGTTTTCGGGTCCCATTACGGTTATGTGTAATGCTTCGTAACCATTTGATTTGGGTGAGGTAATCCAGTCTCTTAAACGGGTAGGGTTGGGAATGAAATGATCTGTGATGATAGAGTAAATCTTCCAAGCTAAAAATTTCTCATTTCGGTGAGTAGCTTTGTAAATGATTCGGATGGCAAACTTGTCAAAAATATTTTCAAAAGGAATGTTTTGCGCGGTCATTTTTCGATTGATCGAAAAAATGGACTTACTTCTTCCTTTGATTTGATAATCGAGCTCTTCTTCTTCCAAAGTAAATTCTAAAATCTTCGAAAAGGACTTAATGTATTGCTCTTGTTCCTCCTCACTTTCCTCAATTTTATTTTTAATGAGCTTGTAATTTGCTGGTTCAGTGTATTTGAAACTCAAGTCCTCCAGCTCTGTTTTGATGTTGTAAAGTCCTATTCGATGTGCAAGGGGTGCGTAGATGTAAAGGGTTTCAGAGGCGATTTTAACTTGCTTGTATTCGGGCATCACATCCATGGTTTGCATGTTGTGTAATCGATCTGCTATTTTGATGATGATGACTCTGATGTCATCGTTGAGTGTTAGTAATAGCTTTCTGAAATTTTCTGCTTGAAGAGAGACGTTACTTTCCTTGCTGAGTTTGGAAATTTTGGTTAAACCTTCGACGATTCTTGCGACACCCTTGCCAAAAAGTTTTTCAAGGTCCTCAAAACTGTATTCTGTATCTTCAACAACGTCATGAAGAAGGGCTGCAGCAATCGAGGTTGCATCAAGACCAATTTCTTGGGCTACAATCTTAGCAACACTGATGGGGTGTAGGATGTAGGGTTCTCCAGATTTTCGTCTCTGATTTCTGTGCGCCTGGACAGCAGTATCGAAGGCAGAACGAATCAATTTCTTATCCTCAGCAGTAAGGGTTTGATAACTGATTCTTAGCAGTTCTTTGTACTGCTTCGCAATTTCTTTGTTTTCTATTTCTTCACTGACAATCATCGGCATTTTAAAGTTACTGGAATCTTTTAATACAGCAAAATCATTCTTCACCATAGTGATACATCAAAATTCCTGCCGAAACCGACAGATTGAGAGAATCAATAGGGAATTTTACAGGAATTTTTACGATTTGGTGAGCATCGTTTATCCATTTTGGATCAAGGCCTTTGTCTTCCGTTCCAAAGACGAGGGCAAGGGGTCTTTGATATTTTACCCTTTTGTAATGCTTTGCTTTTTTATGAAGTGCCGCAGCGATGATGTTAAAATTATGCTGTATCAAAAATGCGATTACATTTTCAGTACTGTCTGTTGCAATTGGTATGGAAAACACTCCGCCCATACTGTTTCTTACGATTTGGGGGTGGTAAAGATCAGTTTTGGGATTGGCAATGATTACAGCATCCCAAGCTGCTGCAGCTGCGGTTCGTAACAACGCACCAATGTTCCCTGGCTTTTCCGGAGCTTCCACCACCAATACTCGATTTTGATTGTTGAGAAACAAATCCTCAAGATGATGTGTTTTGGTTTTTAGAATGGCCATGACTTCCTCTGATCCCGATCTTAGACTGATGCGATCAAAAAGTTTGGTGCTCAATTCGTAAACTGCACCCGAATGTTCATGAATAATATCTTCATCAACAACCCCTTCTCTGTAAAATAAGCTTTCGATACGATACTCCATTTCTAAGGCACGACTCAGCTCACGATTACCTGCTACAACAAAACACGCCTCTTTTTTTCGTGCCCTGGATTTGTTCATCAAAAGATTTAATTTTTTGATAATGGGATTGTGAGAACTGCTGATGTATTTCAAACCTATTTTTTTACAAAGTTATCAGGTAATTCAAAGAACATCATCAAAAATGCTATTCATTTTTGTGATAATTGATTACCAAGCCTATCATCTCATTGTAACTTTTTATTCCACTTTTTTGACCGTTGGCTTTAAGGAAACCGTCATAGGTTTTTTCAAAGATGATTTCAAAGGGGTTTTCGTATTGCTTCCAAAAACGGGCAACTTCTCTAAAATCTTTCAAAATCCCTGGATTTAATTGATTTAATTTCTCCATGGCCAAATCCGAATCTAATTTGTAGAGTTCAGAATATAAATATCGGAAGGCAAAAGTATTACCAGTATACTGAATATGAGGATTTTCGTGTTTGATGGCTGAAAGGTATGCAATGAAATTTGCTTCTTTTTCTGAGGCATATCCCAACTGGTGAGCAGTTTCATGTAGTGAAGTCATGATCAGGCTTTGAACAGGCATTTTGGCATTTACCTGTGATTCCAGAGTGAATGGATTCAAATAGCCAGCGTATCCCATGTAGGATAAGGGTAAGCTGAGTAAAGATTTTTTAACTTTTAAGTTATGGAATACTGTTTTTTTATGAATCGGATCATAAAGGGTTGTTTTTCGAGGAGCTTCATCTTTTGAAAAAGGTAATTTTACCTTTAACGTATCTGAGGAAACCAGCTGTTGATGCCAATAATTCGACCTTTCTATGATTTTGTCTATGCAAATTTCGAGGTCTTTTTTACTATATTTAATAGGAATGTTAAGTTGTTCATTAAGGGGAAGTCTGTGGTAATTGAATCCCCAGCTGAGGTGAAAGATCCATGCTGTGATGATTACTATTGTTCCAATGTCTAAGAAAAATTGAAACGGTTTGATTTTCCAATAAGCACTTTTTTTGACAATGGTTTTGATGGAATAAAAAATCAATAATAGATAGCAAAGATCCCCTAATGAAAAGGGAATTGAATTCATGAAGAAATGATGTAGGGAGAACCCCAGAGGATAGAAAAATCTACTATAGTATTTTTCTACAATTTCGGGATTTTTCTGGGCAAAAAGAATCAACAACCACAAAGGAATAGCAGAGTACCAAACCCATGTGGTTGTTTTTTTATTCATAATCAAAAGCCCCAGTATTTGGGGAGGGATTGATTTTAACTATTCAATCAGTTCGATAATTTCTACTTCAAAAATCAAATCTGAACGAGGAGGAATGACTTGATTTCCATTATCTCCATAGGCCAATTGATAGGGCAAGAATAATGTGGCTTTATCACCTACATTCAGTAGTCTGAGACCTTCTTTGAATCCTTCAATCATGGCTGCCTGTGGGTTCACATCGGCTTTGATGGGTTGATAAGCTCCTGCAGCTTTTCGGTTGGGATCTACTTTACCGAGTGCTTCGGCTGTTTTTAAATTACTGGTTTCAAGCAACACACCATCAGAAAAATAGACCGCATAATGGGCGCTGACTTTATTGGTTTTGGTCACTTTGGGTCCGTCTCCTTTTTCCGCGATGTAGTATTGAAGTCCGGAGGCGGTAGTGGTTGCACTCGCTTTTTGAGTGTCGAATTTTTCCTTATTAATTTTCATTATGGCAGCTTCTTTTTCTGCCCTTTCGCGGTCGGCTTTTTCTTTATTTTCAAAGTAGTTTGAGAAAATTTCGGGTGCATCAAACTTTTTTGCTTCCCTTCCTTTTCTGATGATTGATATTTTCTGAATGGTATCGTTTTGTGCGATGCTGTCAACTACGGTCTGTCCATCAACTACTTTTCCAAAAACGGTGTGTTTTCCATTTAGCCAAGGTGTTTCTTTGTGTGTGATAAAGAATTGACTTCCATTGGTTCTGGGACCAGAATTGGCCATGGAAAGGATTCCTGGCCCATCGTGCGCCAAATCAGTAAATTCATCGTCGAATTGATATCCAGGGCCTCCAGTTCCGGTGCCTAAGGGGTCTCCTCCTTGGATCATAAAATCATTAATTACTCTGTGGAAGATGATTCCGTCATAGAATTTTTTTCCACTAAATTTTTGATCTACTTTAGGATTGTTTCCTTCTGCTAAGGAGACAAAATTGGCAACGGTGATGGGTGTCTTTTCCAATTCCAATCGCAACATAATTTCTCCTTTACTGGTTTCGATATTGGCGTACATTCCATCGTCTAGATCGGGATACTGTTGGTCACAACCCAATATTAATGTTGCTAAAAGAAGTCCGAGTAATTTAATTTTTTTCATTTTTAAGTTTTTAATTCTTTTCAAGTTTTAAAAGTTCTATGGTGAATCTCAGGGGCTGGTTGATTCCTATTTTATCTCCATCTCCTTGATAGCCAAAGCAAAGGTAGGAAGGAAAGAGAAATACACCAATATCACCCGAGTGTAAATATTTAATGCCCTCTCTCAATGCAGGGATTAAATCTTCTTGATCTACAAAAAAATTTACTTGTCCCAACTCTTTTTCGTCGTAAATTAAATTGCCGTTGAGGTCTTCAATTCGATACAAAAAGGTAACACGGTCGCCTTTTTTGGGTAGGGCTGTGTCAGTGGTTGTTTTTTTTCGGTAAGCATACCAAAAACCTAAAGGTGAATTCTCAAAAGTTAGTTTTTTCTCCATTTCGATCACTTGTCGGAATAGGGATTGTTCAATGGTGATGATGTTTTTATTTCTTTTGGCGGATTCTTTTAGAAAGACTTGTGTTTGTTTATTGATTGGCCGACGGGGTTCAAGGTTTTGACAGCTCAATATCCCAGCAATCATTGTGAATATAAAAAAGAATCTAAGCATCAAATTGAGATTTTTCTTGGTCTATTGCCGCTAAAAATTGCTCGACGGTTTTGTTTAAGGACAATCGAGAAACCCCTCCAGCTGCATTGATATGTCCACCGCCATTAAAATATTTATTGGCAAATTGATTGACATCGAAAGCACCTTTTGACCTGAATGACATTTTTACGATTTTTTCGGTTTCATTTTCAATCATGATTACAGCTAATGTAATGCCCAATAGACTGAGTCCGTAATTGACAAAACCCTCAGTATCACCTTTTTTAAATTTATTTTGATTCAATTCTTTCTGGGAGAGTGTAATGTAAACTACTGGTAGTCTTTCTATTTTTTTTAGGTTACTCAGTGCCGTTCCCAATAGTTGAAGTCTTTGAAAGGAATAGGTGTCATAAATTTTTTGATGAATGAGGTGGGGTTGGGCACCTTTTTCAATCAGGGTGGATATTATTTTGTGTGTAGTAGCGGTGGTTGATGGGAATCTAAAAGACCCTGTGTCGGTCATTATACCGGTGTAAATACAGGTTGCAATGGAGGCGTCAATACTTGAGGAATCAATAGCATCAATAAGTTCGAAAATCATTTCACAAGTCGAACCTCTAGAGGGCTCAGCATATTGAATACTGGCATAGTCCCCAGGATTTTCGTGATGGTCAATCATTGCTTTTGGAGCTGTACTTTGTTCTACCAAGGGTTGAAGGTCACCAATTCTACTCAATTGATTGTAATCTAGGGTAAAGATGATTTCAGCGTTTTCAATCGATCGTTCGGATTCTTCTGGAGATTTAAGAAAATTTATGATTTTTTCTTGTCCAGGCAACCAATTCAAAAATTCGGGGTATTCGTTTGGGGATATGACCTTGGACTGATGTCCCATTTTTGTTAAGAAAAATTGAAGCGCAAGGCTACTGCCCAGCGCATCACCATCTGGATTTTTGTGAGGAATGATAACGATTCTTTTGGGCTTACTGAGTAAATTTTTGAATGCTTCTAGCAATTGTTTATCCATGTATTCAAAGATACCAAAAATTGAACCTTTTGTTTTTCGGTATGGAGTAAAAAATTTATTTAATGGTTTTCGAATCTCAAACGAACACATTTTCATAAATTTGCAACAGAAATCCTTACTATGCTTTCGAACCGAACTTTTACAATGATCAAACCCGACGCGGTTGAAAAAGGTTACATAGGTGCAATCCTGAGTAAAATTAATGCTTCTGGATTTAGAATTGTATCCATGAAAATGACTCAAATGTCCAAAAGAGACGCAGAGTTATTTTATGCAGTGCATAAAGACCGCCCCTTTTTTGGTGATTTGGTAGCTTTTATGAGTCGAGGACCTATTGTTGCTGCCATTCTCGAAAAAGAGAACGCCGTTGATGATTTTAGAACTTTGATTGGCGCTACTAATCCTGAGGAAGCTGCCGAGGGTACTCTTCGTAAACAGTTTGCAACTTCAGTCGGAGAAAATGCTGTTCATGGATCTGATAGCGATGAAAACGCGGCCATCGAGGGAGCATTTCACTTCTCTGGTAGGGATGTTTTTTAGCGCAATATTAATTTTTCAATCACGACTTTACCCAGTTGATCGTTCATCATGGTCATGATTTTATCTTTTCCATAACTGAGTTCTTCGCGCAGGGCTGCATTGTTGAGAGAAATAAAAAGTGTATTCCCTTTCAATGTTATTTTTTCGGTGTAATTGGACATGTGGGCTCCCATTAACTCATACCACAGTTCATTAACCCGAGCATTGGTGATACCAGCAATAAGTGCTTTGGATTCAACAATTTCGCTCAGTACTTTACTAATACTTTGTGGCTCAAATTTTCTTTTGGATGATTTCATGGATCAGTTTTCATTGTAATGTCTGATGTAATGGTAGCTTTTTTCTTGGTGTTTGAGTATTAGTTGATCTTGGTTGAGTTTTAGTATTTCTTCTCTCCACTGATCCCATGCGGTTTCAAAGCCGAGGTAGTATCGATTGCTTTCAAAAACTATTTTAAATTTATTTAAATCTTCTGTGATCAAAAATTTATTGTCCCATCGAGGCTGCACTTTTTTTCTAATCCCTTCTTTTCCATTGATTTCATAGAAATCCAAAAGTTTTAGAGCACCTTTGGGATGGAAAGTTTCATCCTTGTGAGTGATGTAATCGATGCTCCAATATCCGTTGATCAATGCCAGATCGGAGGGTTTAATTTTATTTTCACACCCAAAGATAAATAATAATAGACCGATGAAAACAAGTTTGCTCATGCGCTAAGTGAGTTTAAATATTTCATAGCGAGAATCGCCGGTTTCAAGTGCTGCTTTGATTCGATCTTCATGGGTATCGGAAATGAAGATTTGCCCCAAATTCTCTTGGTCAAACAATTGAATGGTTTGACTGACCCTGTCTTGATCCAGTTTGTCAAAAATATCATCAAGAAGAACTATTGGATTCATTCCTGATTTTTCTTTGATAAAATCGAACTGCGCCAGTTTTAGTGCAATTAAAAAAGTTTTTTGCTGTCCTTGACTCCCAAATTTTTTGATGGGCATGGTGGAGATCAGCAAATCCAAATCGTCCTTGTGAATGCCAACAGAGGTAAATTGAAGTATTTTATCTTTTTCAAGGCTTTGTTCGAGTAAGTCGATGAGTTTTTTTTCACTCAAATGGGATTGATATTGGATATTTACTTCCTCAGCTCCTTGACTGATGCTTTGATATCTGTTGAGAAAAATGGGGATGAACATTTCTATAAATGCTTTTCTTTTATCGAATATCGGTTGTGCCAATTCCCCCATCTGATGGTTGTAAATTGCTAGAGTATCCCCGTCGAAAGTTCTGTTTTGAGCAAAAAATTTGAGAAGTGCATTGCGTTGAGCCAAAACCTTGTTGTAGTCCGAAAGATTTTTTAGGTAGGTTTTGTCGGTTTGACCAATTACCCCGTCAATAAATTTTCTTCTTGTGCTACTGCCTTCAATGATCAGGTCTCTATCTGCAGGAGATACAATTACCAGCGGAATCAGCCCGATATGTTCAGCGATTTTGACGTAAGCTTTTCCATTTCTTTTGATGGTTTTTTTTTGTCCTTTTTTGAGACTGCAATTGATTTTTTCCTGTTTTCCATCCTTTTCAAATTTTCCTTCAATCAAAAAGAAATCCTTTCCAAACTGAATGTTTTGAACCCCAGATGGATTGAAATAGCTTTTGGTAAAAGCCAAGTGGTAGATGCTGTCTAAAACATTTGACTTTCCGATCCCATTGTTACCAATAAAGCAGTTGATGGGGGCATCAAAACGGAATTGTGAAGCCTCAATATTTTTGTAATGGGTTAAATTGAGTTGTTTTAAAAACATGAAAACAAATATAGTTTGCTTGAGTAATGTAAAACAAAAAATAAACTAATTTCCCTACTTAATTTTCAATATTAAATCAGTTTTTGGTTTTGGCTTAAAAAAGGTTAATTTTGGGGACTTAAAAAATCAGAAATGGCCACCTACAAAAAGAGAGGTTACAAAAAATCGATTACTAAAGAGGTCGAAAATAATATAGAACAAGACAGTACTACGGCAGAGGTTTTTGAAAAGTTAGATACAACTGCCTCTAGGACAGAGGAGTGGATTTCTAAATATCAAAATTTTATTCTGGCAATTGTTGGTTTTGTTGCTTTGTCGGTTTTGTCCTATTTGGGGTACCAAAATTATATTTTTGAACCCAAAAAATTAGAGGCCGTAAGTGAACTCAGTCAGGCGCAATATTACTTTGAATTGGCAGTAAACGGTCAAGACGCTGACTCTTTGTTTAATAGAGCACTCAATGGTGGAGAGGGTAAATATGGTTTTCTAGACATCATTGACAATTACTCTGGAACCCCAGCCGCTAAACTTGCGACTTACAGTGCCGGAATGGCTTATCTCAATTTGGGGGATTACGTTAATGCTATCGATTATTTAGATCAATTTGATACCGATGATGTCATGTTAAAAGCACTTGCCAAGGGTGCTATCGGAGATGCCTTTGCCCAGATTGGTCAACCTGACGAGGCATTTGATTATTACGTAGCTGCTTTTGAATCTAGTGATAATTCTTTTAGTGCACCCAAATATCTTTTTAAAGCAGGAATTTTGGGAGCTTCATTGGGAAAAAACAATGTGGCTTTGGAATATTTTAAAAGAATTCAGTCAGAATTCCCGGAATCTTCAGAGGCAGCTAAGGTGGAAGTCCAGATTGGACGTTTGGAAAACCTCAGATAAATGGCAACTGCCGACCACAGTTTATCTCAATACGATCGTTCCAAGGTGCCTGATGGCTCAAACTTTCGTGTTGCTATGGTTGTTTCAGAGTGGAACGAGGTGGTTACAGAATCTCTTTTTCGTGCTGCCAAAATGACCCTTATGGATCATAATGTTTTGGAAGAAAATATTGTAAAATTTGATGTGCCTGGAAGTTTTGAATTGATCTATGGAGCAGCTAAGGCCCAGCAGATGGATTTTGATGCTGTAATTGCAATAGGATGTGTTATTCAAGGAGAAACCCGACATTTTGAATTCATCTCTAACGCTGTAGCTCAGGGCATTAAAGATTTAAATACCAATCTCAAATCACCCGTCATTTTTTGTGTTTTGACAGACGATAACATTGAACAATCGAAGGCAAGGAGTGGGGGTAGTAAAGGAAATAAAGGAGTCGAAGCTGCTGTCACTGCTTTGAGAATGATTGCATTGTAGTTTTCCCGTCATTAATTATCTAAACTCAGTGACAATTTGAAACACTTTCTTTAAATTTGAATGGGTAATGCAATAATGCTCTCAATAATTTAGGTCTCATGAAGATAAGCCTACTAAAGTTAAAAAAAAACAGAAGGTACAATTACACTCCACGATACTACAGTGGAAAAGAGGGGGGTAACCTTTACGATTTTGATTCTAAATTTTCTAAGTATAGAGATACCTACAACCAGAATGATTTCGGACAGCAATGGCAGGAAGCTCGTATGAAAATGCGAACACGAAACAATCGTGGACTTTCCTCTCGCTTGGTTGTTATTATTTTGATTTTGGTATTGGCTTTTCTCTATGTCATCGATTTCGATTTATCCATATTTAATGGCTAATGGCTGATGTTATTTCGCTTTTGCCAGATCATGTAGCCAACCAAATTGCGGCGGGTGAGGTGATTCAAAGGCCGGCTTCTGTGGTCAAAGAACTCCTTGAAAATGCTATCGATGCTCAAGCTACTGAAATCCAGCTCTTGATCAATGGAGCAGGAAAGACCATTATTCAGGTCATAGATAACGGTATTGGGATGTCACCTACTGATGTCCGATTGGCTTTCGAACGACATGCAACCTCTAAAATTAAATCAGCAAATGACTTGTTTTCGATTACTTCTAAGGGTTTTAGAGGCGAAGCTTTGGCTTCGATTGCTGCGATCGCTCAGGTAGAGGTTAATACCAAAACAGCCGAAGATGAAATGGCGAGTTGCCTAAAAATTTCGGGAAGTAAAGTAGAGGAGCAAGAGTTATCCGTTGCCCCCAATGGAACTTCGATTGCGGTTAAAAATCTCTTTTACAATGTCCCGGCCAGGAGGAATTTTCTGAAATCTGATAAAGTTGAATTGCGGCATATCATTGACGAATTTCACCGTGTTGCGCTGACACATCCCGAGGTGAGATTTGTTTTCCTGCAAAACGGATCCGAACTTTTTGATCTTCCTGCTGGAAATTTTAGAAAACGAATTGCTAATATTTTTGGAAATAAAATTGAGGAAAAATTGATTCCCGTTGAGGAAATGACATCTGTTGCAGGTATTGAAGGTTTTGTGGTAAAACCTGAGTTTGCAAAGAAATCGAGAGGTCAGCAATTCTTTTTTGTCAACCGACGCTTTATTAAAAGTCCATTTTTAAACCACGCAGTAACCTCTGCTTTTGAGGGTTTGCTCCGTGACCAATTTCATCCGGGCTACTTTATCTACATTCAAATTGATCCCAAAACCATTGATATCAATATCCATCCTACCAAAACAGAGATCAAGTTTGAAGAGGAACAAAATCTGTATGCGATTATTAAATCCATGGTCAAACACAGTCTGGGGATGTTTCAAGTAGCTCCTGTTTTAGATTTTGACCGGGATCCTAATTTGGATACTCCTTACAATTTACAACAAAGTCCTCCATCGAATATGCCTTCCATTGAAGTTGATTCGAGTTTTAATCCTTTCGAAGAGACTGATAATAGAGTTCCTAAAGCTTCGACATCTGGTTGGGAAAGTCTTTATTCAGGCCTAGAAATTCCCAACGAATCCAGTGATGCCGAAGAAGAGTTGAAATTGACTTTTGAACAAGCTCCTAAAGTCTTTCAATTGCTCCGCAAATTCATTGTTACGCCAACCCGTTCGGGTCTTTTGATCATTGATCAACAACGCGCTCATCAACGTGTACTCTATGAAAAATTTCTTATCAGTATCACCAAGAAAAATATGGTCAGTCAACAATTAATGTTTCCCAAAGAAATAGAGTTGACTCCTCAGCAGATTGCCTTGTTTGGAGAATTGGAGGAAAATTTGAATGTAATGGGTTTTGTGGTGAAACAACAAAAGAATCAATTACTGATAACAGGAATTCCCGCCATTTGCAGTGATAAACAATTGGATCAGTTTTTTGAGGATGTATTCAACTTACCCAGTGAAGAAGAGCAGGTGGAAAGTTTCAGTCAAGCAGATTACATTGCCAAAATACTATCAAAGTCACTTTCTATCAAGGGAAATACCCTACTTTCAATAAAGGAGCAACAAGCCTTAGTTGACGATTTTTTTGCTTGTAAAGACACCCTGACCTGTCCTTTTAATCGTAAGATTTTTGTTACCTTAGAAAAACAAGAATTAGAAAAAAAATTGAATTAATGCGCAACGTTACTGAAACAGTAAAACATTTACTGATCATCAATGGAATTTTTTTCTTAGCTACTCTCACATTAGGGAATCAGGTTTACGATTGGTTTGCATTACACTATCCCGACCATCCAAAATTTGAGATTTGGCAGCCTTTGACCCATATGTTCATGCACGGTGACATTTCACATATTTTCTTCAATATGTTTGGTTTATGGATGTTTGGAACTCCTTTAGAGCAAATGTGGGGAAAACAAAAATTCATTTTCTTTTATCTTTCGACAGGATTTGGTGCAGCAGCCCTTCAACTTTTACTCTACTACTATCAAGTCGATCATGTAAATACTTTATTGACTGAATTGGGTCTTGTTACCTCCGAAATTGATTCTTTTTACAGGACTGCTGAATTACCAATTCCCATTGTCAATTCAATTGGAGAAAGTGAACTTTCGAGTGCATTCAATGCATACAGATCGGTGATGGTGGGTGCTTCTGGTGCCCTTTATGGGGTCTTGGTGGGTTTTGCGATGCTATTTCCAAATGCTCAACTCATGCTTCTTTTTCCACCGATTCCTGTTAAAGCAAAATATTTGGTTCCGATTTTAATTTTTGCAGATCTTTTCTTTGGTTTTTCCTCTTATTCTATTGGTCCCATTGCACATTTTGCTCACGTTGGTGGTGCCATTACTGGGTTGGCCATGATGTGGTACTGGAAAAAGAAAGAGTTCAATAACAACCGTTGGGATTTATGAGTTTTTGGAACAACCTCCAATACCGTTATGCTACCTTTTCCATTGCAGAAAAAATCATATTGCTCAATGTGATTTGCTTTGTGTTGCCAATGTTGGTCAATGTTATCTTTTTTTTATTTAACGTTCCCAGCACAACCTATTTGAATTGGGTACAACTTTCTCCTAACGTCTCCACTTTTATTACCCGACCATGGACCATAGTGAGTTACAGTTTTTTGCACAGTGGTTTTTTTGATTTATTATGGAATATGGTGGTTCTTTTTTTCTCAGGTGGTTTGTTTATCAATTTATTTACAGATAGAATTTTTATCAATAATTATTTTTTGGGTGTTATTGCCGGAGGATTTATTTTTATTGGTAGTTACGCATTATTTCCCGCTTTCAAAGGGACTTACCCACCCATGATAGGAGCATCGGCAGGGGTGATGGCTGTATTTATTTTTATCTGTACCTACACTCCCGATCAAGAAATACGTTTTTTCTTTATTAATTTAAAATTGAAATATCTTGGCCTTGCTTTCTTTTTCATTGATGTGATTCAAATTCCATACGGTAATGCTGGTGGCCATTTGGCTCATATTGGTGGTGCTGTTTTGGGTTTTGCCTATGCCAGGCAGCTGGGTCAGGGAAGGGATATTGGAAGTGGATTTGAAAAAATATGGCGGTGGATTTTCATCAGAAAAGACCTCAAGACGGTTTACCGCGCTACTAAGAGAAAATCTACTGCATCAAATAAAGCCCCAGCTAGTGATCATCAAAGTAAAATAGATGAGATTCTAGATAAAATCAGTAAGTCTGGTTATGACAGTCTTTCCAATGAAGAAAAAGATTTTTTATTTAGGGCGGGAAAAGAATAATTCATTAGAAATCAAAACCCCTCTGTTATGAAATTGAATTTTGTTTCCAAAATTTTATTAATAATCAATCTTGCTTTGTTGATCCTACAGCTTTTTTTAATGGGTGCTTTTTGGGATTTTTTTCGATATCCTTTCCTCAATTTAATGGTACCTATTTTTGCTTTAATCAACATCCTTTTCTTTTTTTATTGGATTTTAAAATTTAAATGGCCATTTTTTCTATTTCTTTTCTCAGTCCTAGTGGGTTTCAAAGAGTGGGGGAAGCTCTACAAATGGCCCAACAATGCCATTCC
>JAYNHF010000021.1:26043-44950 GCA_038107695.1 Flavobacteriaceae bacterium | reverse complement strand
TGCAACTACTATCTCCTAAAGTCAAATTCTAAAATCCTAGCAGAGGCGTTTTTTTATCGCCTGTTTTTACAAGCCTTTCAGAGTTTTTTCATAATTTAGTTTCAAGGGATTACATGGTTTTAGATGGAAGGATTGACGACGATTACCTTTTTCAAATTTCGAACAAATAAAGCTTGGGCTTTTGCACAAATGGGGCTTGTTCCGTCAAAACTTCAACAAAAAAAAGGATTGAGGTTCTTTAAGCTAATGGGAACAGGTGGTGGTAATGGCTTCAGTCTTTGGCCAGATTTTGCAACTTACGCCTTTTTAGGAGTTTGGGATAATCAACAAATAGCAGATGATTTTTTAACCCAAAATGAAATATTCCAAAGTTATTATCAGAAATCATTTTCCTATCGAACCATCAAAATGCTGTCTGTAAAAAGTCATGGATTGTGGAGTGGACAAAATCCTTTTCACGAACACCAACCTCCAAAAATTGACTCTGAACTTCCCGTAGCAGTCATCACCCGAGCTACGCTTCGTCCCACGCGACTTCTTAATTTTTGGAAATCTGTACCTGCTGCTAGTGCCGCTATTGAAAAGGCCCAGGGAGTGCTTTACTTCAAAGGTATTGGAGAGTGGCCATTCGTTCAACAAGCCACCTTGAGTCTTTGGGACAGTTTTGAAGCTGTAAAACAATTTGCCTACAAAGACCGTAGTCATGCTAATATCATCAAAAAAACCAGACGTCAGAAATGGTACAGTGAAGATCTATTCGCACGTTTTCAAGTTTTGTCAGATACTGGTTTTTTAAAATCTACCCTCCATAAAAAATGAAAAATGCGGTTATTATAGGAGCAGGAATTGGCGGTATTGCAGCAGCTTTACGTTTGTCAAAAAAAGGTTATAATGTCACTGTTTTTGAGGCCAATGAGTATCCAGGAGGGAAACTCAGCGCCTTCAGTTTGGGCGACTATCGCTTCGATGCAGGGCCCTCTCTGTTTACCATGCCACAATTTGTCGATGAGCTGTTTGAACTCCACGGAGAAAAACCAAATGATTTTTTTTCTTACAAGAAAAAAGAGATTTCCTGCCAGTATTTTTGGGAAGATCAAACTCAAATTACTGCGCATTCAAATGAAAATCTTTTCTTGGAAGAAGTCGAAAAAAAACTTGGGGTAAAAGCCATCGCACTAAAAAAATATTTAGAGAGAGCCAAGAAAAAATTTGATTTGACAGCTCCTTTGTTTTTGGAACAATCTCTTCACCAACTCAAAGGCTTTTTGAATGTCAAAACCCTGAGGGCATTACTCAACTTCAGACTCTACGAAATCAATCAAAATCTTCATTCGGTAAATGCCGCTCAGTTGAAAGAACCTCATCTGGTTCAGATGTATGATCGCTATGCCACTTACAATGGGTCTTCTCCCTATCAAACACCAGGTATCATGACTCTGGTGCAGCATTTAGAACAGGAGTTCGGAACCTTTGTTCCCAATGGTGGAATGGAGCGAATTACCCAATCCTTGTTTGAATTAGCAAAAAGTAAAAATGTAGCTTTTCGTTTTGAAGAAAAAGTCAATCAAATAATATTGGAAGGAGTAAAGGCGGTAGGAATAAAAACTGAAAACCAATCCTTCGAGGCCGATGTAGTTCTCTCTAATATGGATGTCTATCCCACCTACAGAAATCTGCTCAAGGGGTTTCCTGCTCCTGAGAGAATTTTGAGTCAAGAACGTTCAAGCTCTGCTGTTATCTTTTACTGGGGAGTTGCAAAAACATTTGATCAACTTGATTTACACAACATATTTTTCTCAAAAGACTACAAAGCCGAATTCGAGGCCATTTTCAATCAAAAAAGCCCAAGTGATGATTTTACGGTTTACGTAAACATAACCTCCAAAGACGTTCCTTCAGATGCCCCAAAGGGAAGAGAAAATTGGTTTGTCATGATCAATACTCCGGCAGACCACGGTCAGGATTGGAATAAAATTAAAAATCAATTGAGAGAAAAAACCATTGCCAAACTGAATCGCATGCTCAATGTGGATATGAATACTTTGATTGAGGAAGAAGAAGTGCTGACACCTCCATTGATTCAACAAAAAACGTCCTCTCATTTGGGAGCATTGTACGGCAGTTCTAGCAACGATAAGATGGCTGCTTTTCTGAGGCATCCCAATTTCAACTCCAAGATCAAAAATTTATATTTTTGTGGGGGAAGTGTTCATCCTGGTGGCGGCATACCCTTGTGTTTGCTTTCTGCTAAAATTGCTACCGATTTAATTCCTTCTGTTAACCATGTCAATGAAGCTTAATCGACAAAACATATCAATTGCCATTATTTGGTTGTTTCACCTCAGTGGAATTTTGGGAATTTTGTATGGCAATTCGGAATGGTTTATCTCGGCAACTCCACTCAATTTATCCATCAATTTTGTGCTTTTACTGATCAATTGTAATGGGCATAAATTATTTTACCCCATGGTGATTTTGGGGTTTTTAACGGGCATGATTACTGAAATTTTGGGAGTACAATACGGCTGGATATTTGGAGATTACCAATACGGTGATGCTTTAGGAAAAAAAATTCTTGGAGTTCCCCTTTTGATAGGAGTTAATTGGGCGCTATTGACCATCATTACTGGAGCCATTGCCGCGCAGTTTTATCAAAACGTTTTTATGCGTGTTGTTATCGGTGTTGGTTTGATGATTTTCTTGGATTTGTTGATAGAACCGATTGCTCCTGTACTAGATTTTTGGGTTTTTGATGGCGGAGAGGCGCCTTTACAAAACTATTTTGGTTGGACTGTTGTTGCACTTTTTTTGCAAACAGTTTTCCATTCATTTAGAATTGATGTACAAGGATGGTTTTCTCACCAACTTTATCTGTTACAAATTATTTTTTTCGCGGTATTATTGATCAAGCAAACCACTATTGGTTTATAAAGTTTTAACTTTGAGGCATGATGCGTTTTTTCACCATTCTTGTAATGTTTTTTTGTTTCTTTTCTTGTAAAGAAAAGACTTCGAATGCACAACAGACGGTAGAAAAAGTAATAGACTCATTATCCATAAATACACCCGATTATTCCAGTCAAGTCATTCAATTTACCCCTGAGTTTATTGAAGATAATGAAATCAACCAATGGACTGATTTTAAAAAATTCAAGGATGCGATGGAGGATATGTCAAAGCTCAATCCCGAAGGTATTATTGTTTTCATCTCTGACCTGTACAAGATTACGAGTAGTTTGCTCAAAGGCCCTTTTCCCGAAGCATTTGACAAACTTCCCATTTATGGGAGAATCAAGGTTGTTCAAACTCAAATCATCAAATGCCATTACTATGCTCACAACAAACAAAACGAAAAACTCAATCAATCGTTGGATGAACTTTATTCTGAATACAATGTTTTGTTGAAAAGAATGATAAGTTTGGCTGAGGAAAATGAAATTCCGCTTGATAGTTTGGGCATCGATCTACCCACCATTCAGGACTCTAGAATGAAGCCTGCACTTTCCAAAAAGTAAATACTTTCCAAGACAGATTTTGAAATTTTATCCTGCTGGATTTTTAAATCCGTTGAATTGGGTCTAAGCTCCAAAGCTTTTTCGTAAGATTCAAGTAGCTTCTGGTCGTAATCTACACACTTTTGTAAATGGGTGTACTTGGTTTTTTTTATGGAAGAACTTACAATTTGTTCAAAGTTTAAACGATGAATTACCAAGTTTTCTACTTCCACATTGAGGGATCTCAATAGCTTGGTGATGTCTTGAAAATATCGATTCCTGTTGGTAGATTCATTGTTCAGGAAACGCTTGTCTCTAGGGTGATTGGATTCGTCAGATGCTTTGAGATACTCCAACTTAGAATTTTTAAGAAGGGTGAGTATTTTTTCGAGTAGCGAAATAAATTTTGAAGAATCAGACAAAATTCAAATTTTAGTAAACTTAAACAGAATTTTATCCGAGAACGATCATTGAATTAATTTAATATTAACAAGTTTTTCACGATGAATTCACAATTAAATTCAACAATTACCTTTTTAGTACTTATAAAACCCCTAATACTTCCCTTATTTTCAAATGTAGGAGGAGGTACACGGGCAATTTCAGCCATATGTTCGTAATAATCCTTTCGTGAGGGATGAAAGGGTGTTACGGCATTGTAAACCTGACTTCCCTTCCAGTTTTGGATGATTTTTAGAAGAATGGCTACGGCATCTTTTTGATGAATAAAGTTGATGGGCGAAAGAGGATTAGGAAGATTTTTTTTACCACTTAATTTAAAAATAGGATGACGGTTTGATCCTATCAATCCACCCAATCTTACAATACAACTTTCAAAATTTTTATTTCCAGAAAGTATTTGTTCCACTTTTATTATTTGTTTTGCAGCTGTTGAATTTCCCAACAATTCACTTTCTTCCGTAATTATATTTTCTTGAAAGCCATAAACACTAGTGCTGCTGGTAAATAATACCTTTTTGATATCAAAAAACTGAATATTACTAATGATTTGCTCCATTAGCTTCACGTAGTTTCTTTGGGGATTTTTTCTCAAGCCGGGAGGAATGGTGATGACCAAAAAGTCAACTTCCTTAAAAAATTCTAATTTTCCTTCGATCTCCGTTTCGCTAATTTTTAGGAGTTGTGCTTCGTATCCTCTTTGCCGGAATCGATCTATTTTCTCTCGAGTTGTTGAGGTAATCTTGACTTTATGGCCATTTTCTGACACTTTTTCTGCCAAGGCTGATCCCAACCATCCACCGCCTAATACCCCTACAACACTCATAATCAGGATCGTTTTGTTTAATTCTTAGTGCAATTATTTTGTAAAAATATTAAATGATATTTTAAAAATCATTAATTTAATGGAAACAAAAACAACAAGTTATGCCGATAAAAAGCTTTCAAGGAGAAAGAGCCAAACGTTCTAAGACATTAAACAAAACTTTGTTGGTATTTGACATCATGACCCGTGATTTGTTAGTTTTTACTAAGGATCAGACCATCCATGAGGTGATGAAAATTTTTATCAAACATCGTATTTCTGGTGGTCCTGTTGTTGACGATGCTGGAAATTTAATAGGCGTAATTTCTGAGGCGGATTGTATGAAAGAAATCTCAGACAGTCGATATTTTAACCTTCCCATCTTGGACAAAACAGTTGCCCACTTCATGACCTCTGAGGTAGATACTATTGATGCCAATAAGACCATTTTTGAGGCGGCCTCTATGTTTTTTAAAACCTCTAGAAGACGTTTTCCTGTTTTGGATAAAAATAGGCTTGTAGGTCAAATCAGCCGTAAGGATATTGTTATTGCGACCCTAAATATGAAAAGTCAAACTTGGCGTTAATAGATGCGTTGCGCCACACGATAGGTGTTGGCATGAGCCTCTATGATCAATCTAATGTCTTCTGAATATCCCCCACCCATACTGCATTGTAGAGGTACAGACTTTTTGTAGCAGTAATCCATTACCATTTCATCTCTCTTTTTGCAACCCTCTATGCTCATTCCCAACCGACCCAACCGGTCAGTAGCCACAACATCTACTCCGGAGAGATAAAAAACAAATTCTGGTGCTACCTGTTGGAAAAGCTTGGGCAGTGTATCGTTTAAAATATTGAGATAACGATCATCGCCAGTTTTGTCTTCCAGTGCAATATCCCAATCGCTTTGTTCTTTCTTAAAAGGGTAATTTTTTTGACCATGCATTGAAAAAGTAAACACCCTTTTTTCTCGCTGAAATATCTCCGCAGTGCCATTTCCTTGATGAACATCCAAATCGATTATCAAAACTTTTTGAGCGTGTTGATGATTCAGTAAGTATTGGGCTGCAATGGCTTGATCATTGAGCATACAGAAAGCCTCACCGTGCGTGGTGTAGGCATGGTGAGTACCGCCGGCAATATTAAATGCAATTCCTCCTTCCAAAGCCTTCAATGCTCCTTCCACTGTTCCTCCCGCAATGGTAAACTCTCTTTCAACCAATTGTTGTGAAATGGGAAAGCCGATTTTTCTGATTTCTGATCGGTCAAGATCTTGCTGTTTCAATCGGTCAACATAGTCTGGGCGGTGAATCACTTTTACAATAGCATCTGATAATGGATGGGGTGAAAAAAAATCGCTTGGTTCACAGGTGCCTTCGTGAATGAGTTGTTTGGGCAGCAGATCATATTTTTCCATAGGAAACCTATGGTTTTCGGGTAGGGGCAATACATAGATCGGATCAAAAGCAACAGGTATCACAACAGACAACAGCTATTTACCGGATGGTCAAACCGCTAGGGGTATTCTGGTCTTCAGGAGAGATGAAAATCAATCGCCCGTCTTGATCCTCTGCCATCAAAAGCATGCCCTGACTTTCTACACCTCTTATTTCACGTGGAGGAAGATTGGTCAGTACACTTACTTTTTTTCCCACAACCTCTTCGGCAGAATAACTCTCTGCTATTCCGGATACAATCGTTCTTTGTTCATGTCCTAGATCTACTTTTAAAACCAATAGTTTTTTGGTTTTTGCCATTTTCTCAGCTTCAAGTATGGTACCTGTTTTAAGATCCATCTGTGTAAAGTCTTCGAAAGTAATCATCTTTTTGGGCGCCTCCTCCACATTTTTTTTATCGTTCTCATGTGCTAAATTGTTCTTTAATTTTTCCAATTGTTTTTCAATGGCCTGATCTTCAATTTTGTCGAAGAGTAATTGAGGTTTGTTTAGAGTATGTCCTGCCGCCAAAAGTTGTGTCTCATTTACTACATCTTCCCACTGAGCATTGATTCCCAGCATTTCTCTCATTTTCTGAGCCGTAAAAGGGAGCAGTGGCTCGGAGAGAATAGACAGTCCTGCAGCAATTTGTAGGGCAGTAAACATGACGGTTTGCACCCGATGGGGATCAGTTTTGATCAATTTCCAAGGCTCTTGATCAGCTAAATATTTATTTCCCAATCGCGCCAGATTCATGACTTCCTGACTGTAGGATCTGAATCGGTAATGTTCGATTTCATTTTCCATAATTAGGGGAAATTCTCTCAGGCGGATCAAGACCTCCTGATCTTCGTCTTTCCATTGATCAACTTTGGGAACAATACCCTCATAATATTTATGAGTGAGTACCATCACCCGATTGATAAAATTCCCAAAAATGGCCACCAATTCACTGTTGTTTCGGGTTTGGAATTCCTTCCACGTAAAGTCATTGTCTTTGGTTTCGGGGGCATTGGCCGTCAGTGCATATCGCAATGCATCTTGTTTGTTGGGAAAGTCTTCCAAATACTCATGCAACCACACAGCCCAATTTTTGGAAGTGGAAATTTTATTTCCCTCTAGGTTGAGAAATTCGTTAGCAGGAACATTCTCAGGGAGGATAAAATCTCCTGTATTTTTGAGAATAATTGGGAAAATGATACAGTGAAATACGATATTGTCTTTTCCAATAAAATGAACCAATTGGGTGTCTTCGGATTTCCAATACGGTTCCCAATTGATGTTATTTTTTTCACCCCATTCTTTGGTGGAAGAAATATAGCCGATGGGGGCGTCAAACCAAACATAAAGCACTTTTCCCTCACCATCTTTGACCGGCACAGGGATGCCCCAGTCCAAATCGCGAGTTACAGCACGGGGCTGCAATCCGTTATCGATCCAAGATTTCACCTGACCGTAAATATTGGGTTTCCAATCCTTTTTGTGTCCTTTCAAAATCCATTCCTTGATGAATTCTTCGTGTTGATCCAAAGGCAAAAACCAGTGTTTTGTTTTTTTGTACTGCGGAACGCATCCAGAGAGAGTAGATTTAGGTTGTATCAGATCGGTCGCACTCAAAGAGCTCCCGCAGGATTCGCATTGATCACCATAAGCTTCGGGGTTTTGGCATACTGGACAAGTTCCAGTAACAAACCTATCGGCCAAAAATTCTTGAGCCTCCGGGTCGAATAATTGTTCGGTTTCCTTGACCAAAAACTGCCCTTGCTCATCTAGTTGTTTGAAAATCTCACTTGCCGTTTGGTGGTGAACCGCTCTGGAAGTTCTCGAATAATTATCAAATGAAATCCCAAAAGTATCAAAAGCCGTTCTGATGATTTGGTCGTAATGATCAATAACCTCTTGCGGAGTTTTGCCTTCTTTTTTGGCTTTGATGGCTATGGCAACCCCATGTTCGTCACTTCCACAAATGAAGACAACATCTTTTTTTCGGAGTCTTAGGTAGCGAGCGTAGATATCAGCAGGTACGTACACTCCAGCCAGATGACCAATGTGTATAGGACCGTTAGTGTAGGGTAAGGCAGCAGTAATAGTGTACCTTTTTGGCTGCTTAGACATGCTCATTTTTTGGCAAAAATAAGGATTTTATTGTGCGGCATAGAATTTTATTTTAACTTATAAAAAGCCCATGTCCCAATGAGTAAAGCCCATGAACTTGGAAAAAAGGCAGAAAACCTCGCTGCTTCCTATCTTCAAAAATCGGGCTACACCCTTTTATCAAGGAACTTCCGTTACCTCAAAGCAGAAGTAGATCTGATTGCTCAAAAAGAAAATACGCTCGTTGCTGTAGAGGTGAAAGCCAGAACCAAAGGCTACATTGTCGCTCCGCATGAAGCAGTTTCTTACAAAAAAATTCAATTATTGGTGATTGCCATTGATCATTTTGTGCAGTCTAGAAATATGAATGTTGATGTGCGTTTTGATATCATCACCTATGTATTTAATCAGGACAAGTGGGAAATGAATCACGTTGAATCCGCATTTTATCCTTTCGGTTAGATTGTTTCAAATCAAACATCTTGTGTTAAATTATTAACTTTGCATTAAAATAAAACATTTTAGTTTTGAAAACCATCGCTTCACAAGTTTCAGAATACGTCAAGTCCAAACCTTACCTTTCGACCGCTCTATCTCAAGGCATTATCAATCTGACCTCCTTGGCACGTCAGATTCAACCCGAAATTGAAAAAGCCCTGCGTAAACCTGCAAGAAGTGGAGCCATAGTGATGGCTCTCAAACGTATCTCTGATAATGAAGAATTCCTCTCTACTCACAAAATCGTAGGGGTATTAAAAAACTTAGGAGACATTACCGTTCGCTCCTCCTTGACCGACTACTGCTTTAAACTTACAGAAACGCTACTGTTGTCTCAGGCTCAATTTCTTACCGCCATCAAAGACAAAAAAGATATTTTTTACACTTCTTCTAGGGGAGTGGGCGAATCAAACATAGTAGTGAGCAGCAACCTTGCTCCTTTGATTGAAGATTTGTTCCAGAAAGAAATTTGTATCGATAAGATTGACAACCTATCTGCCATTACTGTAAAACTTCCTACCGATAATGTTAAGATTCCTGGGATTTACTATTTTATCTTTCAAAGACTCTCTTGGGAAGGTGTCAACATCAATGAGGTTATTTCTACATCCAATGAATTCACCATACTGATGGATGAAGATTCTGTTAATGTAGCTTTTGAAGTGATCAAAAACTTAAAACTACTCTAGTCAACTGTTAGGGAGTCGAGTTCTTCCCGAAGATTTTCGATAGCGTGTACTCGATCCATTACCAATAAAAGTCTCAGGCCGTCTCGGGTTTGTTTTTCTTTTAAACTGAATTTACCCACCTGTTTCTGAACGGTCATCAATATTTTATTGAAGGCCTTACTTTGGTAGAAATCGCTTTGTTGGTTGGACAAAAAGTAGCCCACACATTTATTTTTTTTGATAATAAGTCTTTCCAGTCCCATTTTAGAGGCAAGCCATTTCAGGCGAACTGTTTCCAAAAGCTCCATTCCTTGTGGTGGAATTTTACCAAATCTGTCTTCTAAATTTTTCTTGAATTTCAGCAAAGCCTCCTCGTCTTTTACAGTACTCAATTCATTGTAAAGTGCCAATCTCTCACTTACTATATTTATGAATTCATCTGGGAATAATATTTCTCGATCAGTATCGATTTGTACTTCTTTGACATAATTTTTTTCCAGGGATTTTTCTTGATCTTGGAACAGTGTTTTGAATTCGTTTTCTTTCAATTCCTCTATGGCTTCCTGTAAAATTTTCTGATAGGTTTCAAAACCAATTTCGTTGATAAATCCACTTTGTTCGCCTCCCAAAAGGTCACCTGCTCCTCTTATTTCCAAATCTTTCATGGCGATTTGAATGCCCGCTCCTAAGTCTGAGAATTGGGATATGGCTTGAATCCTTTTTTGAGCATCAGTGGCCATGGCACTCAGGGGAGGGGTGATGAAATAGCAAAAGGCTTTTTTGTTACTCCGTCCCACACGCCCTCTCATTTGATGTAAATCGCTCAAGCCAAAACTCTGAGCGTTGTTGATGAAAATGGTATTGGCATTAGGGACATCGAGTCCATTTTCGATGATGGTGGTGGCGATCAGAATATCGGATTTACCTTCCATAAAGCCCAGTAGTGTTTTTTCCAATTGATTGCCTTCCATTTGGCCATGGCCTACAGCGACTCTGGCATCCGGGATCAGACGTTGAATCATACCAGCAACCTCTTTGATGTTTTCTACCCTGTTGTGAATGAAAAAAACCTGTCCTCCTCTTTGCAATTCGTAGCGAATAGCGTCTCTGATCAGGGACTCACTGAAGCGAACTACTTCGCTTTCTATGGGATATCGATTAGGAGGTGGGGTTGCGATAACAGAAAGATCGCGAGCAGCCATCAAACTGAACTGAAGGGTTCTGGGTATGGGGGTGGCAGTAAGAGTCAAAACATCAATATTGGTTTTAAAATCTCTCAATTTTTCTTTGACTGCAACGCCAAACTTTTGCTCTTCGTCCACGATGAGCAGCCCCAAATCTCTAAATTTTACAGTTTTGTTGACCAACTGATGAGTGCCAATGAGTATGTCGATTTTTCCTTCTTGGAGTTCTTCTAATATCCTTTTACGATCTTTTGTAGAGCGAAAACGGTTGAGATAGTCCACTTTGACAGGCAGTTCTTCTAGTCTTTTGGAAAAGGTTTTGTAGTGTTGAAAGGCGAGTATGGTAGTAGGAACCAAAACAGCAACTTGCTTGCTGTCGTCAACCGCTTTGAAGGCAGCTCGGACAGCAACTTCTGTTTTTCCAAAACCAACATCACCACAGATCAATCGGTCCATGGGGCGTTCATTTTCCATATCGGCTTTTACAGAATCAGTAGCCTTGCTCTGGTCAGGGGTATCTTCAAACATAAACGATGCTTCCAGCTCTGACTGTAAATAGCTGTCTGGGGGAAAAGCATGGCCGATTTTCTCCCTCCTTTTGGCATAGAGTTGGATCAAATTAAAGGCTATGGCTTTGACTTTAGACTTGGTTTTTTGCTTAAGTACCTTCCAGGTTTTGGATCCCAACTTATTGAGTTTGGGCACGTGTCCATCTTTACCGTTAAATTTGGTGACTTTGTGCAGTGAGTGAATACTCAAATAAAGAATATCTCCCTCCCCATAACTCAATTTGATGGCTTCTTGCTGCACACCATCGACATCAATTTTCTGTAATCCACCAAATTTTCCAATCCCATGATCGATATGGGTAACATAATCCCCAATTTTCAGACGGGTCAATTCTTTAAGGGTCAGCATTTCTTTTTTGGCAGCAGCCGATCGCACTTTGTATTTGTGGTAGCGCTCAAAGATCTGATGATCGGTAAAACAAGCTACTTGCGCTTCGATGTCTTCAAAACCCTCGAATAGGGGACAAAGCTCAGTTTTGTAATGAACGGTGGTTTCAATTTCCTCAAGGATCTCATTAAAACGCTTTCTTTGGGCCTCACTCGAACAGAAAATGTAGTTGTCAAAACCAGCGGCATGGTTGTCATTGAGGATTTTCACCAGCCGATCGAATTGTTTATTGATCGAAGGCTGAGGACTTTGTTTGATGTCGATGCGAAGTTGTGGCTTGAGGTGATCCGAATGACCAATCAGTACCGTGCTTTGGGTTGCTAAGCGTTCCAATAATTCCTTAGAATTCAAAAATAAAACTTCGGGAGGATATTGAACGGTGGCTTCTAACGATTCGAATTGTTTGGCGGCTTTGATTCCCAATTTTTCAATGCGATCCACGCAGAGGTCGAGTTGATTGAAAACGACAGTGCTATGCTCGGGCAATGAATCGATTATCGACTTTCGTTTTTCGCTGAAGGTAAATTTTGAGGTATTGGGCAAAAGATCGATTTGACCCAAGGGACTGATGGAGAGTTGGGTGTTGACATCGAAACTCCTTAAACTTTCAATTTCTTCATCAAAAAATTCAATCCGGTAGGGGTGCTGATGGGCAAAAGAAAACACATCAATAATACCACCCCTGACAGAAAACTCCCCAGGTTGGGTTACGAAATTGACCCGCTCGAAACCGTATTCAAAAAGAGTCTCATTGATAAAATCCAAACCGATGATATCGCCGGTTTTTACCGTCAAGGTTTTTCGCCTGAGGGTGTGTTGTGAAATTACTTTTTCGAAGAGTGCTTGCGGGTAGGTGACAATGATTTTTTTCTTTTTTGAATTACCAAGTTTTTTCAGCACTTCGGATCGCATGAGCACATTGGCATTGTCAGTAGCTTCGGGTTTGTAAGCTTCGCGATAACTGGCAGGGAAATACAATACTTCTTTTTTGGAGAGTAATTGTTCAAGGTCGTTAAGGTGATAAACAGCCTGTTCGGCATTGTCCAAAACGATCAAAAAACTACGGTCCAAATTCTTGAAGGCTGTAGCCAATTTAAAATTTAAACCAGAACCCACAACCCCTTTAATTTGGCAACAGTTATCCTGTAAAAGTGCCGTTTCAAAAGCCTTTTGGCTAGAGGTTTGGGAAATTTTATCAAACAACTGTTCGATAAGCTAAGTTTTTGGCAAAGATAGTTTTCCATTCTCATTCTACCTTGTTTACAGGCCAAGATTTGTGTGATTTTTTGGTTGATAACTCCTGATAAATCAGTCGTGTTTGAGAGCTACAATACACTAATTTAGTGAAGCGAATCGCTACTGATGTTTTTAATTTTTGATACTGAGACCACGGGTCTGCCAAGGAATTGGAATGCTCCTTTGACGGATTTAGACAACTGGCCGCGTTGTGTTCAGATTGCCTGGCAACTGCATGACAAAGATGGCAGTTGCATCTCCCATGATAATTATTTGATCCAACCTGAGGGTTTCACGGTTCCATACGACGCGGAAAAAATCCACGGTATTTCAACGGCCTTGGCAAATGAGCAGGGGATTCCTCTAGAGGAAGTATTGGAAAAATTTCAACAGGCACTGGATGAGTGTGAATTTATCGGTGGGCATAATGTAAAATTTGATCTTAACATTATGGGGGCAGAATTTCTGCGCTTGAGGGATCAAAATCCGCTGGAAAATTTCCCTGTTATTGATACCTGCACAGAGCAAACCGCATCAATTTGTCAGTTGGCTGGAGGTAGGGGAGGAAAATTCAAACTCCCCACCTTAAGTGAGTTGTACGCCCATCTTTTTGACATCCAATTTGAGGAGGCTCACAATGCAACGGCAGATGTCGAGGCCACAACACGCTGTTTTTTTGAGCTGTTGAGACAGGGAAGCATACAACCCGAGGCTTTGAAAAACAGAGGTGAGGTTTTGCAACACCTCAAAGAGGTTCTGAAAGTTCCCGTTGTTGGCATTGGATTAAAACACACAAATCTCAGCGCGGCTTCTGCTCGACTCCTCGAAGCCACACCTTCGACTGAGGAACCTCCAAAAGTCATAAGCAATGAAGAAGAAGAGGTGCTCCAAAATACTGCGTTCGTTCACTTGCATGCCCATTCCCAATATTCAGTTTTACAATCGACCTCTAGGATTAATGATCTTGTAAAAACTGCCGCTGCTGACCAAATGCCAGCAGTTGCTCTGACGGATCATGCCAACATGATGGGAGCATTTCATTTCATCAAGGCGATAAAGAATCACAATGCGAATTTGGAGGAAGGTCAATCAACTCTCAAACCCATACTGGGGTGTGAGTTTTTTGTATGTGAAGACCATAAAGACCGTTCCCGTCGTGACAATGGTTACCAAATTGTTTTTATCGCCAAAAACAAAAAGGGATATGAAAATCTTTGTAAAATGAGCTCCATTGCTTACACCAAAGGATTTTATTATGTCCCAAGAATCGATAAAAAAATAGTTGAAGATTACAAGTCAGATTTGATGGTTTTGACTGGTAATCTGTATGGTGAGGTGCCTTCTAAAATCCTCAATGTAGGAGACAAACAAGCAGAGGATGCTTTGCTGTGGTGGCACCAACATTTTGGAGAAGATTTGTACATCGAGTTAATGCGTCATCATCAGGAGGATGAAAAACGTGCCAATCAGGTTTTACTTCAGTGGGCTACAAAACATGGGATCAAATACTTGGCCACTAACAATACTTATTACACCACCAAAGCAGAGGCGAATGCGCATGATATTTTACTTTGTGTAAAAGAAGGTGAAAAACAGGCAACTCCCATTGGCAGAGGGAGAGGGTTTCGCTTTGGCTTCCCCAATCAAGAGTATTACTTCAAGTCTCAGTCGGAGATGAAGGCCCTTTTTGCGGATTTGCCGGAAGCCATCCTCAACATCGAGGAGGTAGTTGAAAAAGTAGTCCCTTTCGATTTGGCACGAGAGGTATTATTGCCCAAGTTTGATATTCCTGAAGATTTTTCTGCATCGACTTCCGATGATTTTAAACACAAAGAAAATGAGTACCTCCGTCATTTGACATTGGAGGGAGCCAAAAAAAGATACACTACTCTAAATGACGAAATCCATGAGCGCATAGATTTTGAATTAGAGGTCATCGCCAATACAGGCTATCCAGGTTATTTTTTGATTGTTCAGGATCTGATCGCAGCGGCCAGAGACATGGATGTTTCTGTGGGTCCTGGAAGAGGTTCAGCGGCAGGGTCGGTTGTGGCCTACTGCCTGGGAATTACCAACTTGGATCCCATAAAGTACGATTTGCTTTTTGAGCGTTTTCTCAATCCAGATCGGGTGAGTATGCCGGATATAGATATCGATTTTGACGACGAAGGAAGGGCGAAGGTGATGGATTATGTCATCGAAAAGTACGGAGCGAATCAAGTCGCTCAAATCATTACCTATGGAACGATGGCGGCCAAGTCCTCCATTCGAGATACTGCTAGGGTATTGGATCTTTCTTTGGGGGATGCCGACCGAATCGCCAAGCTGGTTCCCAACATGAAACTGGCTAATATTTTCTCTCTAGATGACAAAGAGTTGAAAGGAAAACTAAGATCGGATGAATTCTCTCAGGTCAAGGAGTTACAGGATATTTTCCAAGGGGATGATTTGGCGGGTCAAACTCTTCAACAGGCCAAAGTTTTGGAAGGTTCATTACGCAACACCGGTACCCATGCCTGTGGAGTGATCATTACTCCCGACGATATTACCAAGTTTGTTCCCATTGCCACGGCAAAGGATTCCGATTTGTTCGTAACGCAGTTTGACAATGCTGTCGTGGAGGAGGCTGGACTCCTGAAGATGGACTTTTTGGGACTCAAAACCTTGACCCTGATCAAGGACACGGTCAAATTGGTCAAGTACCGTCATGGAGTTAATTTGATACCAGATGAATTTCCTCTCGATGATCCAAAAACATACGAATTGTTTCAAAGAGGAGATACCGTGGGTATTTTTCAGTACGAATCCTTGGGAATGCAGAAATATCTGAAAGACCTAAAACCCAATGTTTTTGCAGATCTGATCGCCATGAATGCACTCTACCGTCCCGGTCCGTTGGAATACATCCCAAGCTTTGTCGCTCGAAAACACGGTGAAGAGGAAATTGCCTACGACTTGCCCGAGATGGGAGAATATTTGCAAGAGACCTATGGCATTACGGTTTATCAAGAGCAAGTGATGCTCTTGTCTCAAAAATTGGCAGGTTTTTCAAAGGGAGAAGCCGATTTGCTCCGTAAAGCCATGGGAAAAAAGATTTTTGCGCTACTGGACAAACTCAAACCTAAGTTTATTGAAGGAGGAGAAGCCAACAATCACCCCAAAGAAGTTTTAAATAAAATATGGAAGGACTGGGAGGCCTTTGCCTCCTATGCTTTTAACAAGTCGCACTCTACCTGTTATGCTTGGATTGGTTACCAAACCGCTTATTTAAAAGCTCATTATCCTGCAGAGTACATGGCAGCAGTACTCTCTAATAATATGAATGACATTAAGCAGGTTACCTTTTTTATGGAAGAGTGCAGAAGAATGGGAGTTAAAGTTTTGGGTCCCGATGTCAACGAGTCTTTTTATAAGTTTACTGTAAATGAAGACAATGCCATTCGTTTTGGAATGGGAGCCATAAAGGGGGTCGGAAAAGGAGCTGTCGACACCATTATCGAACACCGAAAAGAGGCTCGGTATCAGAGCATTTTTGAGCTGGTCAAAAAAATAGATTTGAGGGCTGCCAATAAAAAGGCTCTTGAAAACCTGGCTTTGGCGGGTGGATTTGACTCTTTTGCGAGCACTCACAGAGCACAGTATTTCAACCCTGATGGTGATGGTGTTCTCTTTTTAGAAAAAGCAATCCGATTTGGATCTAAATATCAAGAAAGCCAAAACTCTTCACAGACCAGCCTTTTTGGTGAAAATACGGACGAAGTGTATCAGGAGTTGGTCATTCCTCCTTCTCCAGAATGGGATAATTTGGGGAAGCTCAAAAAAGAAAGGGAGGTAGTGGGAATTTATATTTCTGGACATCCATTGGATGATTTCAAAAAAGAAATGGAATGGTTTACAAATACCCAGTTGATGCAACTCAACGATTTGCGGCCTTTGGTCAATAAAAATCTTATCGTAGCAGGAATTGTAAACGATATTCAACACCTAGAGTCAAAAAATGGAAAAGGTTGGGGAAAGTTTACACTGGAAGATTTTTCGGATCAGTATGAATTTAGAATTTTTGGAGAGGAGTATCTCAAGTTTAAACACTTTATCAGTGTAAATCAATTCATCCGACTGAAGCTCAACATTCGGGAGGGATGGAGAAATCAGGAGACAGGTAGGATGGGTGATCCAAGAATCCAATATTTACATTTTGAAATGTTGCATGATGTGCTGAGTAAAAATTCAAAAAAATTGACTTTACAATTGGACATCAGACAGTTGAAATCGGAAAGTATCGTCAAACTAAAAAAGGAACTTAAAGGGTATAAGGGAGACAAACCCCTATTTTTTGATGTCATTGACTCTCAAAAACCAGTGAAGCTTACCTTGGCAAGTCGCAAACAAAAAGTGGCCATTTCCCAAGAGTTGTTGTCTCACCTTGAGGAAAATAACTGGCATTATAAATTGAATTGATTTTGCATTAGGTCCCACAATGCTCCAATAAGTAAATTTGATCTCAATAGAGCAGGTTGGCTTTTGTAAAATCATTAATTTTGACAAATAAAATTTATTAAAATGGCATTAGAAATTACCGACGCAAATTTTGAAGAATTGGTACTCAAATCAGATAAGCCCGTAATTGTTGATTTTTGGGCAGCTTGGTGTGGCCCCTGTCGAATGGTAGGACCCATCATTGACGAAATCAGCCAAGATTATGAAGGTAAAGCAGTAGTTGGTAAATTGGATGTCGATTTGCACCAAGAGTATGCCGCTAAATTCGGAGTGAGGAATATTCCAACCGTTTTACTTTTTGACAAAGGAGAATTAGTAGGCAGACAAGTGGGTGTTGCACCCAAAAAGGCTTATGCCGATGCCTTGGATGCCGTGCTCTAGGGCTTCGTTCTTTTATCTTTTATTGGCTATAAATTTGGCAAAATCAAAATGCAATGTATATTTGCATCCGCTGATAGCAAGGTCTGGTAGTTCAGTTGGTTAGAATACATGCCTGTCACGCATGGGGTCGCGGGTTCGAGTCCCGTCCAGACCGCTCAGTTAAAACGATAACCTTCTCATTTTGAGAAGGTTATCTCGTTTATAATCAATTTAAAATATATGTGAGTTTTAAATTGAGTCCTAAATTTTAAAATAATTTGAACTTAATTTGTGTCGAATATTAAATTCTCATTTTCAAAAATCATTTTATTAAAAAATTAGAACTCATAGAGCTTTACTTTTTACACTTTTAGAACTCACTGAGATTTCAATAATTTATAAGTAATTGATTTTTTTATAAATATAAAATGATTCGATTCCCGTACAGACGGCTCCTTGATTCCATTGTTAAATGGAGATTTTTTTCATAATAAAATCAATTTTTCTTTCTGGTTGAGTTTCGGATAATTTCTGAATTTATTAGAAACTAACTGAATTATTTTCCAAGTACACGATCAAAAAATTCTTCTCGTAACGGAACCGTTTCACGAGCATTTTTATAAAAAACTCCATGGCCTGATCCGTTGTTGTATGATTTAAAGGTGACATCTTTTGCCTTGACTTTCTTCAATGCTGCAGTAAAATTTTCCGAGTGTCTAATATCAACTATTTTGTCAGCGGTGTCATGAAAAAGTAAAAACGGAGGAGCATTTTTATGTACATAAGTAATGGGGGATAACTTTTTGGTTTGTTCACTCTGTTTTTGTCGCTGATTCAATTCAAAAAGATTAAAATCGGTAGGGGTGGCCGAAGCGACAACCGCTTGGATATTACTGGAATATTCTTGGTAAGGACCATCACCTTCCAACCTAGCTGATGGAGGGCATAAACCTAGCATAGAGACCAAGTGTGCTCCAGCCGAGTTTCCATAACCCCCAATGCGTTTTGGGTCAATATTGTATTTATCAGCATTTGCTCTGAGCCATCTCACTGCGCATTTAACGTCTTCGATTCCATTTTGAATTCCAACTGCCGGATTTTCGTTTTTCTGGATCAGTCTGTAGTTGAGGGTCGCCGTTACATATCCTTTTTTTGCAAATGTCATGGCGGCATTCAAGATCCCCCACTTTCTTTTATTCCCACTTCTCCATCCTCC
>JAYNHF010000021.1:0-26033 GCA_038107695.1 Flavobacteriaceae bacterium | reverse complement strand
GTGTATGAATACGATGGCAGGAGTAGTAGCTGGAATATTTTTTGGATAAAATAAATCCAAAGTCCATCTTTCATTTCCCTCTCGATAGGCCACGTTTAGTGTTGCTACAACTCCCTCTGGTAATCGGTCCAATACTGTTTTATCAGAGGGGTTATTTCGTCTGTTGTTCTGAGCATTCACTGAAGTAATCAGGCAGAAAATACCCATAACAATCCATAATAGAATTTTCATTTTTATCTTTTTATTAAGTTAATTTATTTCAAGCTTTGAAGTTCTTTTTCAAATTTTTTCATCACATAAAGGTGTAATTTGGCTTGGGTCAATTTATAAATCGCCCAAGGTAATTTGGGAACATATTCATGTATGGCGGTGATGACATACTCATTGTCCAAAATTGATCGGAATTCCAACCACCCTAAATCTGTTCTTTTGGTCAAAACTCCTCCAGTAATGTAAAAAAGTTGTCGATTGGGAGTGCTTCTGTCTTCGATCAATTCAAGTTCCAACAGCATGATGCCCAAAAGGTAAAACCTGAGAAAACTCCCGTCAAATCGGGGATTTATTAAACCTGCAAATCTTTTACTTAGCCAAATGGGATAATACTTGGCTACCCATTGGGCGTTAAGCTTTCTTGGGTTGTAAATTCTCTGAACACTTCTTACAGTATTTTTTTCGGTTTCTAAATAATGGAAAGAGGGAAGGGCAGGGGGTTTGTGATTCAGTGCTCTTTTGATACTGGTGTCAATGGGAGTAAAATTGATTTTGTAAAGGTCTGAATATCGATCGTTGGGAGTCATTCGGTGTTTTAGACTTTCTACCAATGGAGCGACAAAATTGATATCGGCATCTCCAAAAATACTAACCCACCATTTGGAAAGTCCCACCGTAAAAAAAGGCAAAGAAAAAATCAGTCTTTTTCTTTCCATTATTATTGAGGTTTTTTTCAGCAGTTGCATGTAGCTCATCACCTCATTTCCTCCGATCTCTAGGTTTTTGTTGTAAGTTTTGGGATTGCCCAAACACTGTTTTAGAAGGGACAAAACATCAAAAACATCAATGGGTTGGTTTTCTGATTTTGTCCACTGAGGACATCCCATTACGGGAAGTTTTCTCACCAAATTGGTAACAATCTTGAAAGAAGAACCTCCAGGTCCAATAATAATACCAGCCCTAATGGCTGTCAATGGAGTTGCTCTTGCACCAAGGGTTTTTTCAACCTCGAAACGAGATAATAAATGATTTGAAATTTCGTGCTTATCTTTGGGAAGTATCCCTCCTAAATAAACGATTTGTTTGAGTTTGTTTTTTTGAGCTGCTCTGGAAAAATTATCGGCCAACAATAGATCGGTATCTTCAAAATTCCCCTGATTTAGTCGGGTTGAAGGTTGCATAGAGTGAACCAAATAAATGGCAATATCTGCCCCCTTCAATGCCTTTTCTGTACTGGACATAGAATAAAGATCTACCGTCTTCCAGATGATTTTTTCGTTGGGATTGCTCTTGACTTTTTTGCGACTTAAAGCGATGATTTGATAATCATTTTGAAACTCTTCTATGATCCATCTTCCTATAAATCCTGTTGCTCCCGCCAGTACGATTTTTTGTTTCATTACCCTAAATGTATCAAATTAACTTAACAGGTAAAAGCGAGTTTTCCCCAAATAAAAACTTTCAAATCTTGAGGTAAGCTTAAAATTACTTAACTTTGTCATTAAATTGAACTTGAATACCCTCAGGGTACACCTTATAAAAATGTTGTGTGTTGTTAAAATTGGGAAACCAATAACTTAGCAACTGATGAGAAGCTTTCCAGTAGATCGGAGAGCTTTTTTTATTCCTCAGGCATAAGTATCAAAATACAACAATCATGACACAAAACCTTCAATAGGCAGGTTGTAAAGAGAAAAATCGGCGACAGGCAAGCTCAGGTTTTTTGAGCAACAATAACATTCAATTTTTTTGGAAGTACCTTGATCTCCAATTTTTTATCTGTGGTAGGAAGATATTCTCCGTCCACTTGTACACAAAAATCGTGGGAATCGAGAGGAGTAATTTTGAGATTTGAAAATCGCATTCTATTGAATTCTGGAGACTGAAGCTTTTGCTTGAAAATCGTGGCGATTAAAAATTTAATTTTATTGATCCAGCCCGTTTTTTCCATCCAAAATAAATCCAGTTGGCCATCATCGCTTTGTGCCTCGGGTGTAAGTGAAAAGTCATAACCTTGTTGATTGGTGTTGGAAGCCAAAAAAACGAAGGGACTTATTTTTTTTATTTTGTCATCAACTTCAATTTGAATTTCATGGTGTTTAAAATTCACGATGGCATCTAGGAAAGCGACGAAATAAGCCAAAAGTCCATGCCATTCATTTTTTTGATAATATTTGATAAAATAAGACTCCAATGCACAGCCCATATTTCCCAGAAATAAATTCCCATTGACCTCTCCTACATCCATAGGAGTGGTATTATTTTGTTTGATGAGCTCAACGGCTTTTGGGATATCAAATGGAATTCGAAAGTGTCTTGCGATTCCATTTCCAGACCCCAAAGGGATAATGCCTAATGTCACTCCTGATCCTAACATGGTTCTTGCCACCTCATTAATTGTTCCATCTCCACCACAAGCTACGATCACATCCGCTTTTTCTTCAATTGCTTTTTGGGTGAGCGTAATTGCATGTCGCCTTTTCATCGAAAGAAAAATTTGGTGGGAATCGTTTTTATCGCTAAAAGTGGCATTCAGCGTTTTACGCAGCTGACTTAGTTTATGAGACCTTAACGGTTTGACAATGAAAATTACTTTCATCAATCTTTATTTTGGATATTTTTGGGAGCCGACATTAAGCTTTCAAAATAATCTTCTAGAAATACACTGCACCGACGTTCCAATTTCAACATTTCTTCCGTTTTATTTTCAATTAGATTATTTTCCATGTTTTTGTCTTCTACTTCATAAAAGCCAATTGCTTTTTTCCCATTGTGAACACAAATGAAATTTTCATCCATAATGAAATAACTTCCCCCGCTAAAGTAATTGATTACGAATGGATCAAACTCTTGGTCAGAAACCAGGCTTCTTCCCCAACTTTTAAAAGGTTTAGGGTAGTCTATCAAATCGGCTACTGTGGGAAAAATATCCATATGACTGGCAAGGCTGAGGTCCATTCCTTTGAGGTCGCTGTTGGGTTTGAAAATCATTATGGGATTGGCAAATCGATTAACAGTTTTAAGATAAAAGGGATAGTGGACTTGATTACTATGATCGGCCGTAAATATGAAAATAGTATCCTCAAACCATGGTGCACTTTTACTTTCTTCAAAAAACTTTCTGAGGGCATTATCCGTATAACCCACGCACTGATGCATGGGGATATCTCCTTTATCAAATTTCCCTTCATAAGCCTCAGGGATCACGTAAGGTTCGTGAGAAGTGACGGTAAAAACAGAACTCAGGAATGGTGTTTTTTGAGTATCCAAAACAGACTTCATATACAGTAAAAAGGGTTCGTCCCAAATTCCCCAAGAGCCATCAAACTCTTCATCGTTATCAAATTCACTCCTTCCATAATATTTTTCAAAACCCAAGGTGTTGGCAAAGCCCATAAAGCCCATAGATCCATTGGCTGCCCCATGAAAAAAAGAACTGTTGTAGCCCATATGGTGCGCTACAGAAACTACCGAGGCTACTTTTTGTCTAGAATAAAGTGAAGAAGCGTAAGACTTTTCAAAGGAGGGAATCCCAGCCAAAACCGAAGGCATACCATGTATGGATTTTCTGCTCGTTGCAAAAGCATTAGGAAAAATTAAGCTGCTTTGAGCCAATGAATCCAAAAACGGGGTGTAGCTTTTAAATTCAGGAATATTGTAGGTCTCGTTTAATGCACCCCAATACTCTCGACCCATACTTTCCAAAATAAAAATTACCACGTTGGGTTGTTTTTCAAATCGATCTGAAGGAGGATATTGCTTGAGGGTTTTCAGTTCCTGTTCCGCCTCTTCGTCACTGTAAAGATTCGATATTTCAGGATTTTTTTGACCTAGGGTTTTGAGTAGAGTGAATGTGCTACTGAGTATTACATCTGCATGTTGAGGATTTTTTACATTGTCCATTGCATCAATTAAGGTAATGGGACGGGTGCTTTTTTTGAAATCCCCTCCACGGGCTCCCAATACAAATAACGTAATTACTCCAAAAAAGAAAATTACAGAACTCAGGCCATACCGCCAGTGGTTGCGGATGAAAACAGGATATATTTTCACTCTTTTGTAAGCCACTACCAATAGGTAGAGCAATGCGAAATAAAGAAGGAATAGGTGGAGATAAACCCAAGTAAAATGTAAAAACAACGTTGCCTTGTTGGTTTCAAATTCAACCACCTCCAAGAAATTACTCATCAACCTATTTTGATTAAAACGGTAATAGGCAAAGTCAACAAAGTTGAGGGAAAGGAAAATCGCATTGCAAGCAATGTAAACCCAAAAGACTACCTTTTGATACAATGGATAGGTTGTTTTTTTCCATGGAATGATTGACATAAGAATAAAAATCATATTGGAATAAACAATGGCGACGTTGTCAAATCTAAGACTGTAGTAACACAATTCGGCCAATTCAGAAATTGATGCTACTTGAACCAAGTCGTTATTAAAAAAAACGAATAGAATTCTGCAAAAGAAATAACACAGGTAAACTAAAAAGATGCGGTAAAAAAGGGCAATGAATTCCTTTAGCCGAAAATCCATAATCTGAAATTAAATGCAAATATAAGGCTTACAAACCATTCTATTCCTTTGAATCAACAGCTCCCAAAATACAGGATTTTTTAAGTTGAAACATTTTTTAAAAAAAAAGTAGGGTATTTAAATCTTCATTCGGGTTATGGGTGTAATCAAAATAAATTGCTATGAAAATGAAAAAATTATCTTTATTGTTACTAAGTTTTGCCCTAATCATTGCCTGTTCCAAAGAAGGGGAGAGTAGTTCTTCGGAAAATTTGAGCACGACCACTGTTTTGGAAACCATCAATTCTATTGCATTTGAAGAAGATATTGATGAATTGGTTACGGAAAGTATGAGTTTGACTTCAACTTCCCTGAGCGCGAGAAATTATGATTCAAGCGCAGCCCAAGATCCAAAAAAATTCAAAGGGGACAGATACGGTGTATGTGCTTCTGTTGTCGAAGATGAAGAAAACAACACCAAAACGGTCACTTTCTCCGAAGACTGCGAAGGCAAACGCAAGCAGATTCGAAGTGGTAGCATAATCATTTCCTATTCAGAACTAAAAGATGAAGTGGGAAGTTTTAGGGAAGTTACTTATGACAACTTTTACCTCAATGGGGTTAAAATAGAGGGAACTCGAAGGACTGAAATTATATCTTTAGATGAAAATGGAAGTAAGACCATGCTCACTACTGTTACCGACGGAAAAATGGTTTATGAGGACGGAACTTTTAAAACCAAAAATGCTTCGATGACACGATACATTCACGTTGAAAATGAAGAAAAAATCTACAGTACCCTCAGCGGTAACAAATCTGGAGTGAGCACCGAAGGAGTCGAATTTTCAATGGAGATTACCACTCCCCTCAAATTTGTTTACGACTGTAATGACCTCGGATTCAAAAAAAGAGGAAAAATACCAGTAGAGGGGGTCAAAGTTTCCATGGATGGTGAACAGACCATTACAACCGATTTTGGCGATGGTACCTGTGATACCTTGGTTGAGGTGACTACAGACGGTGAAGTAGAAACGGTTGATTTAAAGGACTTAAAAAGAGGAGATCGCTTTAAAAACATACTGAGAAAGAAAAAGAAATAAGTTTTGATCAATATTTCGTGTTCATTTTCCTATCCAATTCCTAAGATAAAAGCTATCTTAGGGATTGGATTTAAGGAATTTAAAATTGACGGACAAAGATTTTAAAATGATCTATGATTTACACTTTGATGACCTTAGGCGATATCTCATTTATCGATCGGGAGATCAACAATTGTCCGAAGACATCGCTCAAAATGTATTCATGAAAGCTTGGACAAAAAAAATAGAATTGGTAAAAGGCGATATTAAAAGCTTGCTTTTTAAAATGGCCACTGACGAATTTATTAGCCATATTCGAAGAAAAAATGTAGAAAGAACATACGCCAACAGTATTGATTTGAAATTGATAGCCGAAACCGATAGCAGGGATGATCAAATGATAGATAAAAAAAGGCGTTTTGAAATGGCTTTAAACCAATTGTCCGAAAAACAAAGAACAACCCTGTTGATGAATAAGATCCAGGGTTTGACCTACAAAGAAATTTCAGAAACCCTAAATTTGTCCCAAAAAGCAATTGAAAAAAGGATCAGTCAGGCATTAAAGGCTTTGAAAAATAATTTAAATCAAGGATGAGGATGAGTAAGAAACCAAAGTTTTCAGATCAAGAAATCGAAGATTTTTTCAAGCTGGTAGAAATTCCTCTGGAAAAAGACAAAGATTTCCTTTGGGCTGAAAAATTTGAACCCCTATTGAGGGATGACAAAAAACCTCCTTTGAAAGAAAAGCCTGTAATCCGACTTTATTGGCGTTATGCTATGGCAGCATCCTTTGCGATATTATTAGCAGCCACGTTTTATTTTGCCCCTCAAAATACGAGAATAGAAGTAGCCAACTCACTGGAAATTGTCGATTCATCTGAACAAGATATGTTAGCCGATCAAACCATGATTGAATCCCTTTTTGTTGAAGACAATGATTTTGACGAGTGGTTCGAAGAGCAATATGTTTTGAGTTCAGTCAATTAGCAATATGAAAAAAAGTAAAGCTTTATCCCTCTTTTTGTGTTTCGCAGTTTTGTGGTGTAAGAATGTTATGGCACAGGTCTCCCCACCAGATAAAATCTACACTACCAATCAATTGGAAATGATTGAATCCCAAAAAAACCTGGTAAAGCAAAATAGAGAAGCCTTTAGAAACACACTCTCTGATAAGCAAAAAAACATCCTCAAAAACAATTCACTATCCCTCAAACAAAGACAGCAGGAGCTGATGAAGACACTGTCTTCCTCTCAAAAAGAAGTTCTTAAAGGGAACCGTGAATCCCTCAGGAAACTCAATGATGCTTTTACCAAGACTTTGACCGAAAAACAAAAAGGGGTACTCAAACAACGTAAGCAAAACATCAGGGATCGCAGAAAAAAAATCAAGGATTACAAATCTGGTTTTGATGATCGCAGGGAGAAATTGAAAGAAAAAAAACAGAACTTTAAGGATCGTGCCAAAAAAATAAAATCCAAACAATAAGTTTTAACTTTATTATTGGTCAACCCCATATTCATTTTATTATATTTAATCAATGAAAAAGCTCCTTTTCGTTGGTTTTTTTTTGGCACATATCAATTGTTTTTCTCAGAGTAATGATGAGGATGCAATTTTGGACAGTATTTTAGATGAGTTATTCCCTGATGATGATTTGTTGATAGATCGTCCAAGTTCGGATTATCTGTATGCCAGTTTTTCGTTCGACGAAAGTGTTTTTTTTGCCGGAAGGGATTTTGACATTGATCAGTTCGGATTTACCCCCAGTATCAGCTACATGCGTGGTAAGAACTTTTTTGTCAGCATGAGTTCCGCCTATTTTAGTGAGCTAGACCCCAATTGGGATTTTGTATCGATCAGTAGCGGTTATTCAATATTTTTGGACCCGATGGAAAACTGGAGTTTGATGAGTACTTACAGCAGAATTTTCTTCAATTCCGACGCCGAAGATTTGAATCCCAATCGATTTTCAGCCTCTTTGATGTTTCAAAAAAATAAATTGAGGGTTCGGGCTTCTGCAGGCTACCTTTTTGGTGGATCGGCTTCTTTTTACACTACCACCAGTGCAAGCTATGAATTTCAAATTTTAGATAGTAACAAATGGGAGCTCTCTGTCAGTCCTGAGTTGAGCTTTTTGATGAGTGAACAAACCGTTAGTGAACAAATTATCTCTGGCTTTCCCAACACACAAATAGTAGAAAAGGATGTATTTGATTTGATCAACACTCAATTGAGTTTTCCTGTTCAATGGGATACTGGACGGTGGGATTTTGAATTGTCCTACAACCTCAATTTCCCCAAGGCTTTATCCAACGAAAGCGACCTAAATTCCAATGGGTATTTTTCCATTTCAATCGGGTATTTTTCTTCCCTTTAAAGTTTCTTTTTAGTTTATTATCTTTAAGAAAAAACTATTATGATTAAAATTAGCAGGAAAATCCACCTTCTATATTTGTTAATGATTTTGTTGATTGGAGCTTGCGAATCCCAACCTCAAAAATTTGTAGCGGCACCTTTCACTGGCTTAGATACCCTTTCTACCAATGACTGGTGGAACCGAAAAACCACTAAGATTATCGACCTTAAAGTCAACCGTGATCAGGTAGTTGCATTTGGAATTTATACAACTTCTAATAACACCCTCAAGCTCTCAGCCCAGCTTTTCCCCCTCTATCCTGAGGAGACCCGTACTGTAAGATTGGAATTATATCAAAATAACCAATGGCGTGAAGTTCAGTCACAAAATGTCAATGAAATTGGATGGTCTGCCTTGTTTAGAATTGAAGATTGGGACATGAATCAAACAGTAAAATATCGACTACTTCATGGTGAAAATGCTCAATTTAAAGGTACCATTAGAAGAGACCCCATTGATCAAGGTGAAATCAGTGTGGCAGCTCTTTCTTGTAACAGCAATCGGGATCGTGGAGCTAGAGAGGAATACGTAAAAAACATCAATTCACTCGACCCAGACCTTTTGTTTTTTGCTGGCGATCAATCTTATGACCACAAGGAGCATACGGCCGCATGGTTAAAGTTTGGCATGCAATTCAGAGAAGTCTTCAGAGACCGTCCCTGTATCACCATTCCCGACGATCACGATATCGGTCAGGGCAATCTTTGGGGTGAAAGTGGTAAAAAATCTATGCGTAAAGACGGTAATGACGGAGGATATTTTTTTCATCCCGAGTATGTTAAAATGGTGGAAAGAGCTCAAACTGCTCATTTGCCAGATGCATACCATAAGGAACCTTTGGATCAAGGAATCAAAGCCTATTTTACCAGTTTGAAGATTGGAGGGGTAGATTTTGCCATCATTGAGGATCGAAAATTCAAATCAGGGCCCAATGGAAAGATCCCAAAACAAGGACCTAGAGCAGACCATATCAATGATCCAAACTACAATCCAGAAAGCATTAACCTGCCTGAATTGGTTCTGCTCGGGGAACTTCAACATCAATTTTTAGAGGATTGGGGTTCCGATAAAAGCGCTGAAATGAAAGCGGTATTATCTGCTACAGGTTTTTGCGGTGGAGCTCATTTACACGGAAGGGCCAGTAACAGACTTCATGCTGATTTGGATTCCAATGGATGGCCGCAGCACGGAAGAAATAAAGCACTCAGTTTAATCCAGAAAGCAGGTGCGGTTCACATTGCTGGAGACCAACACTTACCTACTGTAATTCATCACGGTATTGATGATTTTGAAGATGGCCCTTGGGCTTTTGTTGTTCCGGCCATTGTAAACAACTATTACAGCAGGTGGTGGTGGCCCGAGGACGAAATGCCCGGGAAGAATTCCAATGGGGTACTTCCCTGGAATGGTCGTTACTTCGATGGATTCAAAAACAAAATCACCATGCACGCCTATGCCAACCCCGATTCCCAATCCAATGGATCTGGATTTGGATTCATTCGGTTTGACCTTCAAAAAAACGAGGTGACATTCGAATGTTGGCCTAGGGGCGAAGACGTTACTAAGCCCGATGCAGAGCAGTTTTCTGGATGGCCCATAACTGTAAAACTCTAATTGCGTAAATTGGAAAGATGAAAAATCGCTACCTATTTTTGTTTCTTTTATTATTGGGTTGTGCTGATACGCCCAAAAAGACAGTCAATCGCCCCAATGTCCTTTTTATTTTAGTGGATGATTTGGGTTGGAAAGACCTAGGTTGTTATGGTAGCTCGTTTTACGAAACACCAAATATTGATCGATTGGCCAATATGGGTTTTCGTTTTTCTGAATCCTATGCTGCACATCCTGTTTGCTCCCCCACAAGAGCCGCCATCATGACGGGTAAACACCCCACTCGATTGAAAATAACAGATTGGATTCCCGGTCAGAATCCAAAAAACCGAAAATTATTAGGCCCTACAGATCTTCATGCCCTTCCGCTTCAAGAGACCACTATTGCCGAAGCTATGCGAGAACAGGGTTACAAAACTTTTTTTGCTGGGAAATGGCATTTAGGGGATGAAGGTTTTTTTCCCGAGGATCAAGGATTTCAAATTAATATAGGGGGTCATCACAAAGGATCACCTCCTGGAGGATACTATGCTCCGTATAAAAATCCAAAATTGAAAGATGGTCCGAAAGGAGAACAACTGACCGACCGACTCACTGACGAATCGCTGAAGTTCATCACAGACAATCAAGAAAATCCCTTTTTACTCTACCTATCCTATTATACTGTCCACACCCCCATTCAAGCCCATCGGGATCACTTACCTAAATTCCAAACCAAAAGAAAACTCCTTAAAGACACCTTGGCCATTAAGATTAAAGAAAAAGGAGGCTACACCGTCCAAAATCAATACAACGCTGACTATGCTTCTATGGTTTATGCTTTGGACAAAAATGTGGGGAGGTTGATCGACCAACTAGAAGCTCAAGAATTGTTGGACAATACCCTCATCATTTTTACTTCTGATAATGGTGGATTGACCACCCTTGAAAAAAAGAACCGTACTGCTCCCACTAGCGTTCTACCTTTGCGGGCTGGAAAAGGATGGGTTTATGAAGGAGGAATTAGGGTTCCACTTATCATTAAAACCCCACAAAACAGGATCGCCAAGATTGTAGACAGTCCAGCTCTAAGTATGGATTTTTATCCCACCATTTTGGAATATACCAATACTCCGATGCAGCCCGATCAACATCTTGATGGGATCGGCCTGAGGCCTCTCTTGGAAGGCAAGACTGATAAAACCCATTCCATCATGGTTTGGGACTTCCCTCATTATCATGGCAGTGGTTGGACGCCCGGAAGAGCCCTGCGCAAAGGTCCATGGAAATTGGTGTATTTTTTTGAAGATGATCATTATGAACTTTATCATCTTGATCAAGATCCCGAAGAAAAATTCGATCTGGCCAATCAAGAGATCATGAAACTAAACGAATTGAAACAACTGTTAAAAGAATGGGTTCTCAAAATGGATGCTCAATCTCCTACCAAAAACAATATTTGAAAATAATGAGGAAAATATTTCATCTAATTTTTACAATGGTTTTCGCTGTCAGTTATGGGCAGTCAACGCCATACAAAACTTTAGTTGACCTTCCCTATTATGAAAATCCACTTGATGGAGCTTACCAAAGGGAGCGTTGTAAATTGGACTTGTACTATCCCACTCAAATCCAGAATTTCCCTACTGTAATTTGGTTTCATGGTGGTGGGCTAAAAAGCGGATCCAAATCGATTCCTGAGCAATTAAAAGAAAAAGAAATGGCTGTGGTAGCAGTCAACTATCGCTTGCATCCCCGGGTAAACACTCCAAAATACATTGAAGATGCCGCAGCTGCAGTTCAATGGGTATTCAATAATATCGACCAATACGGAGGGGACTCCTCGCAAATCTATGTCTGTGGTTTCTCGTCGGGAGGATATTTGTCATTGATGGTGAGTTTGGATAAAAAATGGTTAGAAAAATACAGTATTGATGCCAACCAAATTAGAGGGGTTATCACGCTATCGGCTACAACCTTTACCAACCACACCATCCGAAAAGAATACGGCATGAAAATAACCCAAGCCCTTATCGACCAATACGCCCCGGTTCACTATGCTCGCGGAGACGCTCCCCCCATTACCATGATTACGGGTGATCGTGAAAAAGAGTTTTTTGGCATGTATGAGGAAAATGCTTACCTCAGAAGAATGTTAAAACTCAATGGTCACCAGCAAAACGAATTGATAGAAATTGGAGGGTATGGGCATGAAATCATCGAGGTTGGTATTCCCCTACTAATAGAAAGAATAAATAATTCATTCAAAAATGAATAGAAAAATTTTGATCACACTATTGATGGCTCTTGTTTTAATTTCCTTTGGCGAGAAGGAGCAAGAGTACAGTCAATCGATTCCAGGTACACAAGAAAAAATAGAAATGGTATTCGTTCCAGGGGGAACATTTACAATGGGAAGTCCCAAATCGGAGAAAGGACATTTTGGTGATGAAGGCCCAGAGCACCAAATTGAGATCGATCCCTTTTGGATGGGGAAGTTTGAAATCACTTGGGATCTTTATGAACTTTTTGTTGCCCGAGAGATTGACCGCAAAAGACTTCAAAAGGTCGATGGCGAAGAAGTAGACATTGACATTGATGCCGTTTCTGGCGCTACTCAACCCTATACCGAAATGAGTTTTGGGATGGGGGTAGAGGGTTACCCAGCCATCTGTATGACCCAACTGGCGGCAGCCAAATTTTGCGAATGGCTCTCTGCCATGACAGGTAATTTTTATCGTTTGCCAACCGAGGCAGAATGGGAATATGCTTGTAGAGCAGGAACAAAAACTGCCTATTCATTTGGAGATGACCCCGCAGATTTAGATATTTATGCTTGGCATGAGGGAAATAGCGAGGGTGCTTATCATCAAGTAGGTCAAAAAAAACCCAACCCATGGGGCTTGTATGATATGCACGGGAATGTTTCTGAATGGACTTTGGATCAATACATACCAACCCTTTACAAACAAAGAAAAAGGAAAAATGTAAGCAATCCCCTTCAAAAACCCACCAAAACCTATCCCCGAGTGGTAAGAGGTGGATCGTGGTCTGACAAGGTCAGTAGATTGAGAAGCGCATCGCGAAGACCCTCCTCCAAAAAATGGAAAAAAAGAGACCCCCAAATCCCTAAAAGTTTATGGTGGCATACGGATGCGCCATTTGTCGGATTCAGAGTCGTAAGACCCTTGAATACCCCAAGCCCTGAAGAACAAAAAAAATATTGGAATTAATAAAAACGAAACGATGAAATCAAAACAAGAAAATTCACTTAGCAGAAGAAATTTTGTAAAACGTTCCACTTTGGCAACAACGGGCCTTTTATCGGCTTCACTTCCTGTTGGTGCCATGGCCAATGTCTATGGCAACAAAAAACTAAAACTTGCACTTGTAGGTTGCGGAGGTCGTGGTAGAGGTGCTGTGGTTCAAGCCCTTCAAGCCGACGAAAATGTAGAGCTGGTAGCCATGGCCGATGCCTTTCGGGACAATGTTGAAAAAAGTCTTAAAACTGTTCAAGAACATTTCGACGGTGTCAAAAAAATCAAAGTCAATCCCAAGAATCTCTTTTCTGGTTTTGATGCATACAAAAAAGCCATCGATTTGGCCGATGTAGTCATACTGACCACGCCTCCAGGTTTTAGACCCTATCACTTTGAATATGCCATCAACAACGGCAAGCACGTCTTTATGGAAAAACCCGTTGCTACTGACCCCGTAGGCGTCAGAAAAGTTCTTGAGGTCGCACAAAAGGCAAGAGAAAACAAACTCAATGTAGTGGTAGGTCTTCAACGTCATTACCAAAAAAAATACCTCGATTTGTATCAGAAAGTCCAAGAGGGTAAAATTGGAAAAATCACCGGTGGACAAGTCTATTGGAATGGTCGTGGAGTATGGGTAAGAGAAAGACAGCCCGGACAAACCGAAATGGAATACCAAATGCGAAACTGGTACTATTTTAACTGGTTGTGTGGGGATCATATTTTGGAGCAGCACATTCACAATATCGATGTAGCCAACTGGTTCATCGGAGGCTATCCCGCAGAAGCTCAAGGAATGGGAGGAAGACAGGTCAGAAATGGAAAAGATCACGGAGAAATTTTCGACCATCACTTTGTAGAATTCTCCTACGATTCTGGTGCCGTCATCTCCAGTCAGTGCCGCCACCAACCTGGATGTATGCGAAAGGTTGATGAAACCCTCCAAGGAAGCCAGGGAAGTGTCAACACGCGTAAAGGATTACTAACAGACTTGGATGGAAACGAAATGTACAAATACAAAAGTGATCCCTTAAATGAGCCCAACCCCTATCAAGTGGAGCACGATAAATTATTTACTTCGATTAGAAATGGTGGTGTGATTGCCGATGCCGAAAATGGTGCCAAAAGTACCCTTACTGCTATTATGGGAAGAATGGCAACCTATTCGGGTAAAGTCATTACTTGGGATCAGGCCATGAATTCCAATTTGCAAATCATGCCAGAATCTGTGGATTGGGATAGTAACCCACCGACACTACCCGATAGCAATGGAATGTATCCCATTCCAACGCCAGGGATTACTGAATTTTAATAAAAGAACAAGATGAACAGAAGAAATTTTACCCAATCCGCTCTAATAGCAGGGATGGGAGTGGCAGCAGCCCCGAGTGTATTTGCACAATCGGGCGCCATGGCCCCCCATCAATACAATCTGAAATATGCACCCCATTTGGGCATGTTCAAACACTCGGCGGGTGATGATCCCATCGATCAGCTCAACTTTATGGCCGACCAAGGGTTCACCGCTTTTGAGGACAACAACATGAACGTGAGACCCATCGCAATACAAGAAAAAATGGCGGCGACCATGCAAAAAAGAAATCTGACCATGGGGGTTTTTGTAGCATACAAAGATTTTAAAAACCCCACTTTGGCCAGAGGAAAAGAAGATGACCGAAAAGCATTCTTAGAGACCATCAAAGCCTCTGTACCTGTTGCCAAAAGAGTCAATGCGAAGTGGATGACTGTAGTTCCGGGTACTGTTGACTTGAAATTGGTGGAGGACTATCAAACCGCCAACGTTGTAGAAAGTCTCAAACAAGCTTCCGCCATTTTGGAACCCCACGGTATCGTAATGGTCTTGGAACCCCTGAATTGGTACCGAAACCATGCTGGCTTGTTTTTAAAAGAAAGTCCTCAGGCTTTTCAAATCTGTAAGGCAGTCAACTCCCCATCGTGTAAAATTCTTTTTGACATCTACCACCAGCAAATCCAAGAAGGAAATCTGATTCCTAATATCCAAAAATGTTGGGACGAAATCGCCTATTTCCAAATTGGAGACAATCCCGGAAGAAAGGAGCCGACTACTGGAGAGATCAATTATAAAAATATTTTCAAATACATTCACTCTAGAGGGTTCAATGGTGTTTTGGGAATGGAACACGGAAATTCCAGACCCGATAAAGCGGGTGAAATTGCTGTTATCGATGCTTACAAGGAAGTGGATAATTTTCTTTAAAATAAATAGTTTAACTTTAGTAAATATACACTATTAACCATCGATCAATTTGAGACCTTATCGTCCATCTGAAAGTAACCCTTGGAATGCCGAGAAAATAAACCTTGTCGTTCGCAGGTTGGGGTTTGGATGTTCACTAACCGATATCAATTTGTACCTCAACTCCACTCCCGAGCAGGTCATTGATGATATTGTAGATGGTGCTTCCTCTTTGGACGTTACTGCAGCTCCTGAATGGAGTCAATGGGACAACAAGCAGTTTAACAATTCTGGTAATAACAAAAACTACTACCATACCCAATGGCAAAAACAAGCATTTTCAGACCTAATCAATAACGGGTTTAGAGAACGTCTGGTTTTGTTTTGGAGCAACCATTTTGTAATAGAGTATTTGGATGTTAATCAGCCAGCTTATCTTTATCAATATTATGTATTGCTTCAAAACCATGCTTTGGGAAACTTCAAAACTTTTGTAAGTAAAGTAGGACTTGCACCTGCAATGTTACGCTATCTCAATGGTTTTGAAAATAAAAAAAACAGTCCCAATGAAAATTACGCAAGAGAGTTGTATGAACTTTTTACCCTTGGCGAGGGAAATGGCTACAGTCAAGAAGACATTACTGAGACTGCCCGAGCTCTGACAGGTTACAATCGATTTGCAACTTATCTAGGAGAAATTCAATTCAATGAAGATTCTTTCGATAAGAGCTCAAAAACCATTTTTGACCAAACTGGAAATTGGGGTTATAACGATGTAATTGATATTCTTTTTGAAGAGAAAAAAGACATTATTGCCAATTTTATCTGCACCAAAATCTATCGTTATTTTGTGAGTCCTCAGGTCGATGCTACCATCATTGCTACTTTGTCCAACACCTTGAAAGACAATGATTTTGAGTTACTTCCCGTGTTCAAACAACTGTTCAAAAGCGAACATTTTTTTGCATCCATCAACAGCAATGTAATCATCAAAAGCCCTGTTGACTTGATGTTGGGATTGCACCACTCCCTTTCTTTTGAATATTCAGACAATGTTGATTTGGAATTGAATTTCAGAAATAAATGCAGAGATATGGGGCAAACCTTATTTTCTCCTGTAGATGTGGCTGGATGGCAAGGCAATCACGATTGGATCAACTCAGAGACCTTACCCAAGCGTTGGGAATTTGCAGACTATCTATTGATCAAATACTGGCAAAAAAATAAAAATCAATTCAAAACCTTTATCAATTCTTTGGTTGGAAGTGATCAAACCAATGTAGAGGTAATCGTTACCCGATTGAAGGATTTTATGTTTTGTCCTTATGAGATTAAAGAAGAAGAAATGATTGATGCAGTAGGCGTATTCAAAGGGGAAGTACCAGAAAATTATTTTGAAGACGGCACATGGTCATTGAATGATTCTACAGTTCCAAGACAAGTTTATGACCTGATGCGTTTTCTTGTAACCCTACCCGAATTTCAATTAAAGTAAAGATGAAGCTGAAAAAACCCAACGAATTACATCTAAATGCTCACGATCGTGAGCATGCACATTGGGATCGCCGTGGTTTTTTGAGGACACTTGGTATGGCTGGAGCTGGAGCAATTTCATTTGGTAATAGCGCCCTTTCTGTTGTAGAATCTCCCTTTCTCACTCAAGCGTTATCCGATGCCTATTCCGATCGTATTTTGGTGCTTATTAGACTCAAAGGAGGTAACGATGGTCTCAATACCATTGTTCCCGTTTACGATTTTGATTTATATGCCAACAAACGACCTAAAATTCACATTCCTGAATCCAGAATTCACAAACTTAATGATGATTTTGGGATTCCAGATTTTATGAACCCGATTGTTCCCATGTGGAATGAAGGAGCCATGAAAGTAATCCATGGAGTGGGCTATGAAAATCAAAACTTATCACATTTTAAGTCATCAGAAATTTGGGCTACCACAACCCCTGACAGCGATGTTACTTCGGGATGGATGGGAAGGTACTACGAAGGAATGTACCCCGATTACATGATCAACCCTCCCAAAAAACCCCTGGCATTACAAGTGGGTGGAGGAGGAGACCTCATTTTTGATGGAGATCTTACCACTTATTCCTTTTCGGTTTCGAGCCCACAACGCCTCAAAAAAGTAGCCGAGAGTGGCACCTTGTACGATAACCAGAACAATGGAACCCACCTGCACGGACAACAAGTTTCTTTTTTGAGAGAAGCCTCCAACACCACTTTTCGTTATGCCTCTGTCATCAACGATGCTTATGACAATTCCAAAGACTTCGATGCTTACACCAACGACAACTTTGACCTGCAAATGAACTTGGTTTCTCGATTCATTAAAGGAGGTTTGGGAACCAAAGTTTACATGGTCACACTAGGAGGTTTTGACACCCATGCCAATCAACCCGACCGACATCAAACCCTGATGTCAAGACTGACGCGTGCCATCGAAACTTTCTACGATGATCTAGGAGCATTTGGAATTGCAGACAAGGTACTTTCAATGACCTTTTCTGAGTTTGGGCGAAGGGTAGCCGAAAACGGCTCTAGTGGAACTGATCATGGGTCTGCTGCTCCCGTGATGTTATTTGGTCCAGGACTCAACGGCAATGGATTTATTGCTGAGCATCCCAATCTAAGAAATTTAAATAAACAAGGTAATATGTCCAATTCGATTGATTTTAGATCGGTTTATGCCTCTGTACTTACTGACTGGTTGTGTTCAGACGTCAACGATGTTAATCACTCCATGATGGGCTCTGACCATGATTTATTGGGGTTAGGGTTGGGGTGTAATGGCACTGAAAAATTACCCCTGACCGATGACACTATTTTGCCCCTTCATGCTGCTGTAAACAATGACTTAGGAGTGAGATTGTATCTGTCAGTAAATGAAAGTTCCACTTTTGAAATCGATGTATTTGATATTTTGGGAAGGAAAGTAGGTACTCAAATCAACACCCGATTGGATTCCGGACAACACAATTTCCCATTGTTGGATATTGAAAAAAACAGATTAGCTCCTGGCCAATATTTTTATAAAATTAAAGTCAACGGAAACAAAACTTACAGCAAATCTTTTTTGGTAAGGTAGATCAGTTTTTATGCTTCCTTATTTTTTGAAAAACTTGCTCGACCAACAGACTCAAGTTCAAAGCATCGTTAAAACTCCAAAGCTCACTCTCCTTTTTTCCTGATGCGATAGATCGATTCGCTTCTTCGATTTGTGGGACATAACCATAGCCTTTTGTAGTCAAATTCTCTTGGGTGCTGACTCCGTCCTTTATCAGTTCAACACTCTGGGCATTGTGCCATCGACCATGAAGTATTATTTCTCCCTCTGTACCGCCTATTTTGGCATTGTTATCACTTTCGTTGGCCACCCCGCAGTACAGAAGTGCCTGTGCCTTTTCATACTGTAGCATCATGGAAGTCTGAACATCTACCCCAGTTTCACTAAACAAAGATTGCGCCTCAAGGCCTTTGGGCATTCCCAAAATAAGTTGCGCCAAAAAAAGTGGGTACACTCCAATGTCCAGCAAAACTCCTCCTCCTTTTTGGGGATCCATTAATCGATGGGATGGGGGAGCATCCAATCTAAAAAATGAAAATTCGGCATAGAGAAACTTCGGAATACCAATCTGCCCCTCTTCGATCCACTGTTTTGCCTTCTGAATGGCAGGATTGAATCGAGACCACATACCTTCCATCAAAAAACAATTGTGTTTTTGCGCGCTTGTGATCATCGCTTTGATCTCCTGTGGATTCAGTCCCAAGGGTTTTTCACACAGAACTCCCTTGTTAGCTTCTAGAGCAGCCAAGGTCATCGCCTTGTGATTTTGATTCAGACTCGCAATGTAAACGATCTCTATCTCGGGATCATCGAACAGCTCTTGGTAAGATCCATAGGCTTTTTGTCCATTAAATTCTTTTTGGAAAGTTTTCGCTCGCTCGAGATCACTCGAGGCAACAGCGATCAATTCCGCTTGAGAAACGCCCATTAAATCTGAAGCAAACTTATGAGCTATGTTTCCCAACCCTGCAATTCCCCATTTGATCTTTCTGAGGCCATTAATATTATCGTTTTTCTTATTCATTTGAAATTACTGGACAAATTTGATGGATTAATTAGTTTAATTTTTATATTTTGTAAGTTAAAACACAAACAAAATTAAATGAAAAAACTATTACTAATTGTTTTTGCTTTGCCCCTTTTATTCTCATGTGAGCAAAAAAAGCAACAGCCTCCTAATATTGTATTTATCATGTCCGATGATCACGCTTTTCAAGCAGTAAGTGCGTATGGACACAATTTGAATAACACACCCAACATTGATCGTATTGCTAACGAGGGCGCCCTATTCAACAAGGGTTTTGTGACCAATTCCATTTGTGCCCCCAGTAGGGCAGTAATGCTTACCGGAAAACACAGCTTTGTCAATGGAAAGGTCGATAACATCCAAGATTTTAATTGGGATCAGCCTAACTTTGCCAAAGAATTGCAGTCAGCGGGCTATCAAACCGCTTTGATAGGTAAAATCCACCTCCGTGGTTTGCCTCAGGGATTTGACTACTCTGCCGTGTTGCCTGGACAAGGACACTATTACAATCCCGATTTCATCATCGATGGAGTAAAAGAACGAATTCAAGGCTATGTAACCACCATAACCACAAAATTGAGTTTGGATTGGCTCAAAAATAAAAGAGACCAAGACAAGCCTTTTTTATTGTTGTACCATCAAAAGGCACCTCATAGAAATTGGCAATCAGAAGAAAAATATTTGACCCTTTTCGATGACAAAACCTTTGACCCCCCTGCCAATTTTTTTGACAATTACGAAGGGCGGCCAGCAGCAGCAGCACAAGAAATGTTGATTGCTGCAACCGAAGAGCAAATTGCAGCCTCCCACGGCAACGGAGGTCACGGTCGTTGGGGACATGATTTTAAATTCCTTGTCGACCCCTACGGCAGAGAAACCCGTTTCAATAGAGAGCTAGAGCGGTTTACCCCTGAACAGCGTGAGGCTTGGCTCAATGCCTACACTCCCAAAAATGATGCTTTCAAAGCAGCCAAGCTTGAAGGAAAGGAATTGGCCCTTTGGAAGTTCAATCGTTATCTAAAAGATTACCTCAGAACCATTCAGTCCGTGGACGACGGAGTTGGAGAAGTACTGGACTATCTTGACCAAAACGGATTGGCAGAAAACACCATCGTCGTTTACACCTCCGATCAAGGATTCTACCTCGGTGAACACGGCTGGTTTGACAAAAGATTCATGTACGAAGAGTCTTTGAGAACTCCCCTTTTGATGCGTTATCCCAAAGAAATCCAAGCGGGTACAAAAATCGATCAACTCATTCAAAATCTCGATTTTGCTCCGACCTTCTTGGACTATGCCGGTATCAACATACCTGAGGATATGCAGGGAGCATCTTTCAGAAAAGTGGTCAGTAAGGAAAGTAGTGAATGGCGCGATGCGATCTATTATACCTACTACGAATACCCTTCAGTTCACATGGTCAAAAGACATAATGGCGTAAGAACCGATCGTTACAAACTGATGCATTTCTATTATGATATCGACGTTTGGGAAATGTACGATTTGGAAAAGGATCCCGCAGAAATGAACAATATTTACGACGATCCAAACTATGCCGATGTACAGCAAATGATGCACAAAAGATTTGATGAGATGCGAGAAAAATATGGTGATTCAGAAGAACTGGATCAGCAGTTTATTCAAAGTTATCTCAATCGCTAAACACAAATATAATTAGTAAAAAACCTTTTTGATGCTCCACCAAAAAGGTTTTTTTATTTCAAAGCAGTCCAAAGATGAAAATTATCTTCAGTGTACTTACTATTTTCTTCGTGCTGTCTTGTCAGCAGTCTGCTCCTCCCAATATTGTAATCCTCATGGCTGACGATCAGGGTTGGGGCGATGTGGGTTACAACGGACACCCTCATCTAAAGACACCCCATCTGGATGCCATGGCACAAAACGGGGCAGTATTTTCACGTTTTTATTCAGCGGGATCGGTTTGTTCCCCTACCCGCGCCAGTGTGATGACAGGAAGGCATCCTTCCCGAATGGGGATTTGCAGTGCCAATTGCGGACATATCAAAGATCAAGAAATTACACTGGCAGAAATGGTAAAGGAAAAGGGCTATCGCACCGGTCATTTTGGTAAATGGCATTTGGGAACCCTCAGCCGAGAAGTATTGGATGCCTATCGCGGTGGAAAAAAACAAAACGACAAACACTATGCACCTCCATGGGATCACGGTTTTGATGTATGTTTTTCAACCGAGTCCAAGGTACCCACGTGGGATCCCATGATTACACCCCCACAGTCGTCTGAAGATGTCAAAGCAACTTTGACCGAAGGGAGTCCCTTTGGAACTTATTACTGGAGCGGCCCTGGCAAGCGGGTCCATGACAACTTGGAGGGAGACGACTCCAGAGTCATTATGGATCGCGTAATACCTTTCATCGAGCAATCCGTAGCCAAAGGTCAACCCTTTTTGTCCATCGTATGGTTTCATGCTCCTCATTTACCTGTTTTGACCGGAGAAAAATACAAATCCCTGTACTCCGAATTGAGTGAAGATCAACAAGAGTATTACGGGGTTCTTTCAGCACTTGATGAACAGGTGGGTCGCTTAAGGAGTACACTCAAAAGCCTGGGGATTGCCGATAACACTTTGGTCTTTTACACTTCCGATAATGGCCCTGAAACTTCACTTAAAGTAAGAGATAAAAACATACCCTATGGAAGGGCACAAGGCATTACCAAGGGTTTGCGAGGTAGAAAAAGGAGTTTGTACGAAGGTGGCATCAGGGTGCCTGGAATTGTAGAGTGGCCTGCAAAAATCAAAGCAGGAACCCAAGTCGATGTCCCTTGCTTCACCTCCGACTATTTCCCGACCATTGCAAGCATTTTGGAGATTGACCTTCAAAAATACCAACGCCCTTATGATGGCGAGAACCTCATTCCTTATTGGAGGGGTCAAAAACAAAAAAGAACCCAACCCTTGGCCTTTAAATTTGCAAAACAATACGCCTTGATCGACAATGATCATAAGTTGTACGGCATTTCTGACGGGGCTAAACAGCTTTTTGACCTTAGCCAAGACAGTGCAGAAGAAAACGATTTGTCATCGGTCCAATCCGAAAAATTGAAGCAGTTGGAAGACCTTCACCGCCATTGGAATTCATCTGTTCAAAACAGCAATGCGGGTGGGGATTATTAATTTTACCCTAACTTGCTGCGAGTTTGAAAAACATAAAGCTAGAGGATGAAGCACATTCAGGAATTGATCGACTTGATTACCTTGGACAAAAGAGGAGACAACACTTTTGAGGGCCAAAACTTTCAAACCTCTTGGGGAAGGGTCTTTGGGGGGCAGGTTTTGGCGCAATCCCTCAATGCGGCTTATCAAACGGTTCCAGAGGATCGTTTTGCCCACTCTCTGCACGGCTATTTTATCTTGGGAGGCAACTTGGATATGCCCATCACCTACGAAGTTGACATCATCAGAGATGGAAAAAGTTTTACCACTCGCAGGGTAGTGGCTTTTCAAGAAGGTCGGGCCATTTTCAATATGGCGGCCTCTTTTCAACTCGAACAAAATGGGGTTGATCACCAATTTTCAATGCCCAATTACATCCCCCCAGAAAAATTATTGAGTGATTTGGAGCAGTTGGAGGTGCAGAACACCGACCCCAAGGTTTTCGATCGTTTTAAAAAGATCAAGCCCGAAGTCATTGAATTTCGACCCGTAGAAAAACTCACCCTTCGAGACGATATCGATGCCCCAGCCGAAAGCAATTACTGGTTTCGCTCCAAGGAAGCTACCCCTTTTGGTAGGGCTCTTCAACACCAATTGTTGGCTTACATTTCCGATTATGGCCTGTTGCGCACCGCCACTTTACCCCACAAAAAAGAATTGAGTCAAGGGCCTACTTTTTACACCAGTATCGATCACGCCTTGTGGTTTCATCGATCTTTTTCGCTTGATCAGTGGTTACTCTATGCCATGGACAGCCCCAGCGCTTCCAATTCTCGAGGCTTTTCTCGTGGCTCTATCTTTGATCGCGATGGTTTGTTGGTGGCATCATCGGCTCAAGAAGGATTGATCCGACAACTGTCCTAAGATAAATTGAGTCGCCAAAATAATTACCAATGATAAAAAAAATCTACCTAATTCCATTACTATTCATCGTACTGACGGCTTGTCAAAAGGATTCCAATCCTGAGGAGCAAACTACAGAAAAGCCATTGCACATTGTCAGTGATGAACAAAGATTAACCTTCACCGGTGTGCTTTTACAAATTTTTGCTACTGCTTTCTCAGAAACATGGGGGGACAAAACTTTTAGTGACATACGTGGGATTAAAATCATTTACAATACTGTGGATCAAAACAACGAACCTGTCCAAGCATCTGGCATGCTCATGATTCCTCAGTCCACTGATGGAAATCAACCACTGGTCTCGGTTCAACACGGAACCCTAAGTGATGACAGTGATGCTCCGTCCAATAGTGTTTTGGGATCCAATGAATTGACCTTAGCTTCACTATTTGCTGGTTTTGGGTCTGTAGTAGCCATTTCCGATTATGTGGGCTACGGTCATACAGCAGACAAAAAGCATCCCTACCAACACAAAGAAAATACTGCCCAATCTACCTATGATTTTCTTTTGGCTGTTCTCGAATATTTGGAGCGAGAAGAGATTCAAACCAATGATGAACTATTTCTAATGGGCTATTCCCAAGGAGGTCATGCGACCATGGCCTTACATCAAAAGATCGAAGAGGAAAATCAATTGACCGTGACACATTCTATTCCTGCAGCTGGGGCTTACAACATCACCCAGTTTACCAAGGAAATCCTATCCCAAGATAAAGATTTGCCCTTTCTAGGCTCCTATGTATGGGTATTGGAGGTATTTAACAGCATGTTTCCCTCTTTACAAAGACCCTTAGATTTTTATCTTAATGAACCTTACTCAAACCAATTGTCACAGTTAGGAGAGATCGACAAACCCGTGGACCTCTCCCTGATCGACCCCAACCCCCAAAAACTCCTAAAAAAAGACTTCATTGACAATATCCTTAACGGAACGGACAAAGTCCTGTTGGATGTGCTTGCACAAAATGATGTATTCGATTGGAAACCCTCAGCACCCATTACCCTTTTTCACGGCACAACAGATGATTATGTGTATCCCTCCAATTCGGAAATCACCCGTGACCGCATACAAGCCCAGGGAGGTGACATTCGTTATGTCCCATTGGAGGGTATGAATCATGAAGAAGCGGCACTGCCTTACTTTTTGGAAGCCTCCAAAATCATCTTTCCCTCAAGCAATTAACTTGTATAAATATAGTAAGCATTGTAAAACAATGTTTGGTAGATTCAATTTCTCGCACTGACAATTGAATCTAAGAAGAAAAAAATCGACAATTAAAAAGTTACCAAATTGGTAATTTTTTAATTATCTTTACAACAAATAATGAGCTCTGAGAGTTATTGCCAAACGTACATTGCGAGAGTTTTGGGAAATATATCCCGATAGCGAACAGCAACTACTGTCGTGGTACAGAGAAACATTGAAAGCTGAATGGAATAGTCCTAATGAGATTAAACAAGCGTATGCTTCGGCAAGTATTCTCAAAAACAGCAGGGTGATTTTTAATATTTGTGGCAACAAGTATCGTTTGGTTGTTGAAATAAATTTCAATAGAAAATGGTTATTTATCCGCTTTGTTGGTACACACAAAGAATATGATAAAATAGATGTAAATGTAATTTGAAATGGTTATAAAAGCTATAAAAACAGAAACAGACTACAACAATGCTCTGGTAAGAATGGAGCATATTTTTCATGCTCCCGAAAATACTCCCAAAGGAGATGAAGCAGAAGTCTTAAGTATTTTGATAGAAAAATACGAAGACGAGCATTTTCCATTAGGGATGCCAGACCCTATTGAAGCCATTAAGTTTCGAATGGAACAAATGAATATGAAGCAGAAAGAACTTGCAGAAGTCGTAGGTTTTGCAAGTCGAGTAAGTGAAGTTTTGAACAAAAAAAGAAAACTGACATTAAATATGATCAGAAAATTAAGTAATACCTTAAAAATACCGACAGAGGTATTAGTGCAAGAATATTAATAGGTGGTAACAAAAGCTAAAGCTGCATTAAAACGCTGTTTGCACAAACCGTTACACCAGGAAGGTGCCCTGATCCGAAAGGCAGTCGATCAGTCCCTTGCCGAAGGGATCGTTACTGAAGACTTGATAGAAGGCAATGGAAAAGCCTATAAAACCTTAGAAGTTGGAAATTATCTTGCCGGCTTGATCGCTAAGGTTTAATCCATACTTTTAATTTTTAACAAAACCGCTCAAAAAGCGGTTTTGTTTTTTTATTATCTTAGTGGTAAGCAGAACCCCAAATCTGCACTACTGTCATGAAAAACCTACGGACAATTTCCGCTGTTTATAAACATCATGCCATTGTCAAAGCATGCTTTACTTATGACAAGGAGTTGACTGTGTTGATAAAGGCACAGGCTACTACTGAAACCAAAAGAATAGTTTTTAAAAAAAGAGTATATCCTCACATGCTAAGGCATTCTTTTGCAACTCCGCTATTGAATAAAGGTACCGATATCCGTCTCATTCAGGGGTTATTAGGACATAATTCAACAAAGACAACGGAGCGTTATA
>JAYNHF010000020.1:26483-46509 GCA_038107695.1 Flavobacteriaceae bacterium | reverse complement strand
CGACCCCACGCACCCCATGCGTGTGCGCTACCAGGCTGCGCCACATCCCGAATAGGTCAAAAAGACCACTGGTATTATAATTGTCGGGGTGGCAGGATTCGAACCTGCGACCTCCTGCTCCCAAAGCAGGCGCGATGACCGGGCTACGCTACACCCCGAAACAATTCTTTTTCAGTATTTCAATAGGTGCGCAAAGATAGGATTAAATCAAAAAATTGCAAATCCTCGATTGGTATAATTTGGAACAATTATTAAGGAATTTTGTACATTGAAAAAAACTAATCATTTATGGAACGAAAAATAACCCTCAGTGAAAAAGAAATACCAGACAAATGGTACAATGTGGTTGCAGATATGCCAAACAAACCCCTACCTCCCTTAAATCCGGGAACAATGGAGCCTATTGGTCCAGAGGCATTAGCCCCCTTGTTTCCCATGGAATTGATCAAACAAGAGGTGAGTATGGATAAATATGTTGATATACCTGATGAGGTAAGGAATATTTATTCCATGTGGCGACCCACCCCTTTATACAGGGCTTATAATCTTGAAAAAAAATTGGATACTCCTGCCAAAATTTATTACAAATACGAGGGAGTCAGTCCTACGGGTTCACACAAGCCCAATACCGCAGTCGCTCAGGCGTATTACAATAAAAAAGAAGGTGTTAAAAAAATTACAACCGAAACTGGGGCAGGACAGTGGGGGAGTGCGCTAAGTTTTGCCTGCCAACATTTCGACATTGAATGTGAGGTGTATATGGTTAAGCTATCTTTTCTTCACAAACCCTATAGAAAAGTAATGATGAATACTTGGGGTGCGAAGGTTTTTCCATCTCCCTCTGAGGCTACTGAAATCGGAAAAAAGTTTTTAGCAGAGGACCCCAATACCACAGGTTCTCTTGGAATTGCAATCTCTGAGGCTATAGAAAGGGCAGCTTCCGATGAACATACAAAATATGCGTTGGGGAGTGTTTTGAACCACGTAAAATTACACCAAACCATCATTGGCCAAGAAGCTATTTTGCAAATGGAAAAAGCGGGCGACCTTCCTGATATTGTCATTGCGCCTTTTGGCGGGGGGTCTAATTTTTCTGGTTTGGCATTTCCTTTCCTTAGACTGAACTTCGACGAAGGTAAATCCATCCGATGTATTGCCAGTGAGCCTTCCTCTTGCCCTAAACTCACCAGAGGAGTATTTCGATACGATTTTGGAGATACAGCAGGAATGACGCCTTTATTACCAATGTACACTTTAGGCCATGATTTTGTCCCTGCTCCCATTCATGCAGGTGGTTTACGTTATCATGGTGCAGGAGTCATAGTGAGTCAATTGCTCAAAGATAAATTGATTGAAGCCAGAGCACACGATAACTTGGAAGTCTTTGATGCTGGAGTTAAGTTTGCACAAGCAGAGGGAATCATCCCTGCTCCAGAGGCTACTCATGGAATAGCAACTGCTATAGCCGAGGCAGAGCGCTGTAAACTGGAAGGCAAGTCGGAAACCATATTGATCAATTTGTGTGGTCACGGTAATTTTGACATGAAAGCTTATGAGGACTATTTTGCAGGAAATATTGTAAAACACGAACTTTCTGAGGCAGAAATTAAGGCTTCTATTGCCAAGCTCAATACACCAGAAATATAGTAGCTTTACAAATAAAAATTTACCACCACTTTAAGTTTTATTGTGGTGGTTTTTATATGCTGTAATTTTAACTTCTTTAGAGGTTGAAATTTAACATTTCTGCAACAGATGACTTAATTCAAAAAAAATATATTTACAGTATTGATTTTAGAATTATGATTGGTAGATTTAAAACATCTTCGGCATACTTTTTCTATAAAAGTATTCTCCGAAAAGTCAGCTTCGACCCCTCTCTTTTTGAAAAAGAATTGAACAAAGCTATGAGTTTATTGCCCAAAAATGAAGGAGTTAGACTCTATCGTTGGGCTTTGGCTTTTTCTAAAACTCAACCTGAGTTACTTGTCCGTTTTCAATACTCCTATTAGATTTTCTCTGGAGTAATTACTTTTATATTTTCAAATTTGATAGCACCTCTGATAATGCTGCTAATGGTTGACCTTAGTGCGTTGATCACTGGGAGTTTTAGTTGGCTTTTGTAGTGAATCAGACTGACTTCACGAGCTGGAGCTGGTTCGGGAAAAAACCTTAAATTTTTCTTTTTTAGTTCGGTAAGGGAATTGCCGTTGAGAAAAGGTAATAAAGTCATGCCTAATCCCTCATCTGCCAAATTGATTAATGTTTCGAAACTTCCACTTTTAAGATCAAAGGGATTGTTTTCAATTCGATTGATTTGGCAAAGATTCAAAACATGATTCCTGAAACAGTGTCCATCTTCTAGGACCAAAAGGTCGATCATGTCCAAGTCACCAATTTCAATTTGTTCCACATTGTGTAGTGGATTTCCCTCAGGAATATAACCGACGAAGGGTTCGTGGTAAAGAGGAAGTTCCAATATATGATCCATCCCAAGAGGAGTAGCAGCAATTCCTGCATCCAGTTGCCCTTCTTCCAACAACTTGATGATGTTTTGGGTGGTAATTTCCTCAATTTTCAAATCTACTTTGGAGTACTTTTTAATAAATGTATTCAGGAACATGGGTAGCAGCGTAGGCATTACCGTTGGGATGATTCCTAATCTAAACTCACCACCTACAAACCCTTTTTCTGTAGATACGATATCTTGCATTCGGTTTGCTTCCTCGGTTATTTTTTTGGCTTGTACCAATATTTTTTTACCGATATCAGTCAATCCAATGGGTTTGGTAGATCGGTTAAAGATTTTCACCTCCAACTCTTCTTCCAGTTTTTGAACTTGCATGCTTAAAGTAGGTTGGGTTACAAAGCATTTTTCTGCCGCTAAAGTAAAGTTTCCATATTCAGCGACCGCAGTCATGTAGTGAAGTTGCGTTAGAGTCATTAGTTTTATTTATTATATAAACAAATATAATAAGATAAAATTATTTTTTAATAAATATCATAAATTTTGTTTTTGAATAACTGAAAAAATAAAATCAAATTTGAGATTATCTTATTATTTCTGTCTTCATATAAATATTGCTTATAGGCATTTCTCGATTATCAACCTCAAGTTTGTTGATTTGGTCCACAACATCCATTCCACTGATGACTTCACCGAATGCAGTGTAATTCCCATCCAAGTGGTAAGCTCCCGGAGATTGTTGAACGATGAAGAATTCATAGGGAGAGGCAAGTTTATAGGGGTTATCAATTTCACTACTGGGCATAGAAATCACTCCCCTGTGATGCGAGTGCCCTTTTTTGGTGTCAGGGGGAAGTAGATAGCGACCAATTTCATTTCTTTTTTTTGCAATTTTTCGATTGTCAGAATTTCCACCTTGGATGATGAAATTTGGTACTACCCTATGAAACATGGTGCCGTCAAAATATTTTTTTTTGGTGAGATAAACGAAATTTGCTCTGTGATAGGGGGTGTTTTGGTATAATTTTATGTCAATGTTTCCGTATTTGGTAATGATCCTTACTTTGTCCTCTTTGTTTTTTTGAGCGTATTCGTAAAAAAAAGGAATTGCATTTTTGTCGTCTAGATAGATTTTTTTTTCTTGTTTGGGCTCAGTTTTTTTTACTTGTTTTTTTTCATGAACTTTGACTTTTACCGAATTCTTTACTGATTTTTCCTTACAGCCAGAGATTAAAAAAATTGAAACGCTAAGAACGAAAAATATATTTTTCATGGAATTAACCGTTTTTAAAAGTCTAATTGCAAAGTTAAAGGAAAATGATCTACCAGCAGATAATGCCCATTCTCTATTGGCTCCTCCTTTGCGAATGAAGCAGTTGCAAAAATTAGATTCTACAAAAATAAAATCAAAAAATGCTGCTGTCTTATTGCACCTTTCGCCATCTTTTTTGGGCGAGATGAATTTTGTTTTAATTCAACGCAATGTTTATGAGGGAGCTCATTCGGGTCAAATTAGTTTCCCTGGTGGCAAACCCGAAATCCAAGATGATAGTTTATGGGATACTGCCCTTAGGGAGGCTCATGAAGAGGTAGGACTCCCTCCCAGTAGGGTTGAATTCGTTCGAGCGCTCTCCAAGCTATATGTGCCTCCCAGTAACTTTTTAATCAGTCCTTTCGTCGGGTTATCTTACACTCCATGTGATTTTAAACCAGATCCGACTGAGGTAAATGCAATTATAAAAATCTCTTTAAAAGATTTGATAGAAAAACAAGCTGTTATGACAAAACAGTTGGCTTCTTCTCTAAACGAAATTGAAGTTCCTACCTATGTCTTCGATGATCACCAAGTATGGGGAGCCACTGCCATGATCTTGTCAGAATTTAAAATTTTATTGACTACTGGACTTTGCAAATAGTTTATATTTGCTTTGCAAAATTGACAAAGGAGATGTTCAAAAAAAACCCATTTGGGCATTATTTATTTTTAAAAAAATGGCTCATCCGTATTATGGGGGGAATATCCCACAGGCGGTATAGAGGATTCAATCAACTCAAAGTGGAGGGTTCTGAGGTGATTCGGCAATTGCCTGAAACGAATGTTTTATTTGTCTCCAATCATCAAACCTATTTCGCTGACGTGGTGGCAATGTTTCACGTTTTTAATGCCAGCCTAAGTGGTCGCATTGATTCAATAAAGAATATTGGTTACTTGTGGAATCCCAAACTCAATATATATTTTGTTGCTGCCAAAGAAACCATGAAAGCTGGTTTTTTACCCAGAATTTTAGCCTATGCAGGTTCGGTGTCCATTGAACGCACTTGGAGAGAAAAAGGTGTGGAAATCAACCGTCGGGTAAAAATGAGTGATATCTCTAACATAGGTTTGGCTCTAGATGATGGCTGGGTAATAACTTTTCCCCAAGGAACAACAACCCCCTTTAAACCTCTGCGAAAGGGAACTGCTCATATCATTAAACGGTACAAGCCTGTTGTTGTACCTATTGTGATCGATGGTTTCAGGAGATCGTTTGACAAAAAGGGAATCAGAATTAAAAAAAGGGGAATTCTCCAGTCTATGGAAATAAAAGAGCCTTTGCAGATTGACTACGATAATGAGTCTGTTGAGTCCATTATTGAAAAAATAGAATATGCAATTGAACAACACCCTTCATTTCTGAAAGTAATTCCAGAGGAGGAATTAAAAAACGAAGAACAACTCAACAAAAAAAGAGAGTGGTAGATTTTGTTTTTAGGGGATTATTGAATGATCCCTGCACAACTTACTCTGGCACCAGCGGCACCAGAAGGTTGAGAAATCAGATCGTCAGTTCCTTGATGAACGATTACAGCTTTTTCTATAATATTTTTGGTGGGATCGTCACAGCCAATGCACCACAGATCTGTTGAAAAACTGACCATCCCGTGACCGTTTTCATCCGCATCAAAATTTCCGATATCACCACGGTGAAATCCAGCATCGCTTTGCCATGCTCCGTGGGGCTCGAAAGTTGGATTCCAGTGACCTCCTGTGGACTTTCCGTCAGGTGAGGAGCAATCAGCCTTTTCATGAAGGTGGATTGCATGGGTCCCTGGTGTTAATCCATAAATGTGAGCCTCCAAACTTACAATGCCTTTTTTTTCTGTAAAGGTGATTACACCTGAAGTATTACTATTACTTTTGGCATTGAGATTGATTTTAATCTTTTCTTCTTTAGATTCATTGCATGCCAAGGAAATCAACAATAGTGTTACTAAAAATGGGAAATGTAAATTTTTCATGTTTTTTTGTAATAAGGGAGTAAGTTTTAAATCTTAGTAAATATAATAACTTTACCAATTAAAATAACTAAGGTATTAGACTCAAGTTGATGAAAACCTCTTGTAAATTTTACATTTTTTTGAGTATTACTTTTTACTGTACTTTAGGTTGCAGTGCTTTAAAACAGTCCAAAACCCATACTCTCAAAATTGTCCCAACTCCACCTGATTACAAATTATCCAAAAGCTGGGCTGTGCTTCCAGGGAAGTACCCTGCCTCACTAAAAAAATTCAAACAAATCGAAAACAAAAATAAAGCTGATGTTTTTTATGTTTACCCTACGCTTTACTCCGATAAAAAATTAAAAGATTGGAATGCTGACATATGGAATCCCTTAATACGACAAGATGTTTTTCAAATAGCGATCAAGTATCAGGCTTCGGCATGGCTCAATGCAGGAGATTTATACGTCCCTTTTTATCGACAAACTCACTATAGAATATTTACAGAAACGCCTAGTGAAGCTGGAAAACAAGCTTGGGAATTGGCGTATCAAGATGTAAAAAATGCCTTTCAGTATTACCTTAAACACTACAACAGCGGAAAGCCAATCATCATTGCATCTCACAGTCAAGGCAGTATGCATGCCAAGAGATTGATCAAGGAGTTTTTCGATCAGAAGCCTTTACAGAATCAGTTGGTGGCAGCTTATCTTATTGGAACCCGAGTCTTGCCAGATGAGTTCGAATCTATCAAACCATTACAAAAACCAGATGCTACTGGCGGATTTGTAAGTTGGAATGCTTACAAAATGAACAAGCTTCCCAAGAAATATGACGATTGGTTTAGGGGAGGGGTAACGACCAACCCCATCAGTTGGAACCTTCAAAGCATTTCAACTACTGTCAATCATAAAGGAGTATTGAGTAAAGACTTGGAAATTTATCCCCAAAGCCTTCAAGTGAAGGTGATCGATGGATTGTTATGGACTTCCCTTCCCAATATTCCTGGCCGGTTTTTTATGTCTTTAATTAGTGATTATCATTTTGCCGACATCAATCTATTTTGGAAAGACATTGAACAAAATGCAATTGCTAGAGTAGCTGCTTGGTATCAAAAAAACAGAAAATGACTGATGAGAAAGTAATTTGGATTACTGGTGCCTCTTCTGGAATTGGAGCTGAATTAGCTAAAGTTTATGCTCAAAGGGGAGTGAAACTTATTTTATCTTCTAGAAATGTTTCAGCCTTGGAAAAAGTAAAGTCCGTTTGTGTGAACTCAAAAAATATAAAAATTCTTCCTTTAGACCTAAATGATTTTGATTCTGCAGTCGCGAATGTCAAAAAAGCATATGATTTTTTTAAAAGAATTGATGTTTTGATCAACAACGCAGGTGTGAGTCAGCGGTCTTTAATTGTGGAAACTCAATTCGAGGTTTTCAAGAAGCTTATAGAAATCGATTACCTTGGAACCGTTGCTCTCAGCCGTGCACTCCTGCCATTTTTTTTAAAACAAGGATATGGGCATTATGTGGTTGTAAGTAGTGTTATGGGTAAATATGGATCTCCCTTCAGGTCGGGCTATGCGGCGGCAAAACACGCTTTACATGGGTTTTTTGATGTACTTAGAATGGAACATCAAAAAGACAACATATTCGTGACTATGATTTGCCCTGGTTTTGTTCGAACTTCCATTGCCAAAAATGCTTTTAGAGGAGATGGTGGTGTTTTGGGTGAGGATGATTTGGCAACTAGAAAAGGAATGAAAGTCACCAATTTTGTTCGTAAAATGATAAAGGCAATCGATCAAAAAAAATGGGAAGTTTCTTTTGGCGGAAAAGAAAGATTGGGAGTATATTTAAAAAAATTATCCAATAAACTACTTCACAATATTGTCATACGTAGTAAAGTCAGATGAATTCATGAAAAAAAAATCAAATAATCAACGCAGAACACTATTAAAGCAGATCACATGGACTGGCTTGGGTTTGCCTTTGATCGACCAACTACAATTTCAGGGTCAAACAGATACTAATAATATTAATCACAATAATATGAAAGGAAACATCAATCATTCGGTGTGTAAGTGGTGCTACAGTCAAATCCCACTGGAGGAATTTGCCATTAAGGTAAAGTCAATGGGAATTACGGGAATTGATCTAATAGGGCCTAAGGAATGGTCTATTTTAAAAAAACATAATTTAACTTCATCCATGTGTAACGGAGCAGAAATCAGTTTGACAGAAGGTTGGAACGATAAGCAATATCACAGTACACTGGTGGATAGTTACATCAAACACATTGATATGGTGTCCGATGCAGGCTATCAAAATTTGATATGTTTTTCTGGTAACAGGAGAGATGTTGATGACGAAACAGGTATGGACAATTGTGTGGAGGGTATTAAGAAAATCCTCAGCCATGCTGAAAAAAAAGGAGTAATTCTTCAAATGGAACTTTTGAATTCAAAAGTGGATCATCACGATTACATGTGTGATAATTCCTCTTGGGGTTTCGAATTAAGTAAAAGATTGGGATCCGAGAACTTTAAATTGCTTTATGATATTTATCACATGCAAATAAATGAAGGAGATGTGATCAGAACCATAAACAACAATCATCAATACATTGGACATTACCACACTGCGGGAGTTCCAGGTAGAAATGAGTTAGACCAAACACAAGAATTATTTTATCCAGCCATAATGAAATCCATCGTAGCAACAGGCTTCAAGGGTTATGTTGCACAGGAGTTTATTCCTAAAAGTAATCAGCCACTTGAATCTTTACAAAAAGCCATAGATATTTGTGATGTTTGATTTAGTTAGAATCACGCATATCTTTTTAAAATTTATTTATTAAATTTGTGAAAATTTGAATGATGAATAAAATATTAACCATAATGACTTTTAGCTTAGCAACAATTTTCGTTGCTACTGCTCAAACCTCTGACAGTCCCTGGGCGGTCAGTTTAGGTGCCAACTTAGTGAGTGTTCAAGATGATTCAGTAGATTCTAATACAGGCTTTGGCGTTCCCTCCCTCAGTTTGTCTAGGTACATTGCGGGTGGCTTTTCAATTGGTGCCCAGTATAGCATGAATTCACTCGAAGTGGGTGGTTCTGACCTTGACTATTCTTCAGTAGAGGCCATAATTAAATACAATATTTCTGAAGGAGATATTTATCCATATTTGTTCGCAGGTTACGGCTTGTCAAATTTTGGTAAAGAAACTGATTCTGATGGATTATTTCCCTCTACTGGCGCTGGTAGAACATATCTTGGAGGTGTAGGTTTAAAATATCAACTTTCCGATAAATTTCATTTGAACGTAAGCACCTCTTACAAATCTTCAAACGAAAAAGGAAGTTACAACCACTTACAGCATGTTGTTGGATTTAGTTATGTATTTGGTGCTCAAGATACTGATCAAGACGGTGTTTCTGACAAAAAAGATATCTGTCCAGAAGTTCCAGGTTTGAAAGAATTTGAAGGATGTCCTGACACTGATGGAGACGGAATTCCTGATAACAAAGATGCTTGTCCCGAAGAAGCAGGAACTGCCGAATTAAATGGTTGTCCTGATGCTGATGGAGATGGCGTTGCTGACAAAGACGATGCTTGTCCTGATGCAGCAGGTTCTGTTGAAATGAACGGTTGTCCTGATTCTGACGGAGATGGTCTTGCTGACAACGTAGATAAATGTCCTGAAAAAGCTGGTGATGCTGCCAACAACGGTTGTCCATGGGATGATCGTGATGGAGATGGTGTTGCTGATAAAGATGATGAATGTCCAGACGAAGCAGGAAACGCCGCTAACAACGGTTGTCCAGCCGTTCCAGAAAAGCTTTTAGCTTTCTTAGATGGTGAAAATTCAACTTTGTTATTCGTAGTAAACAGTTCTCAAATCACGGATGCTTCGAATGCTAAGATTAATGAGTTGTTTGAATTATTAAACTCATATCCAAATGCTACCATCTTAATCGAAGGTCACGCCTCAAGTGATGGCAGCATGGCATACAATCAAAAACTATCCGAAAAGAGAGCAAATAGTGTCAAAGAGGCTCTTATTGCAAAAGGCGTTGATGCTTCAAGATTGGAAACAGCAGCTTACGGAGAAACCAGACCATCAGCAGACAACAAAACTGCGAAAGGAAGAATGGCCAACCGAAGAGTTGAGTTTGAAAGAAAAGTGGAGATCAAAGTGGTTGAATAAACCCTGATGTCCCTTCCTCATAAACTCCCACTTCTAGTGGGAGTTTTTTTTTGCCCTTAATTCACCGCAAAAACAAATCAATCTTGATTTGTTTTTAAAAAAGTAGATCGTCTGATCCATACGTTGATCGAATAATTTATTTAGCAATAAAGGCTTCACAATACTTTTTTGATAAAGAAGAAATAATATAGATTTGAATATGATTAATCAAACTATAGCGTCTTGGGATTGTTGTTGAAAATATTTTCAGATGAGTTTTATCAACTGAATTAAATACCCATAACTATATTCAATTCTAATTGAGCCAATTTTACTGGGGTATACTTTACAGAACCTTCTATGTGAAGCTTTTTAAAGTAGAGTTCAGCAAACCCGTGCCAATTTACAGATCACAATCCCAGTAATTAAATAATCAAATTTTTAAATAAAATTACCAGAAGAATGAATATACAGCGGTCAATAATATTAATGTGGCAAATGCACCTATATTAAATAAGGGTGAAGTTTTGAATACTCCTTTATTCAATTGAATGGCTTTAGCATCCTCAGCACCTTTGTTTTGTCTCAAACTCACAATGACAATCACTGCCATTGTTAAAAGCGCGGTCAAGCCCATCTGATCCATCCAAGGAAGATCGGGAAAGAATGACTCTAGTGAGGTTTCTTTGACCCAGCCTTTAGACCCTACCTTTAGGAACATGGCAATAGGTATGGAGCTCAATGCTCCCCATATGGCTGCCTTATTGGTAGTTTTTTTCCAGAACAATCCCAAAATAAATACTGCTAGGATTCCTGGACTAACTATACCAGTGTACTCTTGGATGAACTGAAAGGCTTGGTCAATGCCTCCTAGGAGGGGAGCCATGGTGGCACCAATTATTAGAGCTACTGCAGCAGAGATTCTTCCAACTCTAACGGTCTTTTTGTCATTTGCGTTCTTATCAATCAATTGTTTGTAGATGTCCATTGTGAAGATGGTAGAGGTAGAATTCAGCATTGAAGCCAAAGAGGATACGATAGCCGCTGCAAGGGCTGCAAATGCCAATCCTTTAAACCCTACGGGTAAAAATTGCATCAACCAAGGATAGGCTTTGTCTGCCTTTCCTTCCGCAGGTAAATTCATCAACCCTTTTTCTCCTAAACTAGCTAAAATTTCAGGATCATTTACAATTACATAGGCTGCTATTCCAGGAATTACCACGATGAAAGGAATGATTAACTTTAGTCCAGCGGCAAATAAAATTCCCTTTTGAGATTCCTCAAGTGACTTTGCTGCTAGGGTTCGTTGAATAATGTATTGATTGAAACCCCAATAGTATAGATTGGCTACCCAAAGTCCTCCCACCAATACCCCTATTCCAGGAAGATTGTTGTATTCTGGATTGCTTTTATCCAAGATCATTTCAAAACGCTCAGGAGCAGCGTGATAAATAGATTTTAAGCCTTCAAACAGACCTTCACCTTGAGAGACTGTATTGAGTGCCAAATAGGTAGTTACTAAACCACCTAAGACCAAAAATACAACTTGAATAATATCTGTCCAAGCCACCGCTGTTAATCCTCCATAAAGCGAATAGGCAGCAGCAAAAAGCGCCAAACCTATTACTGCGTAAACCAAGTCCACACCAATGATGGTCTCCAAAGCCAGTCCGCCCAAATACATTACGGAAGCCAAGTTGACAAATACGTATAGGGAAATCCAAAAAATGGCCAAAATGGTCTTGAGTTGAGCTGAAAAGCGTTTTTCGACAAATTCAGGAATCGTATATAATTTCTTTTCGATGAAAATGGGTAGAAAATATTTCCCAACAATAATTAGGGTAATTGCTGCCATCCATTCATAAGATGCGATGGCCAATCCCAAAGCAAAACCCGATCCAGACATTCCAATAAATTGTTCTGCAGAAATGTTAGCTGCGATCAGTGAGGCTCCAATGGCCCACCAAGGAAGTGATTTTCCAGCCAAAAAGTAATCTTCAGCACTTTTTTCCTCGCCCTCTTTATTTCTTGACACCCAAAGTCCTAAGCCCAAAATAATCAGTGCATAAATGAAAAAAATTAGATAGTCCAAAAATTCAAAACTTGAGTTCATAAGATTTTTTTAAAGATTACGTATTTTTTTTTCCCAATTCCATGCGGTTTTCAATGCCGCTTCAAGGTCATTTTCTGATCTCCATCCAAGGATTGAATTGGCTTTGGTTGTATCTGCATAGGCTTCAATAACGTCACCTTGTCTTCTAGATACAATCTCATAATTTAATGAAACACCAGTGATTTTTTCAAATGTTTTGATTACCTCCAAAACACTATTACCTTTTCCAGTTCCCACATTGAATACTTCGAAATTTTCAGTTTGTTGATCAGTGATCATTCTTTTAAGCCCTACCACATGGGCTTTAGCCAAATCGACTACATGAATGTAATCTCTGACACAAGTTCCGTCGGGGGTAGGGTAATCATCACCAAAAACATTCAATTTTTCATGGATTCCTGCTGCTGTTTGGGTTATGAAAGGAACCAAATTCTGTGGTTTTCCCTTGGGTAGTTCTCCGATTTCCACACTAGGGTGACCTCCTATGGGATTAAAATATCGCAAGGAAATTACTTTAATCAGTTTGTTAGATTGTGTTGTGTCGTATAAAATATCTTCTCCAACCTGTTTGGTATTACCGTAGGGAGACTCAGCCTTTTTGATGGCTGCTTGTTCTGTGATGGGAAGTTGATCTGCCTGCCCATAAACTGTACAAGATGAACTGAATATAAAAGAAAAAGGCTTTGATTTTTTTTCTATTACTTGCAGTAAATAAATCAGTGAACCTAGATTATTATGATAGTATTCCAAGGGCTTTTCAACACTTTCCCCTACAGCTTTGGAAGCCGCAAAATGAATAACTCCTGCTAGGTTTGAATGTTCTTCAAACAAACGATCTATACTATTTTTGTTTCTCAAATCCATTTCAATAAACTCAGGGGAGACCCCGGTGATTTTTTTGATTCCTTCAAGAACCTCTACAGAGCTATTGGAAAGATTGTCAACAATAACGACTTCAAATCCTTGTTGGATTAATTCAACACTGGTGTGAGAACCGATGTATCCCAGTCCACCCGTTACTAAAATCTTTGATTTCAAAGTGTAAATTTCGTTTGGTTTGTAGCAAATTTAATTTATTTTTTGATTCTCCAACTTCAAAGACAGAACAATACGAATGTCTCATTTTACACAATACAGTCAAAAGCTAGAATTAGTATCCCTAATCAAGTCTTAAATGAGGATATAAAACTATCTTTGCGCTCGTTAATTCGAATTCATGTCTGAAATAAAAAATATTGCCATCATTGCCCATGTTGATCACGGAAAAACTACTCTCGTGGATAAAATAATGTTTCACTGTCAATTATTTCGGGATAATGAAAACAAAGGAGACCTGATTTTAGATAGTAACGATTTGGAACGTGAAAGAGGGATTACTATTTTATCTAAAAATGTATCTGTTCACTATAAAGGCACCAAGATTAACATCATTGATACTCCAGGACACGCCGATTTTGGAGGAGAGGTTGAAAGGGTTCTGAACATGGCTGATGCTGCCATACTACTGGTTGATGCTTTTGAAGGCCCTATGCCTCAAACGCGTTTTGTTTTGCAAAAGGCATTGGACTTAAAATTAAAACCTCTTGTGGTAATCAATAAGGTCGATAAAGAAAATTGTCGACCAGAGGAAGTACATGAATCAGTTTTCGACTTGATGTTTGATTTAGGAGCAGAGGAGTGGCAGTTGGATTTCCCGACCGTCTATGGTTCCGCGAAAAATAATTGGATGGCACAAGATTGGAAAACTCCTTCAGACTCTATTGCTCCACTGTTGGACATGGTATTAGAACATGTTCCCTCTCCAGAAATAAAAACGGGTAATACCCAAATGCTGATTACTTCACTTGACTACTCTCCATATACTGGAAGAGTTGCTATTGGAAGGCTTAATCGCGGTGTTTTAAGTACCAATATGAATGTCAGTTTGGTTGACAGAAATGGAGAGATCACCAAGTCAAGAATTAAAGAACTTAATGTTTTTGATGGCTTGGGAAGAAGAAAGGTCGATCAAGTTGAACCAGGTGATATCTGTGCCATCATAGGATTGGAGGCTTTCAATATTGGGGATACGATAGCCGATGCTCTTGAGCCCGAAGCATTGCCTACCATTGCAATTGATGAGCCCACCATGAGCATGCTCTTTACCATTAATGACTCTCCGTTTTTTGGTAAAGATGGAAAATTCGTTACTTCTCGTCACATCAAAGAACGATTAGAGAAAGAGTTGGAACGAAATCTGGCATTGAGATTAGAAGTCACCGATTCTGCAGATAAATTTCTGGTCTTTGGACGTGGGGTAATGCATCTTTCTGTCTTAATAGAAACCATGCGAAGAGAGGGTTACGAACTTCAAATCGGACAACCACAGGTGATTATAAAACATATCGATGGAGTTAAATGTGAACCAATAGAAACCTTGACCATCGATTTACCTGAAAATCTTTCTGGTAAAGCCATCGAAATGGTAACCTTGAGAAAGGGAGAAATGATCAGTCTAGAAAATAAGGGAGACCGAATGCTTTGTGAATTTATTATTCCTTCAAGAGGAATCATTGGATTGAGAAATCAATTGCTTACCAATACTGCTGGTCAAGCGATAATGAATCACCGATTCATGGAGTTTCAACCTTACAAAGGTGAAATTCCCAGTAGAGTCAATGGGTCTTTAATTTCTATGGAAAAAGGAAGTGCTATTCCCTATGCTTTGGACAAGCTTCAAGAAAGAGGTAAATTTTTTGTTTTCCCCAACGAGGAAGTTTATACAGGTCAAGTCATTGGGGAAAACTCGAGGATGGACGATTTGGTTGTCAATGTGACTAAAACTAAAAAACTGTCCAATGTAAGGGCTTCTGGGAGTGATGAAAAGGTAAGCTTAGCTCCTCCCATTAAGTTTTCATTGGAAGAGGCACTTGAATACATACAATCTGATGAATACGTTGAGGCAACTCCTAGTTTTTTGCGATTGCGAAAAATCTTTTTAGACGAAAACGAAAGAAAGAGAAACGCTTCTAAGTAGTCAATAACAACCACTTTCCCAAAGTTTTTATTGTGTTGAAGAAACGTTAGAGCGTCAAACTTCAAATGCATTCATTTTAAAAAACTATTTTATTTCTTTAAATTGTTTGTTGAATTTTAATAAGAATCAACAAAACTCAAATCCTGTGAAATCTACCAAATACATTTCTTTTGTCATCATTGCTCTGACATTACTTGGCTGCAATACGAACACTTCTGATTCCTTGCCAAGAATAGCGATTGCAGGCTTAGGGATCGAATCCAGTACTTTTTCTCCTGCTCAAACCACCGAGGAGGCTTTTCATGCACAGATCGGTGAGGCGATTATTGAAAATTATCCATTTCTATCATCTGAGAGCCAAAACAGAAACAGGGGTAAATGGTTTCCTGCGCTGAGGGGAAAATCATTACCAGGCGGTATCGTAACAAGAGAAGCTTACGAATCTTTGATGAAAAAAATGCTGGAGCAACTCCAAAAAAACCTCCCATACGACGGGCTCTTTTTTGATATTCATGGAGCGATGAGTGTTGTAGGATTAGACGACCCAGAGGGGGATATGATCGAAAGAATTCGTTCAGTAGTTGGAAGTCAAACTCTGATTTCAACTTCAATGGACCTACACGGGAATGTTTCTCCAAGACTTGCTCATCAATCTGATCTAATTACCTGTTACAGAATGGCACCGCATGAGGATGCCTTGATCTCTAAACAAAGGGCATTGGAGAATCTTTTGGATCGACTCGAAAACGGAAAAGGGAAGCCAAAATATAAAGCATGGATTGCTGTTCCTGTATTGTTGCCAGGAGAGAAAACAAGTACTCGGATCGAACCTGGAAGGAGTTTGTATGCCAAAGTTCCGGAGGTTGAGGCGCGTGAGGGTGTTCTTGACGCTGCAATTTGGATGGGCTATCCCTGGGCAGATGAGCCCAGAAACCACGGTGTTGTGATGGTAACTGGAGATGATGAAAAAGCAGTAGTCGAGAGTGCTGAACAACTTGCCCAGTATTATTGGAAGGTTAGAGAACAATTTATTTTTGTTGCTCCTACTACTACATTCGATGAGAGTATTTCACTCGCTATAGCAAGTAAGGATAAACCATACATTATTAGTGACATGGGTGATAATCCTACAGCTGGAGGAGCTGGGGATGTAACTTGGACTTTAAAAAAAATACTGTCACTAGCAGATTTTCAAACTCAAAAAGGACCGGAGCTAATTTATGCTTCACTACCTGGTCCTGATCTTGTAGATAAAGCGGTCAAGGCTGGGGTAGGGGCAGTTGTTTCTGGATCGGTGGGAGCTATGGTAGACGATCGCTTTGCTCCTCCCATTAAATTGAACGGAACGGTTCTGGCCATTCGACAGGGTGATGTCCATGCTCAAACTGAAGTTGTAGTTCAAGTGGGAAGTGTCAAGATCATTATTACTCGAAAAAGAAAACCTTATCATTACGAAAAAGATTTCACGCGATTGAATCTTAATCCAAGAGAGACTGATATTTTAGTCGTAAAAATAGGCTATTTGGTTCCAGAACTATACCAACTCAAAGGTGGGTGGAACATGGCTTTGACTCCTGGTGGAGTCGATCAAGATCTTGAACGTCTAAATTATAAAAGAATCCAGCGTCCCATGTTTCCTATCGACAAAGAATTTCCTGACTTAGATCTGAGTGCCATATTAATTCCAACTTCTGATCAACCTCTCAATTGAATGTGTATGTTTAAAATAAAAATAGTTTTTCTGTTTATTTTGTCGTTAACTTTTTCTTGGTCTCAAATTCCCAAAAGTCAAAAAAACCTTGAAGTGATGGACTATAAAATCGTGTCCAATGATACTTTGCAGGTGTATTGGTATCCAGCAGAATCTGATAATATTGAGCCTACTGGTGCAATTGCTTTCTTTTTTGGTGGAGGTTGGAGGGGAGGAAGTTACACCCATTTTCAGAGACAAGCTCTTTATTTTTCACAGAGAGGTTTGACAAGTTTTCTCTTTGAATATCGCATTGAGAACCAACATAATACCAGCCCTGTTGCTTGCATCAAAGACGCTCGCAGTGCGTTACGTTTTTTAAAACAAAATCATGTAAAATTCAATATTGACCCCAAAAAAATTGTTTCATCTGGGGGATCTGCAGGAGGTCATATCGCGGCAGGTACAGGAACACTCAACTCGATCAATGAATCTAACGACAATTTCTCTATTGACCCAACGCCAGTAGCCATGGTGCTTTTCAATCCTGTCATTGACAATGGCCCCAACGGTTATCACGGTGCTGGTGTCAAAAAACTAATCGAAGAAGATTTTAGATGTTACTGTAAATCTTATTCGATTTCCAATGGAAAATGGGCCAATTTATTTAAAAACAATTATCAGGATCTCTCACCTTTCCATAATCTATCTGACAAGACTCCTCCTACATTGCTTCTCTTTGGTAGCGAAGATCATTTGGTACCCGTCTCAACCGCTAAGCAATTTCAAGAAAAAATGAAAGAATTGGGTAATATTTGTGAAGTTAGAATCTATGAAGGAGCCAAACACGGGTTTTTTAATGGGGTTAATTCAATTGTCAATGATAAGAATGAAGCAAAAGCGAACTATTTTTTTGACACGCTTCAAGCAGCCGATAATTTTTTAACAGACTTGGGTTTACTGAAAACTCCAACCTCAGTCACGGAATATTTTCATTAAAAACGACCTAATGATATCCATGTTTTCACCCCTATGTTTGAAGTCGATCAAAAGATGATGTTAGATACTTTGAGTAGGGAGAATTCTATGATGGACTGTTCTAGAACAACAGCGTAAACTCTGGAACAATTTTCCCTATAAAAATGTAATGGCGTAACCTTCTTTCCCCGCCCTTCCTGTACGTCCGATTCTATGAATGTAACTCTCCTTGGAACTCGGAACCCTGTAGTTAATTACATGGCTGATGTTGTCAATATCGATCCCTCTGGAAGCCACATCGGTTGCGACCATGATCTGTATGCTTCCCGACTTGAATTTTTGAATGGCCTTGGAACGATATTGTTGAGATTTATCGCCATGAATTTCGTCAACACTTAAGTCAAACTTTTTAAGAATTCGACACAATTTAGAGACTTGTCTTTTGGTCTCAGAAAAAATCAATACTTTTTTGAACTCTTTTTTCCTCAGTAAATCTACCAACAGTTGATTCTTTTCGACATCATCTTTGGTTTTGATTACTTCTTGATAAATGTTATCAGTGTTGGCCTTACCTTCTGACACCCGTACCTTTTCATATTCCTGTACAAGATTATCGATAATACTTTGCTGTTTTGAGTTTTCTGTTGCAGAAAAAAGTATGGTTTGATTTCTTTTGTGCATTTGATCAATAATCTTTTGGACTTCGTTTAGAAAACCCATATCAAGCATTGTATCAAATTCATCCAAAACTACTTTTGTGAAATCGTGCAATTTTAGTGCTCTTCTATTGATCATATCATTGATTCTTCCGGGTGTACCAATAATCACGTGGTTGATCCGCCTGAGTTTATCAATATCTTTATTGATGCTTGTCCCTCCAATGAAACAATTGCTAAAAATTTTAAGACCTTTACTCAAGCTCTTGTATTCCTGCTCTACTTGTTGAGCCAGCTCACGTGTCGGGACTAACACGATGGTTTTGTTTTTCTTTTTGTTATTTAGCAAACGATCGATAATGGGAATCAAAAACGCACCAGTTTTTCCAGTACCAGTATTGGCAATACCGATTACACTTTTACCTTGAGAAACGATTTCAAAAGTTTTGTCCTGAATCTCTGTCATCTTTTCAAAACCTTTCTTTTTGATCCTTGTTTGAAGTTGATGATCAATATCTAATTCCGTAAAAAACCTGGTTTGAACTTCTCTTTTTTCTTCTCTTACTTTGATGGTTTTGTTGACCATCATACTGGGATCCAAGTCTGATCGTTTAAATTTTCGACCCGATCTGTTTTTGGGTTTTGAATTTCGGACTCTAGATCTATTACTAAATTTTTTTCTGCTTTGCGAGCTTGAATTTTTTTCTCCCTTTTGGTCTGAAGATTTATTTTTCTGACTCGAAGAACTCTTTTTATTTTTTGAATTTAATTTGATGCTTGCTTCCCTTTGTGTCTTATCTTTTTTTCGGGGGGAATTGCCTTTTCTTTTTCTCTCTCTCATATGATGGTAAGCTTGATACCATAGTATTGATAATTATTTGGCATTGAATCTTTTAAGATATTGGTCTTTTTTGAACCAAAAAAGGAAAGATGATCGATGAATCGTAACCCCCTCTCTATTTTAAGGATTGGCAAATTTACTGTTTTAAAATGGATTCGAAGAGGATTAACTGCTTTTAAAAAACTTACATTTTTTCAATGGCTGTGATTTTTTTAAAGTCCTCCAAAAACTTATTTACATCACTTAATTAATTGAGCTTCAACCTTTGGGTACAATTAAAATTGTATTTATGATTAGATTTCAATTTAATGATTTTAATTGAACCCGTCTGTTTGATTATTTCATAACATTTTGATCTCAGCCCAATCTATTCGGGTCAGCAAGTTGATTGTCGCTACTCAATACTTTTTTTTTGGTATCTTGTACATTGGTAAAAAATTAATTTCAATAGATAAAGTAGTTATTCCAAATGTTTTTGTGTTGAAATAACATTTAAATTTTGATTTGGCCTGGCTACTTAAGCCATGATTTTTAATTCTTTGACCGATTGACTGTCTTTTAAACGGTATCCTTGTGAAATAAAACTGTCTGGATTAAATAGCTTAGGATTTTGGCATTTGATTAGCCTAAATCAACTGCTGATGAAATGAAAATGACTGGCTCGGTTCTTGATATTTGAATATGGCTAATAATTATAAAAATATGACACCACAAAAGAATATTCTACTTCCATTTTTATTTTCGATAGTGTTGTTTTCTTGCAATGAAAAAGTCAACGAGCAAAATTGGTATAAGGGTAATCTTCATACCCACTC
>JAYNHF010000020.1:0-26473 GCA_038107695.1 Flavobacteriaceae bacterium | reverse complement strand
CCCACTCTCTGTGGAGCGATGGAGACGATTTTCCAGAAATGATCATCCAATGGTACAAGGATCATCATTATCAGTTTATTGCACTATCAGACCATAATACCATTGCCGATTCTGAATATTGGTATGAATTAAAAGAGAGGGATCTGAAAAATAAAAGTTTAGAAAAATACCAAAAACGTTTTGGCGATTGGGTTGAAACCAAAATAGATTCCAATAAAACATCAGTTAGACTCAAACGTTTTGATGAATTCAGGTCTAAATTGGAGAAGAAGGATTCATTTATTGTCATAAAATCTGAGGAGGTTACCTCTTCTTTTGAAAGAAAACCCATTCATATCAATGTCACCAATATTCAGGATAAAATAGAGCCCATCAAGGGATCGTCGGTTATCGAGGTCATGCAAAAAACACTGGATATGGTTCATCAGCAAAGAGAAAGACTGAATGTTCCGATGTTTGCCCATATCAACCATCCAAATTTTGGATATGGAATTGATGTTGAGGATATGAAAAAACTCAATGGTGAGCGCTTTTTTGAACTTTATAATGGACATCCATCGGTTAATAATGAAGGAGATGATAACCATATTGATATCGAAACCATGTGGGATTTGATCAATATTCATTATTACAAAAAGGGTAAACCTTTATTGTATGGTGTTGCTACAGATGATAGTCATAACTATCATTCTCTGTCAGCTGATCTGAGTAATACCGGTAGGGGGTGGGTGATGGTAAACGCTGAGGAGTTAACCCCCAACGCTTTGATTGTAGCCATGGAAGAAGGAGATTTTTATGCCTCTACGGGAATTAATTTAAAAAGAGTATTGGCCGACAAAGAAAAAGTTTCAGTAGAGATTGACCCCCAAGCTGGTGTCAATTATGAAATTGTCTTTGTGGGTTATCGAAAGGGATCAGATGAGGTGGAAGTTTTAGAAAGAGTCAATGGTACCTCTGCATCCTATGTGTTCCAAACCGATGATATTTTTGTAAGGGCGAATGTTAACTCCGATGCTCTAAAAGATAGCCCACCGAATACAAAAGAGACCAAAAAAGCGTGGACACAGCCTTTTTTGATTCGCTAAAGGAAAAATCAAGTTGAACCCAAATTATGTAACAGTGAATCTATTACGAGTTGAAATCACTGCAAAATCAATCACTGCGTTGCGCTTTTGAATTTAACCATACTCATAACACAGCCCTAATGTATCATTGGGGTTAAAGTGAAAAGGGTAAATAGGGGTTTACCTAAAATTAATTAATACTCTACTACGGGGTAGGAAATGTTTAATTCAACTAATAATGGAAAAAAGTGTCTGATCTTAACTCAACCAACAGCCGAATTTGTATTGACTGTAAAGAGGCAATTGATTTTATCTGGTCTCATAATATTTACAATAACAATCCGCTGAGTCAATTGTGTTTTGAGTGCAGAGAAAAGCGTCTGAATGAGCTTTACTCTCCACAAAAAAATAAGTGAAACTGGTCGGAAAACCTTTTGGCTTATTTATTAATATACTACTCCTCCAATTTTAAAACCGCAAATTTACCTTGGTTCCATCCGTGAACTAAAAGATAGAGATGTTTTGAGCCATCTGAGCTTGTGATGATGTGTGGCCAAACTTGATGAATATTGGTCAAATTTGGAATATCCAGATCCCCAGCTACAATTGTGGATTTAAGGTTTTTGCTGTTGTGCACATATATTGGCGCAGATTTTTGATTTCCAATTGCTTCCAAGGCATTCATAAAATAATGTTCTGATTTATAAGATACATTACAAATCAGGCTTCCTTCTGGAATGTCATTAAAAATACCAACATACCCTCCTTTTTTTGTAAACTTCACAACTTGTCCAGCGGCTCGGTTTGCAACAAGAATATGTCCCTCATGAGCATATATACCGTGTGCTGTTCGAAATTGACCGGGCTCGTCTCCTTTTCCGCCCCATGCAAGATCTCCCCAACTCCAGTGACCATTCTTTTCTTCAATGGTAAGTACAAAATCACCATCAGAATATCCATGGGCAGCATATATAATCCCGTCCAAATAGGTTACATCAGTAACGCCAAAATTACTTTCTTTTGAGGCATAAAATTTGTTAGCTTCTTCAAACTTGAATTCGTTTCCAGTAGGCTTTAAAATTTCACTTACAATTTTACCTTCCAAAGTCAGTACCAGAACTCTTTTGCCTTCTTGAGCAACTGCAAGGAATTTTTTCCCCTTATGAGTAAAAAAAACGATCCCATGGATGTTATCTTTTAATCTCTCATCGGTTCCAATAATATTCCATTTTGTGAGGTCAGCGCTAATTGAACAAAGACCATAACCAGGTATTCCAGTATAAACAATTCCTGTTTCTGGATCTTCATTAAAACCGCCATGCATTCTTGGCTCGAACTCAATAGCATTTTTCGGAAATGCAGCAGTGAGTTCCTTATCCCATGAAAAAATAAAGTCTCCTTGACCCGTTACTAATTTTACTTTATCAGCAGCTTCTTCTCCCGGTGACTGATGATGATGCCCCTTTTCATCTCCATGTGTATGGTGGTCAGTAGTAGATTGTGCCATCAATGAGGAAGAAAGACCAAGCGCAATGCTTATTGTAAAAACGGAAAGACTTGAAATTTTCATGATTGTATGCTTTTTAATTTTATAAATATCCATTTTTTAATTTGTTTCAACAACCTCAGCTCAGATTTTTAATAAGAGTACCAACAACAATTTTTACCGATTACAATCTAATTGTAAAATTCAAAAATAAAATTTGAAATGTAATGTTAGAAATTGACTCAGCCCAGTAGAGTCAACGAAACTTACCTTCGTTGAGCTTTTTTTTTATTAAATGTGATGATATTTCAGTGTGTAATTGATGTTTTGTGTTTTTTTAATTAGGTCTTTATTTTAACCTTTATTGCTTTTTAACTCTTCATGCATTATTTCTATTTAATATATTTATTATTGAATGATAACTCTTCTCTTTTCACACTCAAGGTTAGGTGTTCTTCGCCAATTATTTTATACTTTTTTTATTTACTTGAAAAATCTGACATAAAAAAAAGGTGCGCAAAACACACACCTTTAGATAGTTAGTCTTAGATTAGCTTAGTGACCTCGGCAGGATTCAAACCTGCAACCTCTTGAGCCGTAATCAAGTGCACTATTCAGTTATGCTACGAGGCCTTATTATGCCAAAACTAAGAAATAATAATTTTATTTTCGAGCTTCCCGTTGGCTTTTGCACTTTAATTTTTTTGGAACTAATAAAATTATACAAGACATGAGGAGTTTTGACGATCTGTTTGATTTTAAAAATAGTTTGTAATTTAAAGTCAAAAACAAATTTATGTTTATTCCATCCATCAAAAGATTTATGCCTTTCATCACTCTATTTTTTCTGTTGAGTTGTATGGATGACCAAAAGAACAAACCTTTTCAAACCTTATGGTACGATGAGCCGGCTACCATTTGGGAGGAGGCGCTTCCATTGGGTAACGGTCGATTGGGAGTTATGGTTTTTGGAGACCCAAGTCGTGATCGAATTCAATTGAATGACGATTCGCTTTGGCCTCATGATTTAGATTGGGAACACCCCAAGGGAGGCCCTGAAGATTTAAAAGCTGTTAGAGCACTGCTTTTCCAAGGCGATGCCAAAACCGCGGACTCTCTTATGGTTGATCATTTTTCTAATAAATCCATTACTCGCTCTCATCAAACTTTGGGAGATTTGTATTTGAATTGGGAACATAATGAGATATCTGATTACAAACGTTCATTGGATATGAGTACGGCCATGGCCAGCACCCATTTCAAAACTGAGGGATATCAAGTTCAGCAAAAAGTCTTTGTTTCACATCCCGATCAGGTTATGGTGATATCGATCCGCTCCGATCATCCCGATGGATTGAATGGAAAAATCAGATTGAACCGCCCATTAGATGAGGGAAAAAAAACAGTCGATGTAAAAAGTTTTGATCGACAAATTGTAATGCAAGGAGAAGTAACTCAACTTGCGGGAAAATTTAAATCTGAACCTCATCCCATATTGTCGGGCGTTAAATTTGAAACCCGACTTTCCGCAGAGCATGAGGGTGGGATAATTAATCCGATTGAAGATGGATTGGAGGTGTCGGGGGTTAATGAACTTACTCTTTTTATTGCTAATAATACGGATTATTACACGTCTGCCTTTGCAGAAAAAAATAAAGTGGAGTTGGCAGAAGTTCAAAAAAAATCATTGGAGGAATTGGAAAAATCACACATCGCAGACCATCAATCTTTTTTCAATAGAACTCAATTACAATTAGAGGGTGATGAAGCTTTGACCTTTCTTCCCACTGACCAGAGGTTGGAAAATGTAATGCGAGGCGAGGTAGATAGGGGTTTGAGTCAGTTGCTATTCGATTATGGAAGGTATTTGCTCATCGGTTCATCGCGCCCTGGAACATTACCAGCTAACTTACAAGGCTTGTGGAATCAACATATCAATGCCCCTTGGAATGCAGATTACCACCTTAACATCAATTTACAGATGAATTATTGGTTGGCCAATCTCACTGGCCTTCATGAATTGAATGAACCCCTATTTGACTATTTAGATCGTTTGGTAAAAAGCGGAAAATTCACTGCTCAAAAAAATTTTGGGATGAGAGGAAGTGTTCTACCTCACGCAACAGACCTTTGGGCTCCTACTTGGCTTAGGGCAGCGACTGCCTACTGGGGCGTTTCTTTTGGTGCAGGAGGGTGGATGATGCAACATTATTGGTACCACTATCAATTTACTCAAGATGAAAAATTCCTCAGAGAACGGGCATATCCAGCAATAGAACAGGTAGCACTTTTTTACTCAGATTGGTTGGTAGAGGATCCTAGGGATGAAACACTGATTTCATTACCATCTTCCTCACCTGAAAACAGATACATCAATGAACAAGGGGAAAAAGTTGCTCTTTGCAGAGGAAGTGCTATGGATCAACAGGTAATTCATGAGATATTTACCAATTTTCTTGAAGCCAGTGAAATTCTAAAAATTAGAAGTGACTTGACTGAAAAAATCAGTGAGCAACTCCAAAAACTACGACCCGGCTTTGTTTTGGGAAAAGATGGAAGAATCCTTGAATGGGACAGAGAATACGATGAACTGGAAGCAGGTCACAGGCATATGTCACATCTTTATGGATTTCATCCTGGAGATCAAATTTCCAAAGACGAACAGCCTGAACTGTTTCAAGCTGTAAGAAAAACGTTAGATTACCGTTTGGACAATGGTGGTGCAGGAACTGGGTGGAGTAGGGCATGGCTGATCAATTGTTCTGCAAGATTAATGGATGGAGAAATGGCACATGAGCACATTCAATTACTTTTTCAAAAATCAATGTTTAAAAATCTTTTTGATGCTCATCCACCTTTTCAAATTGATGGAAATTTTGGTTTTACCTCAGGCGTAGTGGAAATGTTATTACAGTCTCACGAAAATATAGGAATAAGATTATTGCCAGCTTTACCCAAAGCGTGGGAGACAGGAAAAGTAAAAGGACTCACTGCTCGAGGAAATATTGTGATTGATATGGATTGGCAGAGTGGAAAACTTGAAAAGCTGGTACTTAATTCGAAGAAGAAACAGTCAGTCAAGCTCTTGTATTTGGACAAGGAATATATTTTTAATCTTCAAAAGAACAAACCATTGATTTACGAATTTCAATAATTAGTCGAGATATTCTAAGGGTTATTTTAAGATGTACGATTAAAGTTTTACTTTAGTTACTAAGTAGTATATTTGCGCAAATTGATTGCATGGCTTTTTTTGCAGTAGCAGTAGGAATATTTATTTTGATTAAAGGAGGAGATTGGCTCATGCGCTCGGCGGTTGCTCTTTCCTTGCGTTTTTCTATTCCAAAGATTGTCATTGGTATGACGGTAGTATCTTTTGCTACTTCAGCTCCCGAATTGATTGTTAGTATCCAGTCTGCGCTAGGTGGGCACCCCGATTTGGCTTTGGGTAATGTAGTGGGTTCTAATATTGCTAACCTTGGTCTGGTACTGGCGATTACCATAATTATTTCGCCCATTTACGTCACCTCGAGCTTTTATAAAACAGATTGGCCGATGATGATTATAGCCTCATTGCTATTTTATTTTTTTATTGCCATCGATTTTAAATTAGTGGCCTACGAGGGAGCCATTTTATTTTTTTTGCTTGTGGCTTTTATGATTTATTTGATCAAATATCAAAAAGAGGCGGTTTTGGATGAAGCACCAGAGGACGACGAGGCTTTGAATGTTCGCAAAACACTAACTTATTTGGTTTTAGGTGGATTTTCTTTGTGGTTGGGATCAGAAACCTTGATCAAAGGTGCAGTAAGCTTAGCTCAAAATCTGGGAGTAAGTGAACGAATTATCAGTGTTTCCATAGTTTCTGTTGGGACAAGTATTCCTGAGTTATCGGCTTCGATTATTGCGATTATCAATAAAGAAAAAGCTATTTCTTTGGGAAACCTCATAGGCTCTAATATTTTCAATCTACTCGCAGTTATGGGGATAACTTCCATGATTCACCCTGTTGAGATTCAAGATGCTGGTTTATTAAATAATGATATCTGGTGGATGCTCGGGATTTCTTTTTTAATCCTTCCATTGGTTTTTTTTCCACGAGGGTCAAGACTGGGCTGGATTGACGGATTGGTGTTGATTACCTTGTACATTATTTTTATTTTACCCTTATTTATATAAACAAAAAATCCCGCTTAAATGCGGGATTTCATGAGTCAAAATATCAGCTATTTAAATAAATATAGTGGTATTAAATTTTTGCTGATTTGACAGTTTTTATAATTCTACTGGCAATTTTGTATGGATCACCATTAGAGGCAGGTCTTCTATCTTCTAACCAACCTTTCCATCCTTGCTCTACAGTCATGATGGGAATTCTGATAGATGCTCCACGGTCGGAAACACCAAAACTGAATTCGTCGATGGATTGAGTTTCGTGGTCACCAGTAAGTCTTTGATCATTGTATGCGCCATAAACATCGATGTGTTCTTTTACCACAGGACGAAAGGCTTCACATATTTTTTCATAGATTTCTTTCGATCCACAAGTTCTGAGTGTTTCATTGGAGAAGTTGGCGTGCATACCTGAACCATTCCAATCGGTAGCACCAAGAGGTTTAGGGTGCCAGTTGATGGCCAAACCATATTTTTCACCCAATCTTTCCAAAAGATATCTGGAAATCCAAATTTGATCACCTGCTTCTTTTGCTCCTTTGGAGAAACATTGGTATTCCCATTGTCCTGATGCAACTTCGGCGTTGATTCCCTCAACGTTGATTCCTGCTTCTAGACATTGCTCAAGATGTTCTTCAATCATTTCTCTTCCAAAAGCGTTTTTAGCCCCTGCAGAGCAGTAGAATTGTCCCTGTGGAGTCTGGTCTTTGGGGAAGCCTAATGGGAGATTGGTTTCGGGATCCCAGAGGAAATACTCTTGCTCAAATCCAAACCAAAAATCATTATCGTCATCATCAATGGTAGCTCTTCCGTTAGAAACATGGGGAGTGCTGTCGGCATTAAGAACCTCAGTCATTACTAGATAACCGTTTTTACGATCTGGGTCAGGATAAAGTGCTACTGGCTTAAGTAGACAGTCTGAGGAATTTCCTTCAGCTTGTTGGGTTGAAGAACCATCAAATGACCACATGGGGCAATCATCAAGAGTGCCACCAAAATCACTCACAATTTTTGTTTTGCTACGCAAATTGGCTGTCGGCTTATAACCATCCAACCAAATGTATTCCAATTTAGACTTACTCATATAATTAATTTTAAGTTTTCAATATTGTAAAAATAGAATTTCTTCCATATACCACCCCTTTTTGGGGAGTTAATTCTAAAAACCATAATTCATTTTTATCAACACGGCAATTTTTTAGGGGTAAATTATCATTTTTACAATTTTTTCAGTCACTTATCAAAAATTTTTCATTTATAAATTATCTTTGTTTAGATGTCCAAATTATTTTACTTATGAATTCCCTAAGAAAAAAAAGTTTGGAAAGTCTTTTTGATAAAAAAGCACGACTTTTCCATAACGACCAAAAGTATTCATCTCTTTTTGCTGAGAATGTTTTTACCGAGTTTACGCTTGAGGAATATGTCAATAAAGACGCATTCAATCAAATCGTAAGTGCGATCAACAAAGGGTCTAAAATCAGCCGTCCACTTGCCGATCAAATTGCAGCTTCCATCAAAGCATGGGCATTGTCAAAAAATGCTACACATTACACGCATTGGTTTCAACCTTTGACAGGCGGAACGGCAGAGAAACACGATGCTTTTTTTGATCTTCATCCTACGGGAAAACCCATGGAAAATTTTGACGGGAGTCAATTGGTGCAACAAGAACCTGATGCTTCTAGTTTTCCAAGCGGTGGCATCCGCAATACCTTTGAAGCTAGAGGATATACTGCTTGGGATCCAACCTCTCCAGCTTTCATTTTTGGGAAAACCCTTTGTATTCCTACAATTTTTGTGTCCTACACGGGAGAGGCTCTTGATTATAAAACGCCACTGCTTAAATCCATTCAATCTCTAGATCAAGCAGCTACTGAAATTTGTAAATATTTTGACAAAAACGTATCTAAAGTCAATACAACTTTGGGTTGGGAACAAGAATTTTTTTTAGTGGACAGCTCTTTGGTTGCTACCAGACCTGATTTAATCATTACTGGTAGAACACTTTTGGGCCACCAAGCGTCTAAGGGACAACAGCTTGATGACCATTATTTTGGATCTATTCCACCGAGGGTGATCGCCTATTTGCAAGAATTGGAGTTCGAGGCCATGCAGTTGGGGATCCCACTCAAGACCCGTCACAATGAGGTCGCTCCAGGCCAGTTCGAATTGGCCCCAGTTTTTGAAGAAGCCAACCTGTCTGTTGATCATAATTCATTGACCATGGATTTAATGCGGAAGATCGCAACCAAGCACAATTTTACTGTGCTTTTTCACGAAAAACCTTTTGAGGGGATCAACGGATCGGGAAAACATAATAATTGGTCTTTGTCCACCAATACGGGAGTTAATTTATTGAGTCCAGGTAAAACCCCAATGAGTAATCTTCAATTCCTTACTTTCTTTATCAATACTATAGCCGCAGTTCTGTCTCACGAGGCATTGTTAAGAGCTTCCATAGCGAGTGCTAGTAATGATCACAGATTGGGATCGAATGAGGCTCCTCCTGCCATACTTTCTGTTTTTATAGGAAAGCAACTCACCGCCGTTTTGGAGGATTTAGAAAACGTTTCTAAAGGAAAACTCTCGCCTGAGGAAAAAACGGATCTCAAGCTTAACGTTATTGGTAAAATCCCCGAAATACTGCTGGATAATACAGATAGGAATCGCACTTCTCCATTTGCCTTTACAGGTAATAAATTCGAGTTCAGGGCAGTGGGATCCAAATCGAATTGTGCCAAATCCATTACCGTTCTTAATGCTGCAGTAGCGCAACAGTTAGAAAAATTTGGTAAGGAAGTGGAGGTGCTGATTGATAAAAAAGGCATGAAAAAGGACGATGCCATTTTCAACGCACTCAGAGATAACTTGAAAGGGATCAAGAGCATTCTTTTCGAGGGTGATGGTTACAGTGAAGCATGGAAAAAAAAGGCCATAGAACGTGGACTGAGTCACAATCAAAATACTCCAGAAGCACTTACTGCTTTTGTTGATCCAAAAAGTATTACTCTTTTTGAGCAAACTAATGTGCTATCGGCTCGGGAAATCAATGCACGTTACTTGGTTGATTTGAAGGAATACATCATGCGGATTCAAATCGAATCTCGAACACTGGGTGACATTGCCAGGAATCATATTATCCCCACTGGGATTAATTATCAAAATGTACTGATTCAAAATGTAAATGGCCTAAAAGAAATTTATGGAAATGATTTTAAGAAGCACGCCGATGTCCAATTGAAAATCATTGAACGGATTTCAGGACATATAAAAGAGATCAATACAGGTATTATTAAGATGATTGAAACCCGAAAAAAAATCAATACAATCGAAGATGAATTTGAGAAAGCCTCTGCCTATTGTGGTAAAGTATTGCCTTTTTTGACTGACATTAGATATCATTGTGATAAGTTAGAATTGGTGGTAGATGATAATCTTTGGCCACTAGCAAAATATCGAGAACTGTTGTTTAGTCGTTGATAAAAAAATTGTTTGTACCCCTGTGCTTGTGGTAATTGTGTTAAATTTGGTTTTCAATCATCAAAATGAGTGACAAACGGTATAGCCTAAGGGGTGTTTCTTCACAAAAAGAAGATGTTCATAGTGCCATTAAAAACATTGATAAGGGACTTTTTCCTAAAGCTTTCTGTAAAATCGTTCCTGATTTTTTAACTGGTAGTGAATCACACTGTTTGGTAATGCATGCCGATGGTGCGGGAACTAAAAGTTCTTTGGCCTATGCTTATTGGAAGGAAACCGGAGATCTTTCTGTTTGGAGGGGAATTGCCCAAGATGCTTTGATTATGAATATTGACGATCTACTCTGCGTGGGAGTAACGGATAATATCTTACTGTCCTCTACCATAGGAAGAAACAAAAATAAGATTCCTGCCGAGGTTCTTTCTGCCATCATTAATGGTACTGAGGAGTTACTAGTCGATTTAGCAAAATACGGTGTAAAAATTCATAGCACAGGAGGGGAGACAGCTGATGTTGGAGATTTGGTAAAAACCATTATTGTTGATTCTACCGTAACTGCAAGAATCAAAAAAAATGAGGTGATTGATAATGCTAATATTCAGCAGGGGGATGTGATTGTTGGCTTGGCTTCTTTTGGTCAAGCTACATACGAGAGTCAATACAACGGTGGTATGGGCAGTAATGGATTGACCTCAGCTCGGCATGATGTTTTTGGTGATGCTGTAAAGAAAAAGTACCCTGAGACTTTTGACAATGAGTTGCCAAGTGAATTGGTGTACTCGGGAACAAAAAACCTGACAGACAAGACCGAAACTCCCTTGAATGTGGGGCAATTGGTGTTGTCTCCCACACGAACATATGCTCCAGTAATTAAAGCGATTTTGGATAATATAGACCGCAAAGATATCCACGGTATGGTGCATTGTAGTGGGGGTGCTCAAACCAAAATACTACACTTTATAGACCATCTCCATGTGATCAAAGACAATTTGTTTGATTGCCCTCCATTATTCGAATTGATAAAGAAAGAATCGGGTACCGAGTGGAAAGAAATGTACGAAGTTTTTAACATGGGTCATCGAATGGAAATTTATCTCCCTGAATCTTTGGCTGATAAGGTTATTTCTTTATCAAATTCATTTAATATTAAAGCTCAAATCGTGGGGAGAGTAGAAGCAGCTTCTTCTAGGAAATTGACTATTTCATCAGAGTGGGGAGTTTTTGAATATTGATTTTTACAATTGGTAAATTCAAAGTTTCATATCTTGTAAAGGGTATCACACATCTTGAAATTAATTCTAGTGTATGGTCCTCAGTAAAAAAAGTACGTTTTGTATATGAAAGAATTGTTTTTTAAAAATAGAAAGTTGGAGAAAGGATTAGTGTTCTCAATGTTTTTATTTCTTTCATTTGCTTTTGCTCAAGACCGAGATGCATTATTGGACGGATTGTTTGAGGAAGAGGTTAGTTTAGAACAACAGTTGCTGCCGCAAAAAATGATTTTCACCCAATCATTGTTATGGGGAAAAAATGGTCTTTTTCGAAAGACAGGTGTTTCTAAACTGTCATTAGAGCAAAGAGAAAAGGAGTTAAAGGTCAGAAATGTAATGCTTAAATCTCACCAAATAATTGGATACTTAACTCTGGCAGGTATGGTAGCACAGGGAATCATGGGCGGGAAGCTTTACAATGGGGATTATGAGCTTTACGATGCTCACAAAACTTTGGGCAAATGGGTTACTGTTTCGTATTTTACGGGTGCTGGTCTTTCACTTTTTGCTCCACCTCCTTTGGTAAGAAAAAAAGTAAAAGGTTTTAATTCTATCAAAGCGCATAAGTTGTTGGCTTATATTCATTTTTCTGGAATGATAGCTACCAATGCATGGTCAAAAGAGGAAACGGAATGGCATAAATATGCGGCTTATACAACTTTTGCCAGTTATGCTACTGCGGTATTGGTATTTAAATTTTAATGATATGAAAAATTTTTTGTGTTGGTTTTTTTTCGCAGTTTTTTGTGTTGCTACAGCACAGGATAAATGGGTTTTAGACTCTGACAATTCATTTATCACCTACGAGGCTTCTCATTTTTTGCACGATTGGTCAGGTACGAATCAAAATATCAAGGGGGTGATAATTGGAAGTGAGAATGTTTTCCAAAAAACAGCAATCGCAATGTATGTTCGAGATTTTGATAGTAAAAACAATAGTCGTGACAACAACGCGCTGGAGATTTTAGAGGTTTTACAATTCCCCAAGATCGAATTTTTTTCTGAAAATATTGAAAACTCAGATCAAGAGCTAATGTTTAACGGAAGCTTAAAATTTCATGGTATCGAAGTACCTCAAAATTTGAGTGCTCAGTTTCAAAAAAAACAAAACGATTTTGTGTTGATGGGTTCTTTTAATTTAAGTTTATCTGACTTCGAAGTGCCACTTCCCTCATTTATGATGCGGAAAATGGAAGATGAAATCCAACTTAAATACGAGTTACACTTCAAGAAGCTTGATAGATAGATTTAAAACTTTAAATTTGTCTTTTCAGTATCACAATGTTAGAAAAATTAGAGATTGTTCAGCAAAGATTTATTGAAGTATCTGATCTAATCATTCAGCCGGATATTATTGCAGACCAAAAGCGATACGTTCAACTCAATAAGGAATATAAGGATTTGAATAAAATCGTTTCCAAAGCGGGGAGCTACAAATCTATTTTAGCAAATATAGAAGAGGCCGAATCAATGATCAAAGAAGAGTCTGATGCAGAAATGATCGAAATGGCTAAAATGCAACTTGATGAAGCTAAGGAACAACTTCCTTTGATAGAGGAAGAAATTCGATTTCTCTTGATTCCAAAAGACCCTGAGGATGGTAAGAATGTAGTGGTTGAAATCAGAGCCGGTACAGGAGGGGATGAGGCTAGTATTTTTGCTGGAGACCTTTATCGGATGTACACAAAATACTGTCAAGATCAAGGGTGGAAAGTGAGCTTTGTCGATTCTAATGAAGGAACAGCAGGAGGTTTTAAAGAAGTTATTTTTGAGGTGTCTGGTGATGAAGTTTATGGAACCATGAAATACGAATCCGGAGTACATCGTGTTCAGAGAGTACCACAAACAGAAACCCAAGGAAGAGTCCATACCTCTGCAGCGACTGTAATGGTTTTGCCCGAGGCTGAGGAATTTGATGTAGAGGTCAATATGAACGACGTTAGAGTAGATTATTTTTGCTCTTCAGGACCAGGAGGGCAATCGGTTAACACTACTTACTCTGCAGTAAGGTTGACCCATGAGCCCACAGGAATTGTAGCTCAATGCCAAGATCAAAAGTCTCAACACAAAAACAAAGAAAAGGCACTCAAAGTGTTGCGTTCTCGGCTTTATGAGTTGGAACTGAATAAAAAGTTAGAGCAGGATGCAGAAAAAAGAAATTCATTGGTTTCTTCTGGCGATCGTTCTGCCAAGATCAGAACTTATAATTATCCTCAAGGAAGGGTGACAGACCATCGCATTGGATTGACCTTGTACGATCTTCAGAACATCATAAATGGCGATATTCAGAAACTCGTAGATGAATTAAAATTGTATCAAAATACACAAAAACTGAAGGAGGCAGGAGAAATCCTATGACCCAGGCAGCATTATTTGAACAAATTAAAATCAAAAAATCATTTTTGTGCGTTGGGCTTGATGTGGATCGGGATCGCATTCCACAAAATTTAAGAAACGAACCCGACGCTATCTTTAGTTTTTGTAAACGAATTATAGAAGCCACAGCTCCTTACTGTGTTGCTTACAAACCCAATATTGCTTTTTTTGAAGCTTATGGTTTACAGGGGTGGAAGTCTCTTGAAAAAGTAATGAGGTTTTTAAATCAGAATTATCCTGAAGTTTATACCATTGCTGATGCAAAAAGAGCGGATATTGGCAATACCTCCAAACGTTATGCCAAAGCTTACTTGAAGGAATTGGCATTTGATTCTGTTACTGTAGCTCCTTACATGGGAAAAGATTCTGTTGAACCATTTTTGGAGTATGAGGGGAAGCATGCGATCTTATTGGCATTGACCTCCAATGAGGGTGCATCAGACTTTCAATTGCTTAAATCGGATGGAAAACCTTTATTTGAACAAGTAATCGAAAAATCTACAAATTGGCAAAATGCCGATCGATTGATGTACGTAGTGGGTGCAACCAAGGCAAAGGCTCTAAAAAAGATAAGAATGCTCATTCCCAATTCTTTTTTGTTAATTCCCGGAGTTGGGGCTCAGGGAGGAAGTTTGGAGGAGGTGGCGATCAATGGACTAAACGAGTATTGTGGTTTGTTGGTCAACTCATCAAGGGGGATAATATACGCTTCTTCAGGTGTCAATTTTGACAAAGAAGCCCAAATTGCTGCCAAAAATTTACAACAACAAATGGCTTTTCATTTGGCTAAAAAAGGAATTATTTAATGCTTCATCACAGTATTTATCGAAATAAAAACAAAAACACTCCTTGGATCACATTTATTCACGGAGCAGGAGGGAGCAGTGCCATTTGGTTCAAGCAAATCCGTTTTTTTTCAAAACATTTTAATCTTTTACTGATCGATTTGAGAGGTCACGGTGCCTCTCAAGGCTTGATCCAAAACCCTTTTAAATCTAAATATTCCTTTGAATCCATCGCCGAAGATATCTTTGAAGTAATGGATCATGTTAAAATAAGAAAATCTCACTTTGTGGGGATTTCTTTAGGAACTATTTTGATTCGCCAGTTGGCTGAAATGCAACCGAACCGAGTGGATAAAATGATCATGGGAGGTGCTATTTTGGAATTGAATCTAAGATCCAGAATTCTGATGTATTTTGGCAATGCGACCAAATCTGTTTTACCCTATATGTGGCTTTATCGATTTTTTGCTTTTATCATCATGCCCAATCGGAATCATCGTGAATCCAGAATTCTTTTTATTCGTGAAGCCAAAAAACTATATCAAAAAGAGTTTGTTCGGTGGTTTAAACTTACATCAGAAATTATCCCTAAGCTGAGAATTTTCAGAAAAATTTCGGTGGAAATTCCAACGCTTTACATTATGGGTGACCAAGACTATATGTTTCTTCCCTCTGTCAAAAAGGTAACAGAAGGTGATCCTTTGTCTCATCTTTTGGTTTTAGAGGAGTGTGGGCACGTCGTCAATGTAGAAAAGCCAAAAAAATTCAATGACGGGATGTTATTATTCTTGAATGAATAGGGTCAAGAAAAAACTACTGTTTTATTTCCGTAAACCATTACTTTCCGATTGACGTGCAATTTAAGTGCCCTTAGTAACACGATTCGTTCTAAATCTCTTCCTTTTTCAATAAAATCTGCAATAGAATTGAGGTGAGTCACCCGTGTAATGTCTTGTTCTATTATTGGTCCTGCATCTAATTCCTCTGTGACATAGTGACTGGTAGCTCCAATAATTTTCACCCCTCTTTCGAAAGCCGAGTGATAGGGTTTAGCTCCTGGGAAGGCTGGTAAAAAGGAATGATGAATATTGATGATTTTATGTTGGTAATGATCAATTAGATGGGGAGAAACTATTTGCATGTAACGTGCCAATACAATAAAATCAACTTCATGTTTTTTTAAGAGATTTAATTGTTTTTTTTCAGCTTGAGCTTTCGTTTCACGAGTAACGGGAATGTGATAAAATGGAATATCAAAGCGTTTGGCAATGATTTCCAAATCGGGATGATTGCTGAGTATGAAAGGAATGTCAGCTGCCAACTCACCCGACTGTTGTTTTGCAAGAATATCATAAAGACAATGATCGTATTTCGATACGAAAACAGCCATTTTTGGTTTATGATTTTTCAAATAAAAATCGCAATGTAGAGAAAAACGGGTGCCTAATTCGTTGTTGAAATGAGTTTTAAAATCTTCAAAATCAAAATCTTCTCCATTTAAATCACATTCAACTCGCATGAAAAAAGCGGCATTGGGTCGATCAACATATTGGTCGATATAGGTAATATTTCCTTGGTTCTGATGTATGAAGTTGGTCACCGCTGCAATGATTCCTTTTTGATCAGTGCAGTACATCAAAATAGTGATTTGATTCATAAATATATTTTTTCAAAAATAGGGAATCGCCCCATCAGTGCAATAGATTCTTGGTTTTTATTAGGTTGATAAAAAAAAGCCCCCAAACAATGGAGGCTTTTCATTGATTAATGATTTGTATTAACCTTCGTTTATCCTAAAGTCAGCATAAGCATCCATTCCATGTTCAGAAAGATCAAGACCTCTTATTTCTTCATCTTTATCGACTCTCAACCCAGTAGTTGATTTCACAATCATCAGTATTATGAATGATGTAACCACGCAGAAAGCTCCGACAATACCTACTCCGATCAATTGTACTAAGAATTGATCAAACCCTGCCATGGCTCCGAAGATTCCCACAGCCAAAGTTCCCCAAATTCCACAGATAAGGTGAACTGCAACTGCTCCTACAGGATCATCAAGTTTTAATTTATCAATAAGGGCGATACCCAATACAACGATTATTCCTGCGATCAAACCAATCAGTATGGCATCGGTGGGACTCATTTGATCTGCTCCAGCAGTAATTCCAACAAGACCTCCCAAAACACCATTCATAAACATGGTCAAATCGAAATTTTTGTAGAGTATATTAGAAAAGAAAGCTGCCGCAACGCCACCTGCAGCGGCGGCTAAAGATGTCGTTACCAATGTCAAAGAAGTTAATTCTGGGTCTGCGGATAATACCGATCCACCGTTGAATCCAAACCATCCTAACCAAAGGATAAATACTCCTGCTGATGCTATGGGTAAATTGTGTCCAGGCAAAGCTTTAGGTTTTCCATCCTTGTCAAACTTTCCTATTCTTGCACCCAAGAGGTAAATGGTAATCAGAGCTCCCCATCCTCCAACAGAGTGAACTAGTGTTGATCCTGCAAAATCATAGAATCCCCATGCGTCTAGGAATCCGCCTCCCCATTTCCAAGCTCCAACTATGGGGTAGATAAGGCCGACATAAAGAACAGCAAATAGCATAAATCCAGATAGTTTTATGCGTTCAGCCACTGCTCCAGAAACAATAGTAGCTGCAGTAGCAGCAAACATACCTTGGAATAAAAAGTCAGTCCACCAAGTATAACCTCCATCGGCATATCCGAATCCCATTCCCCCTTCAGGAGCTGTGATTCCAAATCCTGCAAATTTTAATATTCCCATGTCTCCATCTTCAAACCCAGGATACATGAGGTTAAATCCGCCAATACAGTAGAGCAGGAGTCCGACGGTGATTACAAAAAAGTTTTTAAAAAGTATATTAATGGTATTTTTTTGACGGGTAAGCCCGATTTCCAAAAAAGAGAATCCCAAGTGCATAAAAAACACTAGGGTTGTACAGACCATCATCCATACATTATTTACTGTTAGTATTGTAGTTTCCATAATTATTTGTTTGTTAGTTTAATGATTCGTTACCTTTCTCTCCTGTTCTAATTCTGTAGGCTTCTTCTACGGGTAAGATGAATATCTTACCGTCTCCGACCTTATCGGTAGCGGCAGTAGCCAAAATGGCATTAATGGTTTTTTCTACAAAAGGCTCTGATACCACTATGGATAGGTACCTTCTTTGTATTTCGGAGGTGCTGTAAGAAATTCCTCTGTAAACATGCCCCTCTTTTTCATTACCGACTCCAGTTACATCCCAGTAACTGAAGAAGTTTACTTCAACGCTATGAAGGGCTTTCTTTACATCATCAAATTTTGATTTTCTGATGATGGCTTCAATTTTTTTCATGTTTTAGATTTTTAATTATTTGCTTTTGAAAACGCTTTTATAAATCGTAGTGATTATAACTTAGGATGTTTTCTCTATCCTTTTTGATTGAACTTTTGGATTTGTATGATTTGTTGAAGGAGTTTAATGAATGGAGCACCCCTCGTTCAAATATTTCGAGGGGTGCTGACATCCATTATATAATTGGTTTATTCAAAAACAAATCGCTTAGAATGAATAGATTGCAGCGACCAAAAATGCACTTAGGCTATCTGTAGCACCATCAGCATCGGTATAAAATTTGTCAGATGCAGAGTCAATTCTAATTTCAGGCTTAAAGATGAAGTTTCCTGACGTGTAGCTTCCAGTGATGGTAAATGATGTGTTGTCACCATCTCCAGAAATATCTCCGATTGCTCCTAATCCGTCTTCAGAAAAAGCTTCAAAACGAGCACCTAGGGTGAAAGAGTCAGAAAAAGTGTACTGGGGATATAAAGCAACTCCAGAGAATTCGACATCATTATCATCACTGTATGATGTTGCGTTGATTCCTAGGAAAAAACTATCTCCAAGGTTGAAACCTCCAGTAAAATCGATTTGGCTTACTCCAGCAGTACCTCCACCTAAGTAGTTGATGTACTGACCGAAAATTCCAAGCTGAGCTCCAAACATGTAATCGTCATCAATTGGCTGAAATTCAGTAGCATCAGTAGTGTTGAGTACCGCAACCATTATAGAGGTGTTTTCTCCAGCTGCAATATCAGCTTTGATCCCAGTATGTGAAAACGGACCATAGGAGAACATGTAAGAGGTGGTGTAGTTGAAGTTGGCTACTGGTGAAATTACTTCGTAACCAAGGAAGGTGTTAAAATTACCCATGGTGAGGGTGAAAGAGTCACTTACATTATAGTAGGCGTAAAGCTGATTAACAATGTTAGAACTTCTGTAAAAATCACCAAGTTGTGGAGAGCCAAAAACGGCATCAGCACCTCTGGGTCCAAAAACAAGATCGGCAACGAAACCTGATTTGGCTCCTTCATAAGACATTACGATATTAGCCATCCCTAATGCAAATCCTGGAAGATTAGCGAAAGAAGTACCAGGTGCATATTCACTGCTTCTGAAGTATGTGTCTATCGATCCACTTACTCCAAAAGTGGGTTCTGGAGCAGCTTCTTCTTCTTGAGCAATTGCTGTGAAGCAGATCAAAGCGGCTACAGTTGATAAAATTGTGTTTTTAATAAAAGTCATAATAATAGTATTTAATTGATTAATAGTGTTAGTGTTAGTTATTTTGTATTTTCTTTAACCCAAGCTTCGAATCCGCCACCTTCAAATCCACCGATACCGTGCTCAGATTGATCTAAACCTTTGATTTCAACCTCTTCAGAAACTCTCAACCCAATGGTTTTCTTCAAAATTCCGAAACCAATCAAAGCGGCTAATGTTGCCCAAACTCCGTATGCAAGAACACCGATGGCTTGAATTCCCAGTTGGCTTGCGCCACCACCGTTGAAAAGACCGATAGCTGTATCGCCATCTACTCCCCATAAACCGATAACAAGGGTACCCCATGCACCGACAACACCGTGAGCTGAGGCTGCACCTACAGCATCATCAATCTTGAGAACTTTGTCTATAAATTCAATTGAGAAAACAACGATTATACCACCAATTAAACCAGCAAGGAATCCTCCACCAAAAGTCATATTTCCACAGCCTGCTGTAATGGCTACTAATCCTGCAATTGCTCCGTTTAGAGTCATTCCTAAGTTGGGTTTTCCATCTTTAATCCAAGTAATGGCCATCGCACCAACAGCTCCTGCAGCTGCTGCAATGTTGGTAATCATCACTACTGCTGAAGCAGCTACTGAGTCATCACCACCCCAAGCTAACTGAGATCCACCGTTGAATCCAAACCAACCTAACCAAAGAATAAATACACCGAGTGCACCCAACAATAAGTTGTGTCCAGGAATTACATTAGATTTACCATCAACATATTTTCCCAAACGAGGACCGACCATCCAAGCACCTACAAGTGCTGCCCATCCACCAACAGAGTGAACGATAGAAGAACCTGCGAAGTCGATAAAGCCTAAATTGGCCAACCATCCGTCACCATTCCATTGCCACCCACCTGAGATGGGATAGATCAGTGCAGTTAAGAAAATTGTGAAGAATACATAAGTAGTGTATTTTGTTCTACCAGCAATTGCTCCAGAAACTATAGTGGCAGCAGTAGCACAAAATACTGTTTGAAAGAAAACATCATGAGGTCCGTCACCTGGGTTGAAAAATATGTCCGAAGTAGCAATCCATCCATTGGAAGCTCCGTACATTAATCCATAGCCAATAAACCAATAGGAAAGAGTTCCTACAGAAATGTCTAAAATGTTTTTCATTGAAATGTTAACCGCGTTCTTAGAACGGGTGAATCCGGATTCTACTAAGGTAAATCCAGCTTGCATGAAGAAAACTAGAATACCGGATAATAGAATCCACAGCATTGTGAAGTCATCATTGACCTCAACTGCTGTAGTCGCGTTAATTAGTGAAAGATTAAACATAGTATATATTTATAATTTGAGCCAAAAGTATACGATTTGAATTCTACCTACACGAAAATAGGGGTTCAAATAATAATTTTTATTATTTTAAACAAAAGACCCCCTAAAAGAATGGGGGTATAATAATTTTATGATCTTATTTTAAGAATCTATCAAAAAATCAATGAAAATACTTTTCAATCAGTATTCCTAGGTAGACCATAAGTACCAAGCTTAATAAAGTGTAACCAAATAACATGAGATAATCTCCAGTACGGATAAAGGTTAAATTCTCATTGGCAAAAGAGGAAAATGTAGTAAAGCCACCACAAAAGCCAACAGTTGCAAATAGAATTATTGAAGACTGATTGTGGTCGGCGTTGCGAATAATGTAACCCGAAAAAACACCTATTAAAAGACAGCCTATCAAATTGGCCCAAAAGGTGCTCCATGGGAATCCTTCTCCTGAATAAGGCAATAGTTTGCCTATCATGAACCTAAACACTGTTCCCAATCCACCTCCCAGAAAAACAATCAAAAGTTGATTCATTTGAATGGTTATGGATGTTGCGTTAAAGATTTTATAAGAAAAAGTATACCAATGGTTAGAAGAAATACAATTAAAATTTTCAAGCTCCCTTTGTAGTGTAACTTATGACTTTTGGAATCCTTACGATAAGAGAAAAACATTAATGTCACAAAAGCAATGACAAAAAATACGGCAAACAAAAGTTGTCCTTGACTGAACATTTTTAATTTTTGTCTAAATTAGAAAAAAACAACGACCTCTATTAATTATTTAAAACATTCAAATGATAAAAAACGAATTAAACGCAGTAAATGAATTTCACGATGCTTTTGGTATAAAATCTGAGGATTTGCCAACTGTGAGTATTCCTCAACAAACAATTGTTCTGAGGCACAACCTAATGAAAGAAGAGAATGAAGAATATCTTGAAGCGGCTCAAAACAAAGATATGGTAGAGGTTGCTGACGCTTTGGGGGATATGCTATACATATTGTGTGGCACCATACTATCTCATGGAATGCAACATAAAATCTCAGAGGTTTTTAATGAAATTCAGCGCAGTAATATGAGTAAACTGGGAGCAGATGGTAAACCAATTTATCGAGAGGATGGGAAAGTATTGAAAGGACCTAATTATTTTAAACCCAATATTGCTTCAATATTAGAGGAGGGTTAATCTATTTCCACACGCCAACCATAGGGGTCTTCGGACAAATTGTATTGAATAGACATGATTTTGTCTTTCAATAGAGTAGCATATGGATTTTTTATTTCAGGGAGTTGGTGATTTTTACCTTGATAACCGAAGCTTTTAATGGGGTTAATCACAACAGCTGTCCCGCTACCGAACATTTCCTTGAGTTGCATATTTTTCGACGCTTCAACGATTTCTGCAATTTTAATGGATCGTACTTCAACCTCGATTCCAGTATCTCTAGCTATTTGAATAATGCTTTTACGAGTTACTCCATCTAAAATACGATCGTTTGTAGGGGCAGTGATCAATTTATCATTGATTCTAAAAAAAATATTCATTGTTCCAGCTTCTTCCAAATATTCATGGGAATTGGCATCGGTCCAAACGATTTGTTGATATCCCTGTTCTTGTGCCAGAGCAGTAGGATAAAATTGAGCAGCATAATTTCCAGCAGCCTTGGTAAAACCAATGCCTCCGTCTGCAGCTCTACTGAATTGTTCAGCGATCAGTACATTGACCTCTCCTCCGTAATAAGCTTTTACAGGGCAACATATTATAATGAATGTGTATTCCTTGGAGGGGGAAGCCTGAACACCTGCTTGGCTAGAAAAAACAAAAGGACGAATGTAAAGGGAGTTTCCAATTCCAGGCTTGATCCATTCTTTGTCAATTTTTAACAATGATTTTAAACCTTCAAAAAAATAAGCTTCGGGAAATTTTGGAATTTGAAGACGTTCAGAGGATCGGTTGATTCTTTGGAAGTTTTGATCTGGTCTAAAAAGCCATGTTTTTCCCTGGTCATCTTTATAAGCCTTCATACCTTCAAACACAGCTTGTCCATAGTGAAGAACACTCATGGAGGGTTCAAAGGATAATGGTTGGTAGGGAATAACTTCAGGTGTCTGCCACTTTTCATCTTTGTATTTGCATACAAACATGTGATCTGTAAAAACAGACCCAAAAGCCAGGTTTTCAAAATCCACATGAGACAATTTTGATGCCGAAGTTTTATCTATCTTCATTTTAATTAAAAAATAATTTCAAAATTACTTTTTTTAGTTTTAATATTTTCCATTGTTTCCGCTTTTTTAACCGTTAACCCTACATTTCTTTTTGTTTTTTTTATTTAAAATATTAGTATGTCGAAGATATATTTAATAGAATACAGTTCAAAATCAATTAAATTGAACCCATGTCCAAAAAAATAATAACTACAGCAGATGGATCTCCATCTATTTATTTACCTGACTTAAATGAAACTTACCATTCAAAACATGGGGCCATTACTGAGTCTAATTATGTCTTTATAAATAAGGGATTGGTTCATTGGCTTGAAAATAACGGTAGAAGAGGGTTAAAAGTTTTTGAAATGGGTTTGGGTACAGGTCTCAATGCATATCTCAGTTTTGTTTTCTCTCAAAAACACGATCTTTGCTGTGAATATTATTCGGTAGAAAAATTTCCGCTTACGGCCAGAGAAATTATTTCATTGAAAATGAAATCCACTCTTCCTGCTCCAGAATATCATGATTTTTTTGACCAACTGCATGCTGCCGAGTGGAATGAAACACTTATTCAATCAAATTTTTTATTTAAGAAACTTAGGGATGACTTTTTGACCATGAAATTTTCCCAAAAGTTTGATGTTGTATTTTACGATGCTTTTGGATACCATGCCCAATCTGAACTATGGCAGGAGAAAGCACTTCAAATTTGTTTCGATATTCTTCAACCAGGAGGGATTTGGGTAAGTTACTGTGCAAAAGGATCTGTGAGAAGAAGTTTAGAAAAAATAGGATTTATTGTTGAAAGAATGAAAGGCCCGCCGGGAAAACGTGAAATGTTAAGAGCAATGAAGCAAGTTTAGTTTATTTTTGTCAAAAGTTTGAAATCAAACATAAAGTTAGTTTACAATTTGTAAAAATCAACTCGTTGTTTCAAACAACCATATTAAACAACGTAAATCGTAAATGAAATTATTGATCACTGGAGCTACTGGTTTAATTGGTAAAAAGATCCTTGCCAAAGCCATAAAAAATAATATTACTGTTCACTATCTCAGCACGCGAAAACACAAATTAAAAGTTGCGGATGGAGTTAAAGGTTTTTATTGGAATCCGGAGGAGGACGAAATAGACGGCCGATGCTTTCAGGGAGTAGATACCTTGATTCACCTTGCAGGTGCAAGTATTTCCATGCCATGGACTTCGAAAAATAAAAAAAGAATTATGGACAGCAGAGTGGATTCGACTCGTTTGCTAAAAAGGGAGATAAAACAGCAAAAAATTAAATTAAAAAATATTGTTTGTGCTTCAGCCATTGGAATATATCCCAACAGTCTGGTTACTGAATACGACGAAAATAGTTCACTAGAGCCCAAAAACTTTCTTCAGCAAGTTACGATGGCTTGGGAAGAAGAGTCTCAATCTTTATCATCATTTACTGAACAATTATCGATTTTGAGAATAGGATTGGTTTTATCGGGAGACGGTGGTTTATTGTCCAAGTTGGCACTACCCGTAAAGTTTTTTTCAGGAGCTGCGTTTGCTTCGGGTAAACAATGGCAGAGTTGGATTCATATTGAGGACCTATCGAATTTATTTTTTACGGCTGTAGATCAAAACTGGAGTGGTGTTTTTAATGCTGTAGCTCCCAATCCTGTTACCCAAAAATCGCTGATCAAGGGAATAGGAAAAGTTTTGGGTCGTCCTGTTTTTTTACCCAATATTCCTGCTGTTCTTCTGAAAACGTTGATGGGAGAAAGATCCGTTTTGATATTAGGGAGTCAAAAGATCAGTGCCGATTTGATTGTTGCTAAAGGATTTTCATTTCAATATGAATTTTTAGACAATGCTTTACAAGATGTATTGAGTAAAAAAGAATGACATTTTGGCAAAAAAAGTGTCTTGGCAGTAATTTTGAATTGTAAATTTTAAATTTAATAAAATGGCAGAGAAACAGTCGAAACCTAAAGCAAAAGCGAAAACAAAGAAATCTACTGCTGAAAAAAAAAGTAGTAAGACGGATTTTTCCCAAAAGCTAGAGGAACTCAATGAAAATATAAAACAGGAAAAAGATAAATATTTAAGGTTATTTGCTGAGTTTGAAAACTTCAAAAAAAGAACCAGCAAAGAGCGTATAGAATTATATAAAACTGCAGGTCAGGAAGTCATTGGTTCCTTGTTACCTGTGGTTGATGATTTTGAAAGAGCAATCGGTCAGACTTCAAAGGAGGGTGTTAAAGAAATAGAGGGTTTTATTTTGATTAACAACAAGCTGATTGATGTTTTGAAAAGTAATGGCTTGACCCAAACAGAAACACAAATAGGGGATGTTTTTGATGCTGAAATTCACGAGGCAATCACCCTGATTCCCGCTCCTAATGAGGCTCAAAAAGGAAAAATTATTGATGTTACTGAAAAGGGATATCAATTGGGGGAAAAAATAATAAGGTTCCCCAAGGTGGTTGTAGGACAATAAAATATGAAAGAAGATTTTTACGAAATATTAGGTTTATCCAAAGGGGCATCGGCTTCAGAGATTAAGAAAGCTTATCGCAAGAAGGCCATTGAATTTCATCCCGACAAAAACCCAGGAGACAAAAAAGCTGAGGCTAATTTTAAAAAAGCAGCCGAGGCCTATGAGGTATTGAGCGATCCTCAAAAGAAATCCCAGTACGATCAATTTGGACATTCTGCTTTTGAAGGTGGAGGTTTTGGTGGTGGAAACATGAATATGGACGATATTTTCAGTCAATTTGGGGATATTTTTGGTAGTGCTTTTGGCGGAGGGGGTTTTGGTGGTTTTGGAAGTGGTTTTGGCCAGTCTCAAGCCAGAGGAAAAGGAGGTAATCTGAGAATTCGTGTTCAACTTAGTCTCCAAGAGATTGTCAATGGTGCTGAAAAAAAAATAAAAGTAAGAAGAAAAGTTCAGGCTCCTGGAGTGAGCTACACCACTTGTACTACTTGTAAAGGATCTGGACAGGTGATGCGTGTGACCAATACGATCTTGGGAAGAATGCAAAGCGCTTCCACTTGTCCCAAATGTAATGGATCTGGGCAAATTATCTCAAATCGGCCTTCGGGGAGTGACGCCAATGGAATGATCGAAAGTGAAGAGACGGTATCCATAAAGATACCTGCAGGGGTTGAAGACGGAATGCAACTCAAGGTGACTGGAAAAGGAAATGAAGCAGAGGGAAATGGCATATCTGGTGATTTGTTGGTTTTGATAGAAGAGAAAAATGATGCCAATTTTGTTAGAGAGGGAAATCATTTGCATTTTGACTTATATATCAGCGTCGCCGAGGCAGCTTTGGGAGTTTCCAAAGAGATCAATTTGCTGGAAGGAAAAGTAAGGATCAAACTCGATTCGGGGATACAGTCTGGAAAAACCCTTAGGTTAAGGGGTAAAGGCGTGCCAGACCTCAACGGTTATGGAAAAGGAGACTTGTTGGTTCATATTAATGTTTGGACTCCTAAAACGCTTAATAAAGAACAGAAACAATTTTTTCAAAAAATGTTAGAAGACGATAACTTCATACCCAAGCCCGACAATTCTGATAAGTCATTTTTTGAAAAGGTAAAGGACATGTTCGCTTAGTGTAACGGTTCTAAGAAAAAATATTTATATTTGAAAACACTAATATATTTAGTGTAATTTCTTTTTCATAGCAATTTTTTTCCCATCCTTAGAAATAAGGGTGGGTTTTGT
>JAYNHF010000019.1:46442-46829 GCA_038107695.1 Flavobacteriaceae bacterium | reverse complement strand
GAGGCAACTTTAACACAGGATCAAAAAATAGAATTGGCAGAGAAAAAATGGCAAGTCATCATTAACCAAACGAGTCATGATGTCATTCTAACTCAGGGATCACCTCAAATAATGAATCTACTTGAGGAGATCATTGAATTAAACCCCAATCATTGTGATGCACTAAGAGAACGATCCATTGCTTACCTCAAGAGAGGCATCCCCCACCAGTGGAAAGAATATATGGATCAAGCAGTGGCTTGTGATTCAAAACGATGGATAGGGTGGCGTGGTCACCATTATCTTTATTTCTATCGAGATTATAAAAAAGCCATTGCAGATTTTGATGCTACGGATCATTTAACCCCCGATTTTATCGATGCTCCCCAAGGCCATAGCGTTGATTAT
>JAYNHF010000019.1:0-46432 GCA_038107695.1 Flavobacteriaceae bacterium | reverse complement strand
TTATTGGAGGGGTCATGCATATTTGGGATTAAAAGATTACAAAAATTCAATTATATATTATCAAAAACACATCGAGAAGGTAAGCGATGATTTTGGTGAAGATTGGGTGGAACCTGATGCCTTTTTAAATTTGGGAATTGCTTTTTTTGAAAGCCGACAGTACTCATTGTCTGAGGAACAATTGACAAAGGCGTTGGAGTATTACAGTGGCCAATCGGCAGAAACCAAATATTATTGGGCATTGTATGAGAATCAGAGAGGAAACCAAGATAAGGCTTTGAAATGGATCGATGAAGCAATGGATGATTTTCTGACAGGGAACTCCAAAAGGCGATCTTACAATGAGGAAATTGGACAAATTTATTGGGACCAACTTGAAGAATTTAAATTAAAACTATCAAACAAAAAACCCCTCAAAGAGAGGGGTTAATGGAATTTTTAAAGAATCTATTTACTCCATTCGGCTATGGAAGCCTTGTTCATGATTACATAGTCCTTATTTCCAGCTTTTTCAGCCAGCTCTAGTGATCTTTTAACAGCTTTTAATGCCGCTTTTTTGTCATTGCGTTCCGCCAAGATCAGAGCGTATTGACGATACATCCAAAAAGCAGGTTTTTCTCGCATGTCTAGTGCTTTTTCCATCCAATTTTGTGCTTTTTTGAGATCTTTATTTATCTGAAGATAGTAAACCGCTGCCTGATAATAATCATCTGCTTTAGGAGCTCCAGATAGGGTTCTATCGATGCTCTCTTGGGCCTTGGACTCTGTTGGTACTGCAATAGAAATGGGTACCAATGTATGTTCCCAAATCAGATTGAGGGAAGCACCATTGTTTTGCAAATCGGAGAACGTAATGGTAAACGTCTCTACCATAGGATCAAAATAAACTGGAGAAACACTAACCTTCAGTGCCACTTGATCCGGCTCCCATTTGCTGGAAGCATCACCCATATTGTTTTTTTTATAAAAATAAACCTCCCATTGATCTGAACTGGGACGGGTGTACAATGCATATTTTCCTGCGGCTAGGGGTTTACCTGCAACATCAACGGCATCAGAAAAAGAAACAGTGGTATTTTTGTTAGCCCCTGTTCTCCAAATTTCTCCATAACGAACCAGGCCGTCCATAATTTGTCTTCCTCGAGCCGAGGGTCTCGAGTAATCAATCTCTACCTCAGTTAGACCAATTTGTTGTGTGATTTTTCCACGGGGACTGGGTTGAGGTGTTGTGACTTGCGAGTAGGCACTCACAAATAAAAAGTTGAACAGTAAAAAATAATAAGTAAGTCTCATGATTAGTTTTTTTCAAATTTAAAAAACCTTATCAAAATGCAGCCTCTTGATAAGATGTTTATATTATGTTTAATATTTTAAAAAAATACTTAAACAATTTGTATATTTGTAAATATTTATAGCATGAAATTGTACCGATTACAAGTAAAACAAAACCTACCCATTTCAATGGAAAAGGCTTGGGAATTTCTCTCCGACCCCAAAAACTTAAAAACCATCACACCAGACTACATGGGTTTTAAGATCATTGATGGAGATGATAAAATGATGTATCCTGGACAGATCATCAAATACATAGTTACTCCTGTGTTGGGCATTCCCACTCAATGGGTAACAGAAATCACTCATGTTAAGGAGGGAGCATATTTTGTTGATGAACAAAGATTTGGTCCCTATGCCCTATGGCATCACAAACATTTCATACGACCCATAAAAAATGGGGTAGAAATGGAAGATATTATTGACTATAAAATACCCTTAGGAATTTTAGGGCAAATGGTTCATCCCATTATTGTAAAACCTAAGCTCAGGGAGATTTTTGACTATCGTCGTAAGAAACTTACAGCGCTATTTGGGGATTACAAAAACTAAAGTTAATCAATGGGTTTGAATAACCGAAAACCAATATCAATAGATATTATTAAAATATTGAAAACAAAATCTTACACCACTCAAAGCAGATGAGAAATAACATACTAATCGTAGGAGGAAGCTCAGGTATTGGCCTTTCATTGGTCAAACAGTTACATCAAGATCACGAAATATTTGTGGCAAGTCGAACCCATGAGACTCTCAAAGATTTATCAGTAACTCACCTGCCCCATGATGTATCTCAGAACGATTTGGATACAACCGTTTTACCAGATACACTTCACGGACTGGTTTATTGTCCGGGATCTATCAATTTAAGACCCTTCAAAGGACTCAAGCCTGAGGTTTTCATTCAAGATTTTACAATCAACGTAATGGGGGCCATTAAAACCCTTCAGGCGGTATTGGGGCGATTGCAAAATAGTGAAATACCCGCCAGTGTTGTATTATTCAGTACTGTAGCTGTGCAAACTGGAATGCCCTTTCACAGTTCGGTGGCTGCAGCCAAGGGGGCAATTGAGGGTTTATCACGTTCTCTGGCTGCTGAATATGCACCAAAAATTCGTTTTAATGTCATTGCACCCTCATTAGTTGATACCCCTTTGGCAGAAAAGTTTTTGAATAATGAAACTAAAAAAAATAATGCCGCATCAAGACACCCCATGCAAAGGGTTGGTCAAGCTGAAGAAATCGCCCAAATGACTCAATTTTTACTCAGCAAACACAGCAGTTGGATGACAGGGCAAGTGCTTACCGTAGACGGAGGAATTGGTAGCATCAAAAGTTAGCCTCAATGGAAAAATTTACAATTTTTTGGTTTCGAAGAGACCTCAGGTTAAACGATAACAAAGGCCTTTACGAAGCACTTAAAGGAAAAAACAAAGTCATTCCCATTTTCATCTATGACACCAATATCATAGATAAAATTAAAAAGAATGACCATAGATTGACATTTATTCAAAACGCCTTGGGTGGCATCAATAACGCTATGAAGAGGAACAGATGCACGCTGGGAACTTATCGGGGCACCCCCAAGGCTGTTTTTGAAAAAATAATTCGGGAATTTCCCATAGAGAAAGTCATTGCCAATCACGACTATGAAAGCTACGCCATTGATAGAGATCAAGAAATAAAAAAAATATTGAGTCAGGAGGGTATTGTATTTGAAACTTTTAAGGATCAAGTAATTTTTGAAAAAAACGAGCTGGTCAAGGACGATGGCAACCCCTACAAAGTTTATACCCCTTATTCCAAAAAATGGCTTGCCAAGTTTGAGGCTGAAGGAATTGAACACTTCCCCTCCGAAAGTCTTTTGGAAAACTTATACAATGACAATCTGCTTCCTCAAACCAATTTAAAGGATATGGGAATGGAACCTTCTAACCTATCCATTAAGAGGTTTAAATTCGATAGTGAACTGATCGATCAATACGAAGAAACGCGAAATTTTCCTGCTACTGATGCTACCTCTCGACTAGGTACTCATCTACGTTTTGGTACCAAAAGTATTCGGGAGTTAGTTGTAAAAAGTGCTAGTAGAAAGAATCCAACATTTTTAAAAGAGTTGATTTGGAGAGAATTTTTTATGCAGATATTATGGCACTTTCCCTACACCGAAAATCAGTGTTTTAAAAAGCAATATGACCGGATCGAGTACAGAAATAACGAGGAAGAGTTTGAAAAATGGTGTGAAGGAAAGACCGGTTACCCACTTGTGGATGCAGGAATGCGACAATTAAATCGTACTGGGTTTATGCACAATCGTGTACGAATGCTTGTGGCCAGTTTTTTATGCAAACATCTGTTAATAGACTGGCGCTGGGGAGAAGCCTACTTTTCTGAAAAGCTTTTTGATTACGAAAAATCCAGTAATGTAGGCAATTGGCAATGGAGTGCTGGTTGTGGAGTAGATGCTGCTCCCTACTTCAGAATTTTCAACCCCCATGAGCAGATTAAAAAGTTTGATAAAAACTATGAATACATCAAAACCTGGGTTGAAGATTTTGATCAGCCGACTTACCCAAGACCCATAGTAGAGCACAAATTTGCAAGAGAACGCTGCTTGACAGAGTACAAGTTGGCTTTGAATACCGCATGAGAGGGGTCAAAAAAGAACACTTACCCACCAAAATATGTCCACAATGCCAGCGCCCGTTTCAGTGGAGAAAAAAATGGGAAAGGGATTGGGATAATGTAAAATATTGTAGTAAAAAATGTCAGAAACTATGACATCAGTTCTGGTTTGGTTTAGAAATGATTTGAGGGTTGAGGATCATCAAGGGCTTCAGCAGGCCATTGCATCCAAAAAAAGAGTGATTGCCTATTATTCTTTTTCCCCTCGATTTTTTAGGACTACACCCTGGGGATTCAAAAAAACAGAAAAATACAGGACTCAGTTTCTTTTAGAAAGTGTATCACAACTAAGAGATAAACTCGAAAAGCTCAATATATCACTGATCATAGACCTTAAAGCACCCGAAGACTCTCTGATTGATTACCTCCTCAAATACGAGGTGGAAACCATTTACCTTCAGGAGGAATGGACAGCAGAAGAAAAAAAAGAAGAGATCGGAGTGGCAAAAAAAATCGGATCTTCAATAGAATGGGTTAGGAATTATGATCAATTTTTGTTTCATCCAGACGATCTTCCTTTTGCTATTTCTAAGATCCCTGAGGTTTTCGGAAATTTCAGAAGAAAATGTGAAAAAGAGGTCAGTGTAAGACCCCTCACCCCCTCATTACAACCCTTGGCTGAAAGCAATCGAATAACAGTCGAAAAATCAATGCCTCGTCTCTCAGATTTTGATTTGGATACTTTTGAAACCGATTCCCGTTCCGCCTTCCCCTTTAATGGAGGAACTCAAAATGCCATGCAACGCTTGAAACATTATTTTTGGGACAGTAAAAAATTATCATATTACAAAAATACCCGAAATGGATTATTAGGGACAGACTACAGTTCAAAATTCTCCCCCTGGCTCGCAAACGGATCGATGTCTCCTAAAATGATTTATTGGGAGATTCAACGTTATGAAAATGAAATCCTAAAAAACCAATCAACTTATTGGTTGGTTTTTGAATTGATTTGGAGGGATTTTTTTAAATACATCTCTCTCAAGCATGGGAGTGATATTTTTAAACTCGGAGGGATACTAAATCGCAAATACATCTGGAATGATTCACATAAATTATTTCAAGAATGGTCTTTGGGCAATACGACAGAAGCTTTTGTAAATGCCAATATGATCGAAATGAATCAAACGGGATGGATGAGCAACCGAGGACGGCAAAACGTCGCCAGCTATTTTGCAAAGGAGATGAAAATGGATTGGAGAATGGGTGCTGCATATTTTGAATCCATGCTCATCGACTATGATGTTCACAGCAATTATGGCAATTGGATGTATGTTTCAGGAGTGGGTAATGACCCCCGCGATCGAAAATTTGATGTCCGTTGGCAGGCTGAACGATACGATCCTAAGGCCAAGTTTCAAAACCATTGGCTTCAAAAAACCTTGTTTTGATGAAATTAAGATTAGTATTAGGCGACCAACTCAACCCACAGCACCAGTGGTACAATTCGATAGAAAAAAACACTTGTTATGTTTTTTTTGAAATGAGACAAGAAACCGACTATGTTGTTCATCACATTCAAAAAGTAGTGGCCTTTTTCGTTGCTATGAGGTCTTTTGCTAAAACCCTAAAGAAACAAGGCCATAAAGTATTGTATTTCGACATTAATAGTTCGGAAGCCAAACAGTCATTAGATGAAAACATAAAAGTCCTCATCAGCGAGAAAAAGATAACTAAATTCGAATATCTGCTCCCGGATGAATATCGACTGGATCAGCAGTTGCAGTCCCTTTGCAAAAACATCGATATTCCCTCTCAAAGTTTCGATACCGAACATTTTCTTACCCAAAGAATGGAATTGTCTTCTTTTTTTGAGGGAAAAAAACAATTAATCATGGAGTTTTTCTATCGCAACATGCGCAAGAAATACGATCTGTTGATGGAACAGGGAAAACCTTTGGGCGGACAGTGGAATTTTGATAAAAATAACCGAAAAAAGTGGAAAGGACAGACTGAAATTCCACCGCCATACAGACCCAATACTCAAGATCACCGGGAGGTTCACGAGTCTATTATCCAATCGGGAATTCAAACCATTGGACAGTTTGATACTGAAAATTATCTTTTTCCAAAAAACCGAAATGAGGCCTTGGAGCAGTTAGAATATTTCTGTAAGTATTTGTTAGTACATTTTGGAGATTATCAGGATGCCATGCATACAAGTCAACGTAACCTGTTTCACTCCAGAATTTCTTTTGCCCTAAATATCAAAATTCTTCACCCGATGGAGGTTTTGGAAACTGCAATTGATCATTACAATAAAAATCCAGAAGCCATAGAACTTTCTCAAGTAGAGGGATTTGTGAGACAAATTTTGGGATGGCGAGAATATATGCGTGGAATTTATTGGCGTGAAATGCCAGAGTACAAAAACCGCAATGAACTTGACAACTTTAATAAATTGCCAAGCTTTTTTTGGACTGGTAAAACAAAAATGAATTGTCTAAAGGAAAGTATTACGGACTCTTTGGAGACAGCATATGCTCACCATATTCAACGCTTGATGATAACGGGAAATTTTTCTTTGTTGATCCAGTGTCATCCCGATGAGGTGGATGCGTGGTATTTAGGGATTTATGCTGATGCCATTGAATGGGTTCAACTACCCAACACAAGAGGCATGAGTCAATGGGCTGACGGTGGGATCGTAGCCACCAAACCCTATGTTTCTGCAGCAGCCTACATTCACAAGATGAGTAATTACTGTGATGGTTGTAAATACGACAAAAAAAAGCGAGTGGGTGAAGATGCCTGTCCTTTCAATAGCCTCTACTGGAATTTCTTGGATGATAAAAAAGAACACTTTCGAAAAAATAATCGCATGGCTATGATGTTGCGATTGTTGGAAAAAATCCCTGAATTGGAAAAGGAAGAAATAAAAACAAGAGCACTTTCAATTATCGAAAATCCTGATGCATTTTGATCTAGAGCCCATCCATCTGGTCTGGTTAAAGAGGGATCTCCGGCTGGAGGACCACCCTCCCCTCACTCATGCACTAAAATCAGGGCGAAGGGTACTCCTGCTCTTTGTGTTGGAGGATCTAATACTAAAAGACCCTCATTACAGTCCCCGGCATGTAGACTTTATCAAACAATCAATTTTTGCTCTGAATGAGCAATTGGAAAATTTTAACAGTAAGGTGTTAACAGCCAAGGGTGAGATCATCAATATATTAGAATTTCTGAAACAGAAATACAGAATCGAAAAAATATGGGCGCACCAAGAAACTGGTGTTATGGCTACTTTTGAAAGAGATTTGGCTCTAGCACAATGGTGTCAAAAAGAAAACATCTCCTTTGAAGAAAAACTCCAACAAGGTGTTTTTAGAGGATTAAAAAACAGAACAGAATGGTTGAAAAAATGGGATGAATTAATGAATCAACCCATCCAAAGAACCCCTTTAAAAAATAAATCATTGATTTCAAAAAATGAAATTGATCGGTTGTCTTTGGATGTAGGTGAAACAGCCCTTAAAACCATAAAACATCCCATGCGTCAAAATGGAGGTACCCAGAATGCAATGCGTTATCTACATTCTTTTTTTAAAGACCGATATCGCAATTATCAAAAACATATTTCCAAACCTCATTTATCTCGTAGGGCGTGCAGTCGGCTGTCTCCTTATTTAGCCATTGGTAACCTTTCCATGCGACAAGTTTTACAAAAAACTGAATATGAAGCTTCTCGTGGCAACAAAAGTTTTGCCCTCAAAGCTTTTGGGTCTCGTTTAAGATGGCAATCTCACTTTATCCAGAAATTTGAAATGGAATGTTCCATGGAGTTTCGAAGTATTAACAAAGGTTACGATCAGTTGAACCAGCCCCTAAATAAAAAATACATTAATGCATGGGAAAGTGGAAAAACGGGAATACCAATGGTCGATGCTGCCATGCGCTGTCTTGTCGAAACAGGATATTTGAATTTTAGAATGCGTGCCTTGGTAGTTTCTTTTTTCACGCACCATTTATGGCAACCCTGGCAGGCTTGTGCACATTTTTTAGCACGACAGTTTTTGGATTTTGAAGCTGGGATCCATTATCCTCAATTACAGATGCAGGCTGGAGTTACGGGCATCAATATGCTGAGAATTTACAATCCTGTTAAAAATGGACAGGATCACGATCCCAAGGGAATATTTGTAAAGCAATGGATTCCTGAGTTGAAAAAACTCCCCGAGAAGATGGTGCATACACCATGGGAAATCACTCCCTTTGAGGGCGAGCTCTACGATTTTGAGCCAGGAAAAACGTATCCCCACCCCATAATTGATCTCCAAAAAGCAAGAAAGCACGCAACTAGTGTTCTTTGGCCTTTGTCCAAAAGTACTCCGGTAAGAAAAGAAGGTAAAAGAATTCTGGCTAAGCATACACTCAACGACCGAAACGCTCTGATGCAATGAGAATCATCAATGAGAATCTTACAAAACTAAATTCACTGGAGTAATTAAAATTGAAGCATCAACATCGAATAACAACACAAATGAAAAAACATTACGATCTAAATCCAGAGCAAATCGACCGTATCATTGAAATGGCATGGGAGGATCGCACTCCTTTCGATGCGATTCTTGATCAATTTGGGCTTAAAGAACAACAAGTCATTACCTTAATGCGCCGTGAGATGAAGGTTTCAAGTTTTAAAATGTGGCGCACCCGTGTTCAGGGGCGAAAAACCAAACATCGTCAGCAAAGAGGAGAAGAAGTTGATCGGTTTAAATGCACTCGACAAAAAAGTATTAGCAATAATAAAGTCGCGAAGAGAAGATAAATTGTTAATATGTTTCAGCTAGAAAGTCAATAACGTACCTCTACATTCATTCCGACACTAGCCGCTCCTGTTTTAGCCCAATTTCCCTGGCTGACTTCCCTTGCAATTAATGAAGATCCAAAGAATCCGCCAGAAAAAAAGAGATTCCCAGGACCCAAATCTTCGATCCACTCAATGGCCACAAAAAAATCCTGATCAATAACTATTTCATAAGGACTCAAATCTTTGGTAACGATACCAGAAGAAATATCGGTCTCAATGATGATGTTGTTGTCTAATAAGGTTTTGTCGGGCATTCCATTCTCAACGGAATAAAAATTGAGTCTGAATCGGAGTGGAAAAAATTCGTTTTGAACAATGGAGATATTAAATTTTTTCAGAATCATTGGTCTTTTGCGTTGACGCACCACAAATCCCATTTCATTTCCCAAACGATTGGATGTAAAAGCTACATAAATCATTTTAGAAGTGGTTTTATTTCCTAATATTTTTGTTTCAAATTCTGTTCGTTTCGTGCTGATCACAACTTCCTCCAAGATGGTAGTATCCTCTCCCATTGATATAAAAAAAAGATCTTGACCTATATAGTCCTCTAGAGGGTATTCTTGGGTTTGAAATCCAATCATGGAAAACCGTAAGATCGTAGTTGGATCTATCCCATTGGGTACCTCAAATTCAAAATATCCTTGTTCATCAGAAACTGAACCTAGGTTGAGATCGACCAAACCTATGTTGACATATGGTAATGGTTGTTGATTTTGGGCATCGATAATTTGCCCCGAAACAACGGTCTGACTCCAACTCAAAAGAGGAAGAAATAAAAATAAAATATGATAAAAAAGGGACTTGGGCATGAGACTATTGAATTTCAGGACTCGATGCGTTCAATTTTAGCACCGATTTTTTGGAGTCTAGAAACAATTTTTTCGTAACCCCTATCTATTTGCTCAATATTATGAATAGTACTGGTTCCCTGAGCAGATAGTGCAGCAATCAAAAGGGAAATTCCGGCCCTTATGTCGGGGGAGGTCATGACCGTAGATTTGAGTTGGGATTTAAAATCGTGACCGATCACCGTTGCTCGATGAGGATCACAAAGAATGATCTTGGCTCCCATATCAATAAGTTTATCGACAAAAAACAATCGACTTTCAAACATTTTTTGATGGATGAGGACACTGCCGCGGGCCTGAGTAGCAACTACCAAAATGATGCTTAACAAATCAGGGGTGAAACCTGGCCAAGGTGCGTCAGATACGGTAAGAATAGAGCCGTCAATGTAATTTTGGATTTCATAGCCATCTTCATGTGAGGGAATGTAAATATCGTCTCCTTTTCTTTGAAGCCGAACGCCTAATTTTGAGAAAACCGCCGGAATTTGTCCCAAATCATCCCAACTTACATTCTTGATGGTAATTTCACTTTTGGTCATGGCTGCGAGACCAATCCAGCTGCCAATTTCAACCATATCGGGAAGAATCGTATGTTCAGTACCGCTTAGTTCCCTCACTCCTTCTATGGTTAAAAGATTGGACCCAACTCCTGAAATTTTTGCACCCATACGGTTGAGCATTTTGCACAACTGTTGGAGATAAGGTTCACAAGCAGCATTGTAAATAGTTGTGGTTCCTTCTGCCAAAACGGCAGCCATGATAATATTTGCTGTTCCAGTCACTGAGGCTTCGTCCAATAAAAGAGATTGACCTTGCAATCGATCGGCAGTGACCGTATAAAAATAATTTTCCTTGTTGTAATCGAAATGAGCACCTAGCAATTTTAGTCCTTCAAAATGAGTATCAAGTCTTCTCCTGCCGATTTTATCACCCCCAGGGCGAGGTATCGAACCCTTGCCATATTTGGCTAACATTGGACCAACAAGCATCACCGAACCTCTTAACTGTCTGGCCTCGGTTTTGTATTCTTGCTGATCTAAAAAACGAATATCTACTGCATCAGCTTTAAAAGTATATTTTCCTTTTTGAATACAATTGATCTTTACACCCATTTTCTTGAGCAGTCCAATAAGTTTATTGACATCAATAATATCGGGAATATTTGATATGGTGACGGTTTGATCGGTAAGCAAAACAGCACAAAGGATTTGCAAAGCTTCATTTTTTGCTCCTTGAGGAATGATCTCACCCTTTAAGCGGTGTCCCCCTTGAATTTGAAAACTTCCCATTACAGCTCGAGTTAGTATCTTTTTCGGTTGTTCCTTTTATTCCTATGCTTGTGGTGCGTTTTGGAACCGTTTCCGTTTTTGGAGCGTATTTTTAGGAATTCGGCAGAATCTGTTAAAGGTAAATCTTCTGCTCTAACTTTCAATTGATTATCAGACAGTTCCATAAGGTGATGGAGGATTACATCGTCTTGTACCGTATCTTTATTCCAATTTAGAAAGCATTTTTTCATGTGGTTGGCAATGTTCAAAACCAAAGCATTTTTAAGATCTCCGGCCTCCCATCCCAAAGCTATGGTAATCATGCTTTTGATATTGTTACCATAAAAACGGTATTTTGGATTTTTTTGAGGATATGCTAATCGATCGGGTTTTTGTTCCAAAACTTCTTTTTGGGGTTTTTCATAAGGACTGTCAACATCCAACTGAAATTTGGACATAATGAACAACTGGTCCCAAAGTTTGTGCTGAAAATCAGGAACGTCACGCAGATGAGGATTCATATTCCCCATAATTCCAATTACGGCTTTGGCCATTTTATTTCGTTCCTCACGGTCTTGGGTTTCCATGATCTGATTGATCATTAATTGAACATGTCGACCGTACTCAGGAATAATCAATTGAGTTCTTTTGGTATTGTATTGTAAAGTTTCCATTAAGGGAAAATTGTTTTGAAGTGAAGTTTGGAAAATGCAATTTACTAAAATTCAAAGAATGAACTCTTTAATTAAGTGATTTATTACAAAATGATGACACCTTTATATTTTGAAGCTTTTTTATAAATTTCAATTACCTGCAATGGTGATTTCATTTCTTGAACGATGGTTAGACTTTGAAACTTATTTTTGGAGGAATTGACCAATGAGACCCCTTGAGTCGGATTGTCAAAGAGTTGTTTTAGCTTGTCAATTTGATCGCTATTGGATTTCACAATAAATTTGAACATGTACTGCCCAGGCCAGTTTTGCGATTCGTCCAACTGTTGCTGAAATCTCTCGTAAAAATCATCAGGATTTTCCTTTGAATTCATAAAGGAATATTATTTTGTGCAAATATAGTCGATATCTACATACTTTTATGACTCCTTATGTCTCTTAATAAAAATAAAAAGATCGTCATTAGCGGTGGTCCCGGAAGTGGAAAGACTACTTTAATTGAATTACTAAAAACCGGTGGCTACCAGTGTGTTGATGAATTTTCTCGAATGCTGATCGAAAAGGCTCATAAAAATGGGGTTTCGCAGCCTTTCAAGTCGCAACCAGTGTCCTTTAGTCAACAGCTTTGGCAAATGAGAAAACAAGAATACGAGAACACAGAGGTATTCCCTACCCTAGCAGGTAAGGGCTCCTGTGTTTTTTTTGACCGAGGACTTCATGATGTAGTGGCCTATTTGGAATGTATGAAAGTAGTGTATGATCCCGATATGTTCAACCTGACTCATTTCAATTATGACAGGGTCATACTGCTCCCACCCTGGAAAGCTATTTATGCAAAAGATAAAGAAAGAGAAGAGAATTTCGAGGAAGCCGAAAAACTTTATTTTTACATTAAAAAAACATATCAAAAAAGTGAAATTCCCTTCATTGAAATTCCATTTCAAAGTCCCAAAAAAAGAGTTTCAACCCTGTTGAACTATTTGGATCATGAAAAATTTACTTGATTTATTGTTCCAATACTGGCAAAGCAAAACCTTCCGACCCTTACAAGAGGAGGCAATCTCTCATTATCTTGAGGGTAAGGATACTGTGGTTTTGATGCCTACTGGAGGGGGTAAATCGGTTTGTTACCAGCTCCCTGCCCTATTGGATAAAGATCAGACGCTAGTCATTTCTCCACTGATCTCACTCATGCAAGATCAGGTAGATCAACTCAATGATAAAGGCATCAAATCCATGTATTTTGAAAGTCATCAGGATAAAGACGACATTTATCGTCAATTGGAAAATGCCAGAAATGGAGGGTATAAATTAATCTATTGTTCCCCAGAACGATTGGCAAATGAAGCATTTCTCCAACAAATCAAAAAATTATCAATCAAAGGAATCGCAATCGATGAGGCTCATTGCATTTCGGAATGGGGGCATGACTTTAGACCAGCCTTTAAGTCCATAAAAAAGCTAAGAATTTTATTCCCCAATGCTCCCTTTATCGCTTTGACAGCAACCGCCACTCCCAAAGTTTTGGATAATATTATTGAAGATTTAGAACTCGATCAACCTAAAGTTTTTAAAAATTCCTTTGAAAGAAATAATATTCGTTATCATATCCAACCTACTGAAGATAAAATGGGGGCTTTGAAAAAGATAATTTGTAAAGGAGAGGTAGCCATTATCTATTGTCGTTCACGATCCAAAACTGAGAGCGTCGCCCGTAAATTAGGACTATGGGGGATAAATGCTAATTTTTACCATGGAGGACTTGAGGCCTCACTCAAAAAACAACGTTTGGAGGAGTGGAGAAGGGAAAAAAATCCAGTAATGGTTGCGACAAACGCTTTTGGAATGGGAATTGACAAACCCAATGTCAGAAAGGTGATACATATGATCATGCCTGAGAGCATGGAATCTTACTATCAAGAAACAGGAAGGGCTGGAAGAGATGGTTTGTCATCTGAGGGAATTCTTTTGGTGCACCCCTCGGATAGGGATCGTCTGAAAACACAATTTCTGAGCCATTTGCCTGACAAAAAATACGTAAAACAGTTTTTTAAAAAACTTTGTGACAGTCTCCAGATGGCCTATGGTGAGGGAGAAGGTAAGGAATACAAACTCTGTTTCAAAGACTTTTGCGATGCTTACAGTTTACATACCAAAAAAGCCTATCAATGTATGAGCCTTTTGGATCGAGAAGGAGTGTTTGAAATGCAACATATCCATGAGACCCAGAGCTATTTGAAAATAATATGTGAGCCTGCCGTAGCCAAGCAAAGAATAGAACAGAGAGACGACACTGCTAGGATACTACAGTTTTTGATGCGGAATTATGAAGAAATTTTCAGAAAAGAGAAAAAAATAAATTGGGGGCAATTGGTAGATTTACTGGGTATTCCTTTTGAAGAAATCCCTAAAAAGCTGGACATTTTGGCCAAAGAAAATATCATTGATCATCAGCAATCCAAAACCGACATTAAACTTTATTGGAAAGTTCCCCGAGAGGATCAATATACCCTCAACCCTTTTCTGAAGAGAATGACAACTCATCATCGATTCAAGTCCGATAAAATCAACTTTATGATTGATTATGCTTTTGATTCATCACAATGTAAACGCAATCAGATCTTGCGGTATTTTGGAGAAAAAAAAAGGGATTATTGCCATCAGTGTTCAGCTGATTGCTGTCAAAAAAATAGTGAAAGTAATTCAGATCTTCGTAAGAAAATCCTAAAATTACTTCAAACAGAAGCTCTTAGTCCTTATCAAATTGGTCTGAATTTGGGAACCTCAAATGAATTCATTGTAATAGCTTTGCACAAGATGTTGGAGGATAGCATCGTAGGAATAAATTCATCAAATCAATTTTACCTCAAATGAATCGACGGATAATATTTTTTGGAACTCCCCCATTTGCGGTTAGGTGTTTGGAAAAAATGATGGATCAAAAATTTGAGGTTGTAGCAGTCGTAACTGCTCCTGATCGTCCTGCAGGAAGGGGTAGAAAAATGAGTCCCTCTGCTGTAAAACTCTTTTCAAAAGAGCATAACATCCCTATTTATCAACCTTCCAATCTTAAAAAACCCGAGTTCATAGATCAATTAAAAGTACTAAAACCAGACCTGATGATCGTTGTAGCCTTTCGTATGCTTCCCAAAGAGGTGTGGTCACTTCCTTCTAAAGGCACTTTTAATCTACATGCTTCCCTCCTTCCTGACTACAGAGGTGCTGCGCCGATCAATTGGGCCATTATCAACCGTGAAAAACAAAGTGGAGTATCTACTTTTTACCTCAATGAACAGATCGATGCTGGAGCTATTTTGCTTCAGGAATCTGTGAAGATTGACGATGCGGAAACTGCTGGAAGTTTACATGATAAACTCGCACGGGCAGGAAGTGAATTGATCTGTAAAACCATAGAAGGGATATTTGAAGGAACAATAAATCCAAAAAAACAACAATGGAAGGGGACTGAAAAAACAGCACCAAAGTTAACTAAGGAGAACGTCTTTATTGATTGGGATTTATCCCTTGAGGACATTCATGCCAAAATAAGGGGATTAAGTCCTTATCCTGGAGCCAAATCTCATTGGATTGAGAATCAGGATTCTTCGGTTATCAAAATTTATGACGCCGAAATCCTTGAGGAAAGACACGATTTTAAATCCAAACAGGTCATCATAAGAAACCAAAAAATTTTGATCGCTCATTCTAATGGTTTTTTGAATTGCAAATCACTGCAGTTGCCCAACAAGCGAAAAATGTCTGCCAAAGACTTACTCAACGGTAGTGATTTTTCGACTCAACTAAGGGTAAGTTGAGTCAAAAACCCCTGCCATTATCAACAAATAAGTGTTTTTATTAACAATAATGGGGATTTGAGCGGTTTTTTCATTGGACTTTCAACAAAGCGTATAAATTTGTTGATCTAATAATTAACCTTTTTAGATTATGAACAAATCAGAATTAATTGATGCTATGGCAGCCGATGCTGGCATCTCCAAAGCAGCTGCAAAAGCAGCACTTGAATCACTAATTGGAAGTGTAGGAAAAACCCTTAAAGGCGGAGGACGTGTTTCTCTTGTTGGATTTGGGTCTTGGTCGGTTTCTAAAAGAGCCGCTAGAGAGGGAAGAAACCCTCAGACTGGTGCTACAATTAAAATTGCAGCCAAAAATGTCGTAAAATTCAAGGCTGGTGCAGAATTGTCAGGTTCTGTAAACTAAAATTTTATTTTAAAAAATTAAAGCTTCCCATTGGGAAGCTTTTTTTTTGGCATTCCGTGAAGAATTGACTAAATTATAAATGAAAAATTAAAACTAGTTCATGGAGTCTGGAAAATTACTTATCGCTGAGCCTTCAGTATTTGGAGACCAAAATTTTCATCGATCCATTGTAATCATTGTAGACCAAAAAGAATCTGGTTTTTTAGGCTTCATAATTAATAAGCCCCTAAATTACAACATCAGTGATGTTTTACCTGAAATAGACATGAACTTTCCTCTCTACTACGGTGGACCAGTAGAACAAGACAATCTCTTTTTTATCCATAATGCTGGCCATTTGATTCCTGAAAGTATCAAAATTGATGATAAATTATTTTGGGGAGGTAATTTTGTAAAGGTTTGTTCGTTGGTAAATGACGGTGTTTTGGGCTCCAAGGATATTCGCTTTTTTTTAGGCTATTCTGGATGGTCAGCAGACCAATTGAAGCAAGAAGTCGGTGCTAATTCGTGGGTGGTTAAAGAGAATCCTTTTGCAGGAAATATTCTGTCTTGCAAAACGCAAAATCTATGGAAAGACCAAATGATTGCCCTCGGTGGGAGGTATTTGGTTTGGTCCAATACTCCCGAAAACCCCTACCATAATTAACTTCCTAAATGACTTAAAAATTGCTGATAAATCACTTTGGATTGGTCTGTTTCAAATTTTTTCTTTCGATACCGATTTATTTGAATCCATCCGTGTTCGGAAGAAATCAAAAAAACCTCCTGTGCTTGTTGAATTGAAAATGTAGGTATTTCAGTTTCGATTAGATTCCATTCACGGTCTTTTTCAAAATAATCTATCACAGAGGCTCTTAAAACATCAGCAACCGATCCTTCACTCAAAAGTGATGTTTGCACTTCTTTATCATTAATTAAAAAAACTGCCCCATGTGTACTTCCTGCCACCCGTTTATGATGATTGAGCAATAGTGCAGCTCCAAATCCATTTTCATATGCAAACACTCGTGCTAACTTTCGCAATGGATCGTAGGTTTGAAATAAATTAGAGTAATCATCTGCAAAAATATAATAATCTTTATAGAGAATAAGGTCTAAATACTTTTGCTCCCATATGGTAGATTCAATTTGCATGACAAAGAAAAGTGAGCATACAGGATTCTCAAGCGTAGGTTTTTGTGTTCTGTAAAATTGAATCATTATTTTTTGATTCTCACTTTGATCAACTTCATATTCGTTCAAAAAATCTAGTTGTTCCTGAAAATAGTTGAGTGTAAAGTGCATTGGGATTTCAACCCTAGACCTTCTTAAGGCGGACATCATGGAAAAATAATGTGACTCTAGCACGGGTATTACCCCGCGAAATGCGGCAAGGTAATGGGTATGAATAGGTAAACTGTGAAGGTTAGAGAGCCATTTGTCGGGAATAGCGCTGTAATCGGAAAAGCATTCTCCGTTGAAATTAATCATTGAATAATGATTTAGGCAGATCCGAGTACTTGTTTGAGATCAGATATTAAACTGTCCCAAAGGAGTTTGGATTCATCCATTTCATCCTCCTCAGCAAAATCTGAAACCACTAAGGAGACATCTTTAGTGATTTCGTCTACCTCAATTTTAAATTCAAAATAATAATCAGCAGCATCTTCTTCTCCGTTGTCCCATTGGAAACGTATTCTCTCATTGGACTTATTTTGAATTAACTTGGCTTGTTCCTCTGTATCATCCCAAATAAAATGAAAGTTTTCGCCTCTTGAATTCACATTATCTGCAAACCATTCGGACAAACCAGATGGGGTCGAAAGATACTGGTACAATAGCTGCGGAGAGGATTGAAAATCGTATTCTACAGAAAAGAAGGTTTTTTTACTCATTAAGGCAATATTTATTGGTAATATATACAAAAAAGTTCAAGTGCCACCATTAGTGGTTATTTTTTTTGAAACTTCAAAGGGTCGCTAAAAATTATAATTTTATATTTGCGCAATATTTATGGCGAGGTAGCTCAGCCGGTTAGAGCGTCGGATTCATAACCCGGAGGTCGGGAGTTCAAGTCTCCCTCTCGCTACAAAAGTAACTCACTGATTTAAGTTGTTTGAAATGGACAATCGGTGGGTTTTATATTTTAAAAACATGATGTTCAATGAGATGCTGGGTTGGTTTTCAAGTATTTTATGATAAAAATCATACCGACTTAATTCAGATTAGATTCATCTTCTAGCCTCTCATCTCTTAGTTCTAGGGCTTTTTCCCTCCATAAATCGTGAATTTTTATTGCACGGTCCCTTGCAGTTCCATCAGAACTAAAGCCCTCAAGGGCTATGCCCTCAAAAATTTCTAAATGTTTGGGGTCAGATACACCCGCAATTGTGAGTAGATCTCTGAGTCCCATAATGTTATTTTCAGCTTCAAAAAAATTTCCTCGATCATTGTTTTTGTAATTGACAAAATTGTTGATCTCTCCAAATAAATCAAAGAGCTCTGCTTGTTTCTCCAGATGATTATCAACAAATTTTTTTATTAAAAAAAATTTAATTTTTGAGAATTGATCATGGTAATAAATACTCAATTCTGGAAAATTTTTAAATTTCATTTTTTGATTGTTTAAAAATTTCAATAAAAAATATGAACAAATAAATTCACAACCATGAAATGTGTGTTTATCTATCCATTGAGAAAAATTGAGGGGCTTGCAATTACAACATATCCAAAAAATAGTTGTAATAATTGTAGAGTGAATAGTTAACCTGAATTTTATAAATTACTATTCATTATTACATTAAAACAAATATACTTATTGACAATTAATTTTGTCAATAAGTATATTCAAAAGTAACTTACGGTTTGTATAATGTAATAACAGGTGATCCTGATGTAATAATTGGTTTAAAGTGTTTTTAAATTATTTTGACAAAAAAAACAGTCAATCAGAAATTAGGGCAAAAAGGAACATTTCGATGAAAACCTTAAAAACCTTAGAAACCTTAATAAAATTACATTATTAAATTAATTTAAAATTGTTTTATAATTCATTTTGTATTAATTTATATCAAATATACAAACAAATAAATACTTTTGAATACTTTTTGACTACTATTTTATGAAAATTAATTTCAAAATTTTAAAAACAGAGGGATTGTGACTGATTCTCAAAGAATTCTTGCTGTAATTGAATATTCCAAAATGAGTAGGAGATCATTGGGTATCGATCTAGGTTATGCAGATGGTGCTTTTTTATTCCATGTCATTAGCGGACGAAATGGGATATCAGCAAAATTAGCTGATAAAATCAATAAGCTATTTCCTGAATTAAGTTACCGTTGGCTTATCAAAGGTGAAGGGGAGATGATTGTGAAAAAAGAAAGCAATTCCATCAATGAATTAATGGAAAAAATTGAGTTTTTAGAGCGACATATTAAAGGACTTGATGCAAGGATTACTTTGTTGGAAAATACAGTAAATAAACTTTCTGATGATAGTAAAATTAGAATCACAAAAAAAAATAATCAATAAATTTTGGGAGGTTGTTTGTCTTAAGCCAAAGTGAGTATTGCTATGATCAATAGGGTTGACAGATTCCAAACTTACCGTGACTATTAATGAAAATGAAATTCCATCGGTTTGATAATTTTCATAAATATTGGTTAAATTAGATATCAAAACTTAATCGAAATGAAACAACTGAGCATCACCCTTTTATTTTTATGGATCTCTATTTCCCTTGAGGCTCAAAAAACATCCCTTTTTAACGGTGAAAATCTAGACGGATGGAACATACACGGGACTGAATTATGGTATGTTGAAGATGATTTGTTGGTTTGCGAGAGTGGTCCAGAGGGAAAATATGGTTATCTCTCTACCGAGAAATTTTATAATGATTTTGTTCTTACTTTAGAATTCAAACAGGAAGCTAATGGCAATAGTGGTGTGTTTTTTCGCTCAACATTAGAGGGTGTCAAGATCAGTGGTTGGCAGGTAGAGGTTGCTCCTCCAGGTCACCACAGTGGAGGGGTTTACGAATCTTATGGTCGAGGATGGTTAATTCAACCTGATGTTGATAAAGACAAAGCGCTGAGGATGGGTGATTGGAATCGTATGAAGATTAAGGTTGTGGGAAATAAAGTGACTACTTGGCTCAACGGAACTAAAATGATTCAATTAGAAGATAAAAAGATTGGAGAGGGAAAAGGATCGATTGCCCTCCAAATCCACGACGGAGGGGGAATCAAAGTGAAATGGAGAAACCTGCAAATAAGACCCCTTTGAAAATAGCTTTTATTGTTTAGCGGAAATATTATTTCCAATCAACTTCCTCGGCAGGATAGTATTTTACTTCCAAAGCCTCCAAAAGACGACCATGAAATGACAGCCTTTTGACATAACTTTCCCATTGTCTGAGTCTAGAATTCGTCCAACCTATTTCGGCATGACCCAAAATTCTTGGAAAGGCCATGAAGCTGATGTCGTCAAAATTCTCAATCGTCTCAGTCCATAAAGGTGCTTCTAACCCTACAATCTGTTCGGGATCAATTTTGGATACCAAAGTTTCAGGATTCCAGTCATAGGCTTTTTTGACCGATAAATATCCCGCCCAATTCAATCCCAGAGGAGTAAGACTGTCGTATTTCATATCTAAATAATTGAAGGAAGCAGCGGATATCAATATTTTAGATTTTTTAGGAATCACTTTAGAAAAATCTTCAGTTTTCGCCCAATATTGAAGTAAGGTTTTCTCTGGAATATCGGCAGTGATCAATTCATACCATCCCATGGGGATTTTATTGTATTTTTTGACAATGGCCAATGTACGATCCATAAAGCGATTGAAATCTTGCTCTGGAGTCACCAGGGACTCGTCCCCACCAATATGGAAATATGGCCCTGGAGTCATTTCACTGATTTCACGAATTACATCATCTACAAAGGTGTAAGTGACATCTTTGTCAACACATAGTGTTGAAAAGCCTACCTTTATCCCTGTGTACAATTCAGTAGCTTTACCATTGCAATTCAGTTCAGCATAGGAGGCCAAAGCGGCATTGGTGTGACCAGGAAGATCAATTTCAGGAACAATGGTTACAAAGCGATCGGAAGCATATTTTACGATTTCTTGAAAATCTTCCTGAGTATAAAAACCACCTTCTCCACCACCTACCTGTGTTTGACCACCAATTTCGGTGAGTTTGGGCCAAGATTTGATTTCAATTCGCCATCCTTGATCGTCTGATAGATGGAGATGCAAATAGTTGATTTTGTAAAGACTCAATAAATCGACATATCGCTTGACGGTTTCTACAGAAAAAAAATGGCGTGCAACATCGAGCATGGCTCCTCTGTAAGGGTATTGCGGTTGATCTAATATTTCTCCACCAGGAAGGGGTAAACGATTTCCTTGACCATGAATGTTGCTGAGCATTACGATTTGCTCAAGAGTTTTCAGAGCGCTAAATACTCCTTCGGCAGTTTTTCCCTTGATCCCAATTCTGTCAGACGATATACTTAGTTGATAAGCTCCATCCGAAGAGAGACTTTCATCTATTTCCAATGAAATGGCGTTACTGGCCTCACTACCTAACGGATCAAGGGTCAAATTTTGTTGTGTCTGTTTATTCCAAAAGGATTTTAGATTCTGAGCCATGGATTGAAGCGCCTCTATTGAATTCCCAATACGTATAGATTGAATAGCCTCAATCCGTAAAACCTCATCGGAATTTTCCAACTGCTGAGGCAGGGGAATAAGTGGAAATTCCTCCAAATTAAAAACGGGTCGAGAAGGGTTACAAGCAATTATCGTAAAATAAAAAATAGCAAATAAGAAAAAGTTATTTTTTTGTAAACAAAACATATAGCGCCCTAGAGTAGTTTTTGAATAAGATTTTTTGTTGCTAAAATTCCCTCTTTTTCACTCAAACGTCCCCCTTCATATTCAACACCTATAAAACCGTTTTAATTATTTTATTTCACAATGTCCATCATTTTAACATAAACGATTTTAGTTTCATTTCCATTTTCATCAAAATCATAGGATTTGGCACTAAGAGATTTCGCATAGGGCATCAGTTCAGCTACACCTTTGTACATGTCATACCATTCTTTACATCCACGATCACTTCCCCAACCACTTGCAATACAGAAGTTTCCGAAGTCAGGAAGGGTTCCACAATTTTCAAGGTTGGTTTTTTTCATAACTTTCGCTAGTAGTGCAGCATTGGAAGAAAGTCCACCGTGATTCTCAACGATCACATTGATTCCCATAGTTTTGGCAAACTCGCATAAGCCTGTCAAGCCCTCAACAGATTTTTCAATCCAAACTTTGGGATCCTTAGTACCGGCCAAATTCACCCTAATGGAGTGGCAACCTATTTCAGCAGCCAATTCAACCCATTTTTTGTGTTGCTCGATTGCGGTTTTGATCACGGCACTGGACTTATCTGCCAGATTACCCTCTAAATCGACCATAATTAGGACATTGGATACATTATTGTCCTGAGCGCGTGAATTGAGTTTTTTGGCCAATTTCTTAACATTTTTACTAGAAGTAGTTCCGTTTTTAAGCTGGTCGAAATAAAATTGATTTACATACTCCACTCCATCGAAACCCATAGCAGCAGCGTGAACTGCAAAATCCATAACATCTTTTTTTCCAGAGAAAAAAGATTTATTCATAGACCATTGTGCCAATGAAATTTTATTTTTCAATGTATTATTATTATTGGAAAAAATTGAAGATGGTAGAACCATTCCGAGTGTGGTTATTCCAGTAAGGGACAAGAATTGTTTGCGTTTCATGATTTAATATTTATTTCAAAAGATAATATTTTTGTTTGATATGATTCTTTCTTTTTTATGATTTGTTAAGTATCAACATTTAGAGTCAACTACCATTGTGAAAAAAATCGATTGTTTTTAGTGACTTCAATCACAAAAAAATCTAACAGATGATATTAAATTCAGTTAAGCAGGTTGCCTTCTTCATCCCATTTGGCAATTTCGTTGCGGGTATTTTGATCCACACATTTAGCCAACCACTTTGGATCATAGGTCATATTGTGTTCTTTAAGTACCTCTTCGGGAATACCATCCCATACATTCGGGCTATTGCCCATGTACCCTAGATCTTTCAATCCAACGGCTGAAGTAAAATACCCTGTGAGTACCAAATCTCTTATCAAGGCAAAGAATACAACTCCCTCGGGTTGATCATCGAGCTCTTCCTTTTCATAGGCGATATCATCCAAAATAGATTTTTGTTGCTCATTTGAACAATCTACAAAGGAATTTTGGAATTGATTGATGGATTCTTGTTTAAGCCAGTTTAAGCCTGACTTGAGTGGGTCTTGTAGGAGTGGAATGTCCTTAACAATAAACTCTATAAACTCAGGCACTTCCGCTTCTTCAATAGACCCTTTCTCATGAGGTGGTAAAATAAGCTGTGCCAGACGAGTAATGGTTTTCATTTGGTGTTTATCGAAAAATTGTTGCCCTAAAAGGTTTTGGTCATGAGCCATTTCAGCTGGTGTTCTCCCGTACTGGTATTTCCAAATTTTTTCTTGCAACTGCTCGGCAGAAATATCCATACAGCCATTTAACAAAAAACTGGTTCCTAAGGATCCCAACATCATGGCTTTAATGCTTTCTCTTCTTTCCATGATTAAATATTTTGTTTTTTTAGTTCCTCTATGATGAAATCTGACGTCCTCCAAGCTAGCGCCATGATGGTCCATGTTGGGTTTTTGTCAGCTTGGGATACAAAAGGCCCTGCATCGACTATGAATACATTATCGACATCGTGCAAACGCTCAAATTCATTAACCACAGAATTTTTGGAGTCACTCCCCATCCGAGTAGTCCCTACTTCGTGGATAATTCTGCCAGGCGTATGAAGACCAAAGTCTTTATCAGCACCTGGTCTTTCTCCCAAAACTATGCCTCCCATGTTCTCAAATATTTCCTCAAAAGTGTCATGCATGTGAAAGTCAAGCTTCATTTCAAAATCAGACCATATGTAATGAAAGCGAAATACGGGAATGCCATCTTCGTCGGTAGTGTCAGGATCAATTTCACAATAATTATCTTTCATGGCTATGGATTCTCCTCTTCCAGAAATTCCAACCAGTGAACCATAGTATTTTTTCACATCCGCTCTAAGATGGTCTCCATAGCCCCCTACTTTTTCACCAAAAAATTTGTTGAAAAGGTTGGCATCAAATCCAAATCCATAAGATGGCATTCCCATACCTCCCCATACCTCCAAGTGATAACCTCTGGGGAAATCGAGATTTTTATTGTCCATCCACCAAGGAGTGTAGACATGCATACCTCCAACTCCATCCTCGTTGTATCGCTTCCGATTCATCAATTCTGGTAAAAAAGCCATTCGATCTGAACCTGTTGAGTCATGGAGGTATTTGCCTACCAAGTCGCTAGAGTTACCCAATCCATTGGGATGTTGAGTACTTTTAGAATTCAACAAAATTCGTGCAGTGCTGCAGGCAGAAGCAGCCAAAATAACCACTTTCGCTTGGATACTGTATTCCCTTTTATCTTCCTTACTGACATAATTGACTCCTGTCGCTTTTCCATTTTCATCTACGGTGACTTCTTTAACCATACTGTCCACGTAGAGATCTACTTGACCTCCACTTTTTTGAGCAGGAAAAATCAGACAAGATCCAGCAGAAAAATCGGCATAAACCGAGCAGGATCGGTTGCATTGACTACAATAAAAACAAATCCCTCGATCATTGTTGATACGTTTGGTCAAAATAGAAAGCCTAGCAGGGATGACAGGAATATTAGATTTTTGAGCTCCTTTGATAAAATAGAGCTCGTGTAATCTTGGTTTAGGAGGTGGAAGAAAGAAACCATCTGGCTCGTTGGGTATATTTTCTTTTGAACCAAATACACCAATAAGTTGGTCCACTTTATCGTAATAAGGTTTAAGATCATCGTATCCGATAGGCCAGTTTTCACCCAAACCATCACGATCTTTTCCTTTAAAATCTCTAGGACCAAACCGCAAAGAAATTCTACCCCAGTGATTGGTTCTTCCACCCAGCATGCGGGAACGAAACCAATCAAACTTGGTTTCCCCAACGTGGCTGTAGGGTTCTCCCTCTATTTCCCAACCTCCGTATGCGGTGTCGAAATCACCAAAAGGTCTATGATTGGAAGCACCTCTTCTTGGAGATTCATATGGCCATTTGAGTTGAGTTTGTTGTTTTGGATTGGCAGGGTCAAAAAAAGGCCCTGCTTCGACCACAGCTATTTTTAGGCCTGCATCGGCTAAAACTTTTGTTGCCATGCCTCCTCCAGCACCTGATCCAACGATGACAACGTCGTATTTCTTTTGATTTTCAATAATTTCCACAGTAAGATTTTTATTTATTAGTTGATTTAAAAATGATAGCGTTGAAAAAGCTCTATGGCTTGATAATCAGCCAATCCTAAATCTCGATACCGTTTTGCACTGATGCGATTTCGATCCTCGGCCCTTACCCAAAATTCTCTGTCATCACTACCTTGAAACATTACATTATCTTTTTGGGATTGATGATAGAAAATAGCCTTACGCTTTCGCAATACCTGATCGGGACTCATCGGTACTGCCATTTCAATTTCATGAACTTCAAATTCTTGCCACGCTCCTCTGTAGAGCCAAACCCAACAATCCTTCATAAAAGACTCTGATTTGATTTGCTGAAGGGAGTCGAATAGTATGTTCAGACAAATCCTGTGGGTTCCATGGGGATCTGCCAAATCACCAGCAGCATAAATTTGATGTGGTTTTATCTCCCTAATGAGTTGATTGGTAATGTCAACGTCTTTTTGTGAAGGAGGGTTTTTTTGAACTTTTCCACTTTCATAAAAAGGAAGATTTAGAAAGTGAACTTGATCATCGGGAATTCCTATGTAACGTGTAGCAGCCAATGATTCTCTCTTTCTGATAGCACCTTTAAGTTTTCTCAACTCAATTGAATCAATGGAATTCATCTCCTTGTGGATCAACTCATGTTTGATTTTATTGTAGAGGGACTCAGTACTGGGATCGATATCGGACAACACCTCAATGTATTTCAATGCCTCATCATCAGAAACAGCAATGTTTCCAGAAGTTTGATAGGCCACATGAACCTGATGACCTTGAGCAACCAGTCTGTCAAATGTTCCTCCCATAGAAATCACGTCGTCATCGGGGTGAGGACTAAAAATAATACAGCGTTTTTTTTCAGGTAATGCACGTTCGGGTCGTCGGCTATCATCAGCATTGGGCTTTCCTCCAGGCCAACCTGTAATGGTGTTCTGTAGTCGATTGAACATTTTGATATTGAGATCGTAATAGTTTCCCGTTAGATTCAAAAGTTCGGACATGCCGTTTTGGTTGTAATCCTCGTCTGTAAGTTTAAGAATAGATTTGTTGGTTTTTTTACACAACCAATAGACCGCCTTGCACTGGTTGATGGTATTGTTCCAGTCACAGTTTCCTGTAATCCAAGGCGCATTATTTCGTGTAAGTCCTGAAGCAGATTGATGATCTAACACCAAAGTGGTATCATTATGTTTTTGTAAATAGGTAGTGGGGATATTGGGAGTCAATTCTCCTTCTACTGCTTTATGGATGATTTCGCTTTTATTAGTACCCCATGCCAAAAGGACAATACGTTTGGCAGAGAGTATGGTCTTGATTCCCATGGTGATGGCTTTGCTGGGTACATTGTCAATCCCATAAAATGATCCTGCGGCATCAAAACGGGTAAGATGATCCAAAGTAACCAAACGTGTTTGAGAGTTCGCATTGGATCCTGGCTCGTTAAATCCTACGTGACCCGTTCGACCAATACCCAACAATTGGAAATCAAGACCTCCTAAATCGGCAACTTTTTTTTCATATGCTTTACAATAATCCCTTACTTTATCAGCATCTATTGTACCAGAGGGGATATTAATGTTCTCCTCAGGAATATCAATATGATCAAAAAGGTTTTCATGCATGAAAAAATGATAACTATTGATATCATTGGGTTTTAAACCGTAATATTCATCTAGGTTGAAGGTAATTACATTTTTAAAACTCAAGCCTTTTTCTCGGTGTAATTTGATCAAATGTTTGTACACGCTGATGGGAGAAGACCCTGTAGCAAGTCCCAAAACACAATGCTTTCCTTTTGCTTGTTTTTCTTGAATTAGGGAGGCGATTTCGTCGGCTACTGCAGCAGAACCTGAAAAGGGAGAGTCAAAAGTAACATTGTGAAGTTTTTCAAATCGATATTCCTCAAAAGCTCCTGGAAACTGATATTGAATTTTTTCCTTGTTCATAAAAGTAGGGATTGTTTGATTATTTTTACTAATGCAAAGATAAGTCTATTTGATTAAAATTTGATCAAAACAGAGAGCACTTCAAGATTAAAATTGTTGGAAAATCAGTAAAATTATTTTCATAAAATAAAACCCATCATGATAGTAGAAATTTGTTGTACTTCAAAATCATCTCTTAAAAACTCCATTAAGGGAGGAGCCTCAAGGTTGGAGATTTGTGAAAAACTAATGGAAGACGGATTAACTCCTTCTTTGGGTTTTCTAAGAGAGGTTTTGAAAACCACCTCTTTGTCTGTTCACGTTTTAATCCGTCCTCGAGCCGGAAATTTTGTATATACCCCAGAAGAGATTCAAACTATAACACTTCAAATTGAGCAAGTTAAGTCAATGGGAGTAAAGGGTATTGTTGTCGGTGCACTCAATCGAGATCAAAGTTTGCCCTTGGATGTACTAAAAAAATGGGTACAAATTGCACACCCCTTAGATTTAACTTTTCACAGAGCTTTTGACAAAGTAGAAAAACCGATAGAATCTCTAAAAAAAATAATGGATTTGGGATTCAATCGGATTTTGTCATCAGGACAAGAGTCTAGCGCAAAAAAAGGATTACCATTGTTAAAAGAAATGCAAATGTTAGCAAAAGAACAAATGATAATTATGCCAGGTGGTGGAATAAATAATCACAATTGTGAGCTGTTTTTTAGTGAGGGTTTTGAAGAAATACACTTGTCAGCAAAGGGTAATAAAAAAACAGCAACTGGTGAACCCATTTCAGATTTGGACATTATCAAAGAAGTGGTATCAACCGCTTCTCGATACGCACATTAAATCTTATTTACTAATTACTGAGGAGTTCTTTAATGGCTTTTTCAACCTTTTGGGTCATTACCTGATAACCTTTTTTGTTGGGGTGAACACCGTCATATCCGTAGCTTTCAATTAATCCATTATTACCGTCTGTCATTGCACTAAAATAATCGAGATAGTATATATTGTTTTGGTTACAATAGTTTTGAATCATGTCATTGAGCTCTGGAATTTTAATGTCAGGGCTTTTTCCAGCTCTCCAAGGATAGTCAGCAGCAGGAACAACGGAACATATTATTACCTTGATATCATGTAATTGAGCTAGTTCGGCCATAGAAAAAATATGACCTGCAACAGTTTTCAAATCTTTGAGGGGAGTATTGCCCGCAATATCATTGGTTCCTGCCAGAATCACAACAATTTTGGGTTTAAGTGCGATAACATCCTGTCTAAAACGAAGTAACATCTGAGGAGTAGTCTGTCCACCTATCCCTCTGTTGATATAAGTTTGGTTGTCAAACATATCAGGCACAAAGCTTGCCCAACCCTCGGTGATAGAGTTACCCATAAAAACCACTCGATTGGCTTTATTGTCTAAATCGACTTCTTTGTTTTGAGCATCATATCGAGCCAAGTTGGGCCAATCTAAATGCATTAACAATTGGGTGGTATCAATTCCATCCAAAGGTTTTTTTTCTTGACTTTTGACACCTTGTATTGAGGAGAATATTACAAAAAGTGTGAGTAAATAAATTTTATTCATCATCTGGATTTCTAATATTTTCAACCAGCATTTGAATTTCTTCGTCGGGAGCTGGGGTGAATTTTGATATGAAAATGGATACAACAAAATTGACCAACATGGCAAAAGAACCAAATCCCTCAGGAGATATGCCAAACCACCAATCTTTCTCCGTACCTCCGCCAAACCATCCAAACTTAAATTTGGTCATATAAAAAAGCATTAACAGCACTCCAACTACCATTCCTGCAATGGCACCTTCTTTATTCATTTTTTTACTGAAAATTCCCATTACAATGGCAGGGAAAAACGATGCAGCGGCCAATCCAAAAGCCAGTGCAACTGTAGCTGCAACAAATCCAGGTGGATTAATTCCAAAATAAGCAGCCAACATAACTGCCCCAACGGCTGACAAACGCGCAGCAATTAGCTCTCCTCTTTCGCTGACATCTGGTTTGATCATCTTTTTGATCAAATCGTGTGAAACAGAGGAAGAAATTACCAACAGCAACCCTGCCGCAGTTGACAAAGCTGCCGCCAATGCCCCCGCAGCCATGATGGCAATAATCCAATTAGGTAAGTTGGCAATCTCGGGATTGGCCAATACCATAATATCGGCATCCACTTCTAGTTCATTGATTTGCGGATCGGCAACGTATTGTACCAAACCGTCTTTATTTTTATCTTCAAAGGAAATTAAGCCAGTAGCCTCCCATTTTCCAAACCATTCTGGAAGTGAACTGTATGTTTTATTGCTTACGGTTTCAATTAAGTTGGTTCTCGAAAATACAGCTATTGCTGGAGCGGTGGTGTATAAAATGGCAATAAATAGCAAAGCCCAACCCGCAGATTTTCTAGCATCGCTTACCTTTTTTACAGTAAAAAATCTAACAATAACATGAGGTAGGCCTGCAGTCCCAACCATCAAAGCAGCGGTAATAAAGAAAATATCTAAAGTTGATTTTTTACCAGAGGTATATTCGTGAAAACCTAGTTCGCGATGCAAGCCATCTAACTTATCCAAAAGATAAACTCCATCACTGCCCGATGATCCAAAACCAAGCTGAGGAATGACATTTCCCGTAACCATTAGAGAAATAAAAATCGCAGGTAACATGAAAGCAAATATCAACACACAATATTGAGCCACCTGAGTGTAGGTAATTCCTTTCATCCCTCCCAATACAGCATAAAAAAGTACAATCAACATTCCAATGAGTACTCCAGTTGTGATGTCCACCTCCAAATAGCGAGAAAAAACAACTCCTACCCCTCGCATTTGTCCAGCAATATAGGTAAAGGAAACAATCAAAGCGCAAAAAACGGCGACACCACGGGCGATATTTGAGTAATATCGGTCACCGATAAAATCGGGTACAGTAAACTTTCCAAATTTCCTTAAATAGGGAGCCAATAAAAGTGCCAATAGTACATATCCTCCAGTCCAACCCATCAAGTAAACCGAGCCATCGTAACCGTTGAAAGAAATGATTCCAGCCATAGATATGAATGAAGCTGCAGACATCCAATCGGCAGCGGTCGCCATACCGTTGGCAATGGGAGGCACCCCCTTCCCTGCAATGTAAAACTCTCCCGTTGAGGATGCTCTGGTAATAATGGCTATACTGATGTAGAGGGTAAAACTCAATCCTACGGCAATCCATATCCAATATTGTAATTCCATTATTTTTGATTTTTAAATTTATTATCCAAACGGTTCATCAGATAAATATATACAAAGATCAAAATGACAAAAACATAGATGGCTCCCTGTTGGGCAAACCAGAAGCCGAGTTTGAATCCACCCATTTGAATTTGATTGAGAGTGTCTACCAATAGAATGCCGAATCCAAAAGAAACAGTAAACCATATGGACAAAAGAATCACCAAATACTTTAGATTGGTTCTCCAGTAAGTTTCTTTTTTATTCATTGTTTCGATTATCCTCGTAAATATATAAAACTAGATTAGAACACTCGCGTAAAATCGAAATTAGCAATAGAACTTACAGTTTGATGTAAATCTTTCTCTTGAATAATTGATAGGTTGGAAACCATATAATGATTACATAAAATAAAGCGTAAAGCAAGGAGGCTAATTTGGGAGCAAAACCAATAGCAGTTAATTCTTCAACGAAGCTTGCACTCAGCGAAACCCCCCAAAGTTTTTTACTGTAAAAAACAGTGTAGAGTATGCCTGCCAGAGCATATGAAAAAATGGCATTCATACCAAATACTCTTGCAAATTGAAAATGTAATGCATTGCCCTTTATATCAACCCAATGAACAAAACATGCCAAAATCAAACAGCTTATTCCTCCTGTCATTAGCACGAATGAACTGCTCCAAATACTTTTGTTGATAGGCATGATGTATTGTGAAGCATCCCCTAAAATCAACAAGGTTGCAGCCATAATAAAAAGCTTTAAGAGCTTGTCTTTGATAGATATTTCAGAAATCAACAGATATCCTGCCATCATTCCCAATAAACCTGTTACAACTGCAGGAAAGGTACTCAGAATACCCTCTGGATCCCATGTTTTTTTCCATAAATAACCAGGTAAGTATTGGCTGTCAAAGTAGTTTGCCCAATTTTTTCCAGCAACGCTCAAATCAGGCATTCCGATACCTGGTACTGGAAGGTATTGCATAATGAGCCAGTAAAATATTAAAATCAAGGCAGCTATTACGAACTGCGTTTTTCTTTTAGTATAAAGAAAAATTAATGCACAAACCAGAAACACTATTGCAATGCGTGGTAATACCCCTGCCCATCGAATTACATCAAAGTCAAATGAAGGCCATAACCACAAAAACATTCCCACTCCATATATTTTTAAGCTCCGGATCAATACCTTCTTCACCAACTGATTTTTTGAAAGCCCTTTTGCAATTTGTTTGGTCATGGACAGGACAATAGATACACCTAGAATGAACAGAAAAGCAGGAAAAACATAATCTGTAGGGGTAAGACCATTCCATTTGGCGTGTAAAAGTGGTGCATAAACATGATTCCAAGACCCTGGATCATTGACAATGATCATCAATATGATGGTAAAGCCTCTAAAAATGTCGAGGGAAAGTAGTCTGGTATTTGAATTTTCCATAATCCTCGTAAATGATTTTCTTAAATGTAATAAAAATGAAGCAAATCAAAAAAGGTTAAAATTCCTATGGGAAGGAATAAATATGACAAATGTTCATCTTGATTTGAACATTTTGTAAATCATACTAAATGATTAACTTAAATGAAACTTACAATCCAAATCAGAAATACCTAAACTTCTTCTTTATGCCTAAAATAAATGTCTCTCAATCAATAATTATAAAAGAAAAATTCAAAAAAATCTACAGTATTATTAGTGATTTCAATCAATGGCAAACATGGTCTCCTTGGTTGTTAGCAGAACCAGGCTGTGAAATCAATGTTTCCAAAAATGGAAAAAAATACCATTGGCAAGGAGCCATTGTAGGGGAAGGAAAGATGGAGATTTCAGAAAAATCTGACAAGTACAATTACCTCAGTGCCAAACTGGAATTTATAAAACCTTGGAAATCTCAATCTACGATTTGTTTTCACTTGTCTGAGAACTCAGAAGGCACCAAAGTTACATGGACTATGGATGGGGGACTTCCATTTTTTCTTTTTTGGATGAAAAAATCGATGGAAATTTTTATTGGTGAAGACTATCGCCGCGGATTGACACTATTGAAGGATTTGATCGAAACTGGTAAAACCAATTCAAAAATAGATTTTTCGGGAATCCAAGAGCTTGAAGCTTGCGAATTCATTGGAATCAAAAGAAAATGTTCAACAGCAGAAATAGGTGAATGTATGGAAGAAGATTTCACAAGTTTACTCACCGAATGTCATCAAAAATGGGGAAAGCTGATCAGTGGTTTTCCATTCTCTGTTTATCACAAATTTGATATGGTCAAGAAAAAAGTAGTATATGTTGCGGCAATTCCAATGATTAGTGTTCCAGAAGACATTTCTTCCCAAATGATCTCAGGAAAGCGTCCTGCTATGAAAACCTATGGTTTGGTCCACTTTGGGCCTTACCGTCATATTGCAAATGGATGGGCAGCGTTGGTAATGCATCTGAGGGCCAAAAAATTTAAACCCTCTAAAAAATTTCCTCCAATGGAAATATACTTGAACAGCCCAAAAGATACAGATGAATTAAAGCTAAAGACAGAAATATTATTCCCCGCAAGGAATTAGTAATAGTTTTAAAACAACTCGTGTCATTGGGGTTGATTAGAAACAGAAAAGCATATAGATAATACTATTTAAACAAGAATTGAGTTAGTGGGTTTTATGCCATGTCTCTGATCTTATTACCTTCTAGAATACTTTTATTACATACTGATTTAAAAACAACGATCTTTATTCTTTGTGGGATTTATTCAATAGCTTTGAGCCGTTAAATAATCCTTTTGCTATTGATTTTCCAGCCTGCTGTTCCAGTTTTTAGTTTAGCTTTTTTGATTGCTATGGGTTGTGCTTTGTTGTTAGGTATTGCCAAATCAGGAATTAAAGGTTTAGCTATTTTGATCGTCACAGGGTTGGCATTGGTATACGGTGCTAAAGAATCTACTGGAGTTTTGATGCCAATGCTCATCTGTGGGGACATTATGGCTGTGATTTATTACAAACGTCATGTCAAATGGATTTATCTGATCAAGCTTTTACCTTGGATGATTTTGGGAGTATTGATGGGAGTAGTTTTGGGTAAGGATTTACCAAAAGACCTTTTTAAATCCGGTATGGCTTTAATCATCCTAATCAGCGTTATGATGATGTATTATTGGGAACGAAAAAAAGACAGAAAAATACCAACTCACTGGAGTTTTGCAGCATTAATGGGAATAATGGCAGGTTTCACCACCATGGTAGGCAATTTGGCAGGAGCATTTTCAAATATCTATTTCTTGGCCATTAAATTGCCCAAAAACGAATTTATAGGGACTGCAGCGTGGTTATTTTTTATTATTAATTTATTTAAAGTGCCTTTTCATATTTGGTCTTGGGGGACTATCAACTGGAATTCTATTCAAATCAGCATGAGTTTGATTCCTTTGGTGATTTTAGGTTTTGGATTAGGCGTTTTTCTAGTCAAGAAAATCAATAATGAAAAATATAGAACATTAATCCTCGTCCTTACTGGGTTAGGAGGTTTGGCTATTTTAGTACAGTAATTATTTGGCTACGTTTACTGCTCTTGTCTCCCGAATTACAGTCACTTTTACCTGTCCAGGATAAGTCATGTCGGTTTGTATTTTTTGTGAAATCTGAAAAGACAACTCTGCCGACTGGTCATCAGAAACCTTTTCACTTTCAACAATCACCCGCAGTTCACGTCCCGCCTGTATGGCATAGGCTTTATTTACGCCATTAAAATCATAGGCAATATTTTCTAGATCTTTTAACCGTTGAACATAACTATCTAGAACTTGCCTTCTGGCTCCTGGTCTGGCACCAGAGATGGCGTCACATACTTGAACTATGGGAGAAAATAAAGAAGTCATTTCTATTTCATCGTGGTGAGCACCAATAGCATTACAAACTTCTTTCTTCTCACCGTATTTTTCTGCCCATTCCATACCCAAAATCGCATGGGGAGTTTCAGTTTCTTCCTCCGGGACTTTACCAATGTCATGTAATAGTCCAGCACGTTTGGCGAGTTTCGGGTTTAGTCCGAGTTCTGATGCCATAACACCACACAATTTAGCTACTTCCCTCGAGTGCTGTAAAAGGTTTTGTCCGTATGATGAACGGTACTTCATTCGCCCAATAATCTTAATTAACTCTGGGTTTAAACCATGTACTCCTAGATCGATGACAGTTCTTTTCCCAACCTCAACAATTTCATTCTGAATTTGTTTGGTGATTTTGTTCACCACCTCTTCAATTCGGGCAGGATGAATTCTACCATCAGTTACCAGTCGGTGCAAAGACAAGCGAGCAATTTCACGTCGGACTGGATCAAAACAAGATAGAATGATGGCTTCGGGAGTGTCATCCACAATAATCTCTACACCGGTAGCAGATTCTATGGCACGAATATTTCTACCCTCTCTACCGATGATTCTCCCCTTGACGTCATCCGAATCTAAATTAAAAACCGAAACACAATTTTCTATTGATTCTTCAGTACCAATTCGTTGAATGGTATTAATAATGATTTTTTTTGCCTCTTGCTCCACAGTCAATTTAGCCTCTTCTAGGCTTTGTTGTGCAAAGGCCATAGCCTCTGACTGAGCTTTCTTTTCCAAAGAGCTAATCAACTCTTTTTTCGCTTCTTCAGCAGATAGACCTGAAATGGTCTCTAATTTTTCAATTTGAATTTTATGTGAAGCTTCAACATCTTTTTGCTTGTTATCTAATTTCTCTAACCTTTTTTCAAGGGATTCGTTTTTTTGTTCCAACGAATGGGTTAAATTTTTGTTTCGATTCAGATCTTTACTGAGTTTGTTTTCTTTTTCTCTAAGTCGATTTTCTACATCTGAGATTTTTTTTTCTCGCTGAAATATTACTTTTTCGTGTTCTGATTTCAACTCTATAAAACGCTCTTTAGCCTGAAGTATTTTTTCACTTTTGATTCGATCAGCTTCTCTTTTGGCTTGACTAAGAATTTCTCTTGCCTCCGTATTGGCATCGTCTAGTCGTTTAGTATTTTTTCTCTTTTGAATTACGATTCCCACCCCAACTCCCACAACAATGGCAATGGCGATCAGAATAAATATGTTGGTTGTTAGTTCCATTCGTTTCGTTTTTAATCATTAAAAAAGCCTGTATCAGCAAAGAGTTTTTGTATAAACTCCTAAAAAACAGGTTTGAGGCTACACAACTGATCAAGGATCTGCTCAAGACAGCTTGCTTTTACAATCGTAACTCACCTCTTTTAAATTAAAGCTCGTTGAGTTTATCAAAAAATCACCAATACAGGCAGTATGTATTTTATTTAAAGAACTTAGTAGTTAGAAAGGTGTAAATCAATTAATTCAATTAACTCATTGATTTTGACCGATGGATTTTTTTCTATTGTTTTTTTTTCAATCTGATTTTCCAACTGAGCAGCATATTGCAATGCACACATGGCCAATACATCTTGCTTATCGCGAACTGCATAATTTTGCTCCAGTTGCTTGGTCATTTCACCAATTTTATTTGCTGAGGCCCGCAATGCAGCTTCCTGATCTGGTGTAATGGTCAATGGATACACCCGGTCAGCTACATTTAACTTTATTTTTATTTTTTCGCTCATGATTTATCGGATCTCAGAGAGCTGATGAATACAAAAATCTACTTCTTTTATTAAATTACCTATTTTACGTTTGGTAATTGCTTTACTTTCTTTACTGCCAAGTAGTGAATTGGCCATCTTCAAGGAATCATTTTCCTGTTTGAGTTCCGAAATCTGTTTGTTTAACGAAGACGTTTTCTGTTCCAACTGCTGGTTGTCTGTTTTCAATTTATTGATCAACAGATGATTTTCCTTTAGTTTGTTGAGTAACTGAACAATTCTTTCTTCTAAAACATCAAAATTATTCATCGAAACCTAGATTAAGACGGTCAAGTCATTACTTCACAAATTTAGCGAATCATATTGATAAATAGGTGCTGATAAATTTATTTTAAAAACTTTAACAAGTGGACTGATGAAACTTTAAAAAAAACAGTGGGCTGAGTAAAATAAGAAATGGGCTTAGCTAGTACTAAAAAAATAAACACGCAAGCTGTTTTCTTACCTACGAAATTTTGTAAAAAATTTTAATTCTTGATTTATATTTAACAAGATGGATTTTTTAAATCAACTATACAATCAATGTTAAAAAACCCTGATTAATGGTTTTAATCAATAATATCAAAAAATGTACTTTTGTTGAAGTTGTGATTTTAAAAGAAAAATTAAAGAATTCAATCTGTGCAATAATTTATGCTTTAACATCCCTATTATGGGGACAAGAAAAGCATGATTGGATTACACCTTTAGACATACCTTTTTCATTATCGGGTACTTTTGGAGAACCTAGAAGTACACACTTCCATTTGGGAATAGACATCAAGACCAAAGGCAAAGAAGGTTGGGAAGTAAAAAGTATAGCGCCCGGACAAATAAGTAGAATAAGGGTTTCTTTGAGTGGATACGGAAAGACACTTTATATCGACCACCCTGATCAAACCACCTCTGTTTATGCTCATCTCAAAAAATTTGCCCCAAAAATAGAAACCTACATTAAGTCGATTCAATATCAAAAGGAATCCTACACCCTGCAACAATTTATCAAAAAAGGGGAATTCACCATCAAAGCGGGAGAAGTCATCGGATACTCTGGAAACACTGGCAGTTCGTCAGGACCTCATTTGCATTTTGAAATTAGAGATTCTAAAAGTCAAAAACCCCTCAACCCTTTACTATTTGGTTTACCAATAAAGGATAATCAAAGACCTCAACTTCAGAAATTATATTTATTCTACCCTAGAAATAATTTCATTCTAACCCACTCGGAATCTGTCTCACTACAAAAAGTGAACGACAGCAGCTACAGAACTCCTTTGGTGGTCACCTCAGGAAAGTTGGGGCTGGGACTTCAAATGTTCGATCGGCAAGACTTGAGCTACAGTAAAAATGGAATCTATAAGGCACAGGTCACGGTCAACGGGAAAACCATTGTAAATTACCATTTCGATCAATTGGACTACTCAGATTCTGACAAATTATTCATGATAATTGACTATCCAACCTTCAAACAAAAAAAGAATAAAATTCAGAAAATGTTTTTCCAAAATCACAAACCATTGACGTTCATTAAATCGATCAGTAATGAAGGGGTTTTTAATGTAGAGATTGGAAAGTCCTATCTGGTAAAAATTCAAATAGAAGATTTTTCCCAAAATACCTCCTACGTCGAAATGTATATAGAAGGGGGGGGTAAAAAAATTCCTAACAAAAAATTAGAAGGTGAATTAATCGAGCCTCGATTAGATTATTTTTTCGAAATGGATGATAAAGAGGTCTATTTTCCTAAGAAAACATTTTTTGAAAAATCCATTCTCAAAATCGAAGAAAACGGAAAAACTCTGAGTATAGGCCCAAATTTGTTTCCTTTTAACAACCCCTACGAAATCAGGTTTAAAGTCAATGAAAAGGATACTATAAAAGTTCGACAAACTTTTATTGCAAAAAAAATGGATAAAAAACTGTATTTCCTCAAAACTTCCCTTAAAGAAGGGTATTGGACAACACAGCTCAAAGACATGGGAGATTACACGCTGGCAAGAGACTCAATCAAGCCCAAAATTTATCCCACGAATTTCAAACCCAACCAGTGGCTAAGCAAATTTAAGTTTATCAATCTAAAAATATCTGATGATTTCTCAGGAATCAAATCTTATCGTGGAACGATTAATGGAGAGTGGGTATTATTTGAATATGAACCCAAGCGCGATCGATTGACCTATGATTTTTCAGATAAGTTTTTTGAACGAGCTAAACACAATTTACGATTAGAAGTGGAAGATAATGTCGGAAACAAAGCAGTTTATGAAACTACTTTTTTTAGAAAATACGGTTTAGAATAGTTGAACTACAGGCTTAAAGCTCTGAAAGAGATTGAATGACATAGTCTATTTCGTCTTTGGTATTGAAAGAAGAAAAAGAAAACCTTAGCGAGGGGTAGTTCTTAGCTTCACTGGGGCGTTGGAGGTTACTTAATACATGTGATCCTGAATGAGCTCCAGCCTGGCATGCACTCCCCTTCGAACAAGCAATTCCTTTTAAATCCATGTGAAAATCAAGTAATTGTGATTTTGAATTATCCAGTGGCAATGCTACATTGACTACTGTATATGAACTTTTTTCCAAATGATCGGAAAGACCATTAAAATAGGCCAAAGGATATAGGGCTTTGATTTTTTGAATAAAATATTTTTTTAAATCTAAAATATAGACTCGTTCTTCTTCAAGGTTTTCGTAGGCAATTTCAATGGCTTTTTGCATGCCAATGATATTATGAACAGATTCGGTTCCAGCCCTGAGACCTCTTTCTTGGGGGCCTCCCACTATAAAAGGATCGAAACTAGAATTTTTTCTGATATAGGCAAAACCAACCCCCTTGGGACCATGAAATTTGTGAGCTGCGGCAGCCAGAAAATCGATGGGTTGAGATTTTAAATCAAATGGGTAATGTCCTACCCCCTGAACTGCATCTGTATGAAAATAGGCTCCTTTTTCTTTGCATAGATTCCCTACACGGTCCAAATCCAGAACGTTGCCTATTTCATTGTTAATATGCATCAAACTAACCAGTTTGATGGTATCATCAGATGACAACAAGTGCTCCAAATGATCCAAATCGGGTGAACCATTTTCATCTAAATCCACATATTGAATGTTAACCCCTTCTTTTTGTAATTCATCTAGAGCATGTAATACTGCATGATGTTCTAACAAAGAGGAAATGATGGTCGTAACTTTTAAATCTTTTACAGCACAACGAAGAATCATGTTGTCAGACTCAGTCCCACCGGAAGTGAAAATTATCTCTTGAGCGTCACAATTCAAACGTTTCGCAATTTCCTTTCGGGCTGTTTCTAATGCTGATTTTGCAGATCTGCCAAAAGCATGAGTAGAAGAGGGATTACCGTAGATCGAAGACATGCTTTGCGCAATCAGTTCAATGATCTCCTGACGCATTGGGGTGGTAGCCGCATTGTCAAAGTATACCTTCATCAATTCTAAAACTTCTTCGCTGCTCTCGGCTTAGCTTTGGTCTTCAAATGATTTGAGGGTTTCGGTGATGATTTTAATACAATCGTAAAGCTGTTTTTCATTCATGACCAAGGGTGGAGCAAATCGAATTATATTTCCATGGGTAGGTTTGGCCAAAAGACCATTTTCTTTAAGTTTTAGACAAATATTCCACGCCGTATCACTTTCGGGTGAATCGTTGATAACAATCGCATTAAGCAAGCCTTTTCCTCTTACAAGTTTTACAATATTGCTCTGGTTGATGTAACGATTCATTTCAGATCTGAAAATTTCCCCCAATCGTCTTGCGTTTTGAGTTAGGTTCTCATCAAGTACAACTTCCAAAGCTTTTTTAGCAATAGTGACCGCCAAGGGATTTCCACCAAAAGTACTACCGTGTTGTCCAGGCTGAATTACCTCCATGACATGCGTATCACAAAGTACCGCGGAGACAGGATAGGTTCCACCGCTGATGGCCTTTCCTAATATCAACATGTCTGGGCGGACATAGGTTTCTGCTTGCTGCTCACAAGCTTTTTCACATGAACAATCACCACAGACTGCTAGCAAAGAACCTGTTCGACCGATCCCAGTTTGAATTTCATCAGTAATGAGTAACACGTTGTACTCAGAACACAAGTCTCTCGATTTTCTGATAAAGTCGGCTGAGGGTGTGTACACTCCCGCCTCCCCCTGTATCGGTTCCACCAAAAATCCAACCACATTGGGATTGGTTTCCAATACGGCCTCAAGTGCCTCTAGATCGTCATAGGGAACATGGATAAAGCCCGTGGCAAAAGGACCAAAATTGCCCTTAGAGTTAGGATCGGTAGAAAAAGAAATGATGGTCGAAGTACGACCGTGAAAATTATTATTACAAACAATAATTTGTGCCTGATTTTGAGCTACCCCTTTTTTCTGATATCCCCACTTACGAGAAATTTTTATGGCAGTTTCCACGCCTTCTGCTCCAGTATTCATACAAAGTACTTTTTCAAAACCGAAATACTCGGTAATGTACTTCATGTAATCTCCCAGTTTATTATTGTGAAATGCTCTAGAAGTCAATGTAAGGGTTTCTGCCTGCTCTTTCATAGCTCCAATGATTGCTGGATGACAATGCCCTTGATTTACAGCTGAATATGCCGATAAAAAATCATAATATTTCTTGCCATCTACGTCCCATAAAAAAACACCTTTTCCTTTAGCCAAAACAACAGGTAACGGGTGGTAATCGTGTGCACCGTGCTTATCCTCTAAATCTAGATAGTAGTCCTGAACTGATTTTTCTGTGGTATTCATCTAAAATCTTTAACAATTAATTTATCAGCTGTAGTAATTCTGTGTAAAAATAAGAATATAATTACACTTTAATGTTTTCACTCCCCTAGAATGAAGATAATTTGATTTTAAATGAACGGTTTATCAAATTTCTGTGAAATGAGTAAAAAAACAATTCTATTTTTGCATCATGGCTAAAAAATTCATTTCTGAACGTTTTGAAAATTTAGAAGTAATCGACATCACAGCCAGAGGAAAGGGAGTGGTTAAGACTGATGAAGGTAAAGTCATTTTTGTTTCGGGAGTAATTCCTGGAGATAAAATCGAAATAGAAACTTATAAAAAGAGAAGGGGGTATTTTGAAGCTAATCTGATCAAGATTCTCCAGCCATCATCGGATCGTATAGTGCCACAGTGTGAACATTTTGGGACTTGTGGAGGGTGTAAATGGCAAAACATGAGTTACGAAGCTCAGCTGAGTTTTAAACAGAAAGAGATCATACACAATCTAAATAATATCTCCGGAATGGCACTGCCAAATATTGAGAGCATCCATGGTGCAGTCAAAAAATATTTTTATAGAAACAAGATGGAATACTCCTTTTCTGATCGACGTTGGTTGACTGCGGAGGAAATTGCAAATCAATCTTTGAAAATTGAAAAAAAAGGTTTGGGTTTTCACAAGGCGGGTATGTGGGACAAGGTTGTTGATATTCATCAATGCCACCTTCAACCCGAACCAGCCAATGAAATCAGAAACAGCATCAAAACTTTCGCCATAAAGAACCAATTTGATTTTTTTAATCCAAGGGAACAAAAGGGATTTCTCAGAAGTTTAATGATTCGTAATTCCAATCGAGGAGAATTCATGGTTTTAATTCAGTTTTTTAGAGAGAATAAAGATCAACGTGAAGCACTTTTACAACATTTGGTGGAGTCTTTCGATCTTAGCTCACTTCTCTACTGCATCAATGACAAAGCCAACGATACGCTTTACGATCAGGAGATTCATTGTTTTTATGGAAATGATTTCATCACAGAGGAAATGGAGGGGCTAAGTTTTAAAATAAATGTCAAATCTTTTTTTCAAACCAATACGGAGCAAGCTTACGAACTTTACAAAATTGTAAGAGATTTTGCTGGACTGAAGGGAGATGAGTTGGTTTATGATTTGTACACTGGAACTGGGACCATTGCCCAGTTTATGGCCAAGGATTGTAAAAAAGTAATTGGAGTAGAATCGGTACCTGAGGCGATTTCTGCAGCACAAAGTAATGCAGAACAAAATGGAATTAAAAATACTCATTTTGAAGTTGGTGATATGCGTAAAGTTTTTAATGAAGACTTTGTCAATCGACATGGTAAAGCAGACGTGGTGATCACCGACCCTCCAAGAAATGGTATGCATCACAAAGTGGTTGAACAATTGCTTTTTTTGAAACCCAAAAAGATAGTCTATGTCAGTTGCAACAATGCCACTCAAGCAAGAGATTTATATCTCATGAGAGATCAATACAAGCTAGTTCGTTCTAAAGCCATTGATATGTTTCCTCAAACCCAACATATTGAAAATGTCGTACTTTTGGAAAAGATTTAATCCAATGATTCCCCGGTTTTTAATTTTCCTTATCGTTTTGATTTTTCTTTCTTGTGAAAAAGACGATATCTGCTTGGAGGGAACCCCTGGCACCCCAAGGATGATCGTAATCTTTAAAGATCATCAGAACCCTCAATCCAAAAAAGGTGTTACCGATCTATTAATAAGGGGACTGGAGAAAAAAGAAAATTTGACAGTTTATTCAGGAGACTCGATTGCCATACCCCTGAGAAATAATTTTGAGTTTACTCAATACGAATTGACCTTGGGATCCTCCTCGCCAACCCTATTGAGTGACTCTTTACAGATCAATCACAATCAATTTGACACCTACATAAATAGAGCCTGTGGATATAAATCCACTTTTGTTTTTGAAAAATCCTATCACTACCTTATTACTCAGGGTACGGGTTGGATCAAAAGCATTGAAAAAATAAAAGATACCCTATCCGATGAGAAAACTTCGCATTTGGCTATTTATCATTAGTCTCTCCATCTCTAGTTCTTGGATCATTGCTCAAGAGGTGACGGCCGAGGAATCTTTGATAGAGGAGGTTATAGACAGTGTTAAAAAGAGAGAAAAAAAACCTTATACCATTCGTTTTGGTATAGACCTTTCCAAACCTTTTATGGCACAGTTGAATAAGGACTATTTCGGATTGGAATTGGTAGGAGACATTCGCTTTTTTTCAGAATTTTATGCTGCCGTAGAGCTAGGAAATGAAAGGAGAACTCAACAATCTGAACGCATTAATTTTAGTACTTCTGGTTCTTATCTCAAAATAGGTTTTGACTACAATTTATATAAAAACTGGAAAGGGATGAACAACTCGATTTATCTTGGGATGCGCTTGGGAAATAGCTTTCACAAACAAACAGTCAATGAATATGAACCCTATGAACTGCACCATTATTGGAATACCGAAATTATAAGACAAGGGCCAGAGATCAGAGAGCACGATAAACTTCAAGCCCGCTGGATCGAGGTAGTTGCAGGTTTGAAGGTGAAAATGATCAACAACTTATACATGGGATTTAGCTTAAGACTCAATCGACTGATGAACGATACACGCCCCAACAATTTTGATAATCTCTATATTCCTGGTTTCAACAAAAAAACCGACGAAAATGTTTGGGGAGCAGGTTTCAACTACACCATCACTTATGCCATTCCAGTAAAACTCTAATCCTGAAATTAAGTATCGTTTTGATTTTTGAGTTTGTGAATTTTTTTGGTCCCTTCATATATGGGGAAAAAACACAAACGAGTTTCTAATTTCCCATTGTAAAGTTTGATTTTTCTACTGGGTCGAAGTCCAACAAACTTTAAAGCTTCAAAGTTGGAACTGATCATCCACGCCTGCGTATTGGGATAAGAACGTTTTAATGTGTCTCCAAATTTTTGGTACAACTCATTAATTTCGCCATCTAATCTTTCACCATAAGGGGGGTTGGTCAACAAATGTAATGGTGTATCACCCATTTTTTGGGAATTAAAAAAATTCGCTCTGTTAACGCTTATAAATTCTTCTAGATTCGTATTTTTGATATTGACAATAGACTTTTCTATCGCAGAGGGAGCTTTATCAAAACCATAAATTTTTCCCATTGGTGCAATCACCCTTTTAAGCTGGGATGATTTTATTTTCTCAAAAAGGTTTTCATCCCAATCACTCCATTTCTCAAATGCAAACTCATTGCGATTGATATTGGCAGGGATTTTACTGGCCATCATCGCTGCTTCAATGAGAAAAGTACCGCTTCCGCACATGGGATCCATAAAGTCTGTTTTTTGATCCCAACCTGTCATAAGTACAATACCAGCGGCAAGGACTTCATTTATCGGTGCAATATTAGTAAGTGATCGGTACCCCCTGTGATGAAGAGATTTGCCAGAAGTATCTAATGATAAACTACATTTTTTATCGAAAATGTGGAGGTGTAAACGAATATCAGGATGAAGTGTATCGACTGTTGGTCTTTTACCATGATCTTTTCGCATGCGATCTACTATGGCATCTTTGCAACGCTGTGTCGTATAAAGAGAATGTTTGAAAATATTTCCATTGACCACACTGTCAATTGCAAAAGTTTGATCAGGTGAAAGAATATCTGCCCAGTCGAATTGATATAGTTTTTCGTAAAGTGCTACTTCATTCTCAGCTCTAAACTCAAAAATAGGTTTTAATATTTTTAGTGCTGTTCGTAGACATAGATTGGCTTTATACATAAAGCCTTTGTCCCCACAAAATCTGACCAATCTGTTGCCTTCAGAAACCTGAGTAGCTCCTAATTGTCTTAGCTCATCAGCTAGAAGTTGTTCCATTCCGAAGAAGGTTTTAGCCAGCATTTTAAAATTGTCCTGCATAAAAAATATTTCCCGCTAAAAGTACTATTTTTAACAATATTATTTGATTTAAATCACCGCATGACTTTTAACGACCTCTACTACATCTGTTTCCCTTTTATTGGAGCCTTAGCAGGAATTTTAACTGCAAAGTTTGCTTCAATAGAAAAAACCATCGGTCTGAAGTTGATCCTTTCCTTTAGTGGTGCTTTCTTATTGGGAATTACAGTTTTTGAATTGTTACCAGAAATCTATTCTTTCCAAAATAAACAAATTTCTGTTTTGGTTATGGGGGGTATTTTGTTTCAAATTCTATTGGAATTCTTTTCAAAGGGAGCTGAACACGGACATTATCATCACGATACATCAAAAAACTTTCCCTTGGGACTCTGGTTCAGTTTGTGTTTACATGCAATTATAGAAGGCATGCCTTTATCAAACTACACTGAATTATCTTACGGCATTATCATTCATAAAATCCCTATTGGAATCATACTGTATTTAATTTTGGAGAAAACACAAATATCATTCAAAACAAAATCGATTGCACTAATCTTGTTTTGCCTTATGACTCCTTTGGGAAGTTTGATGATGGCACAAATCCCCTTTTTGGATTTATACCATGTAGAGATAACGGCATGGGTTGTAGGCATGATGCTTCACATATCTACTACAATACTATTTGAAAGTACTGAAAATCATAAACTTAACCTTAGTAAAATTAGTATAATATTATCGGCTATTCTACTCTCCTATGTGTTGTAGGTTAATATTAATCTAATTTAACCAAGTATTACATTGATAACACCATCTATTAATTCATCTTCACCAACATTTACTTTGTTTAAGTATTTGAAAAAAAAAAATGAGACATTTGTGAAAGATATAGTTAATAAAGTGCGACCATGCCCAAATCTTCAATAATTGTTTCAAACGCAAATATTCATCAAAATCGTTTTCTTTTTACGATTTTGGGTCGCATAAAAAAAATTAATTATTTATTTGAATTTGATTTTTTTGAGGGGTCTGTCCTTGGTTTTAGTTTTTGGTACACTGCTTATGTGAATCTACTTATTTCATATAAAAATTTTATTGCTCCACACAGTGTAAGACCCCTTTTTTTATCAAAAAATAAATCAGTAAAAAGGATATTATATTGACTTAACCTCAATTTCTTTCATAAATATGTTTGTTAAACAGCTCCTGCCCCTGGAGCTGTTTTTTTACTTGAAATCAAGAGTGATCTCCAAAGTAGGAGATATCAAATTGCATTAATACCATATATTCGTGAGGATGAAATATATTTCATTATTGAATCAGGCACATAACTTATGAATCAATAAATTAAATAAAAATAATGAAATGTTAGTTTTGCTGTTATTTTACAAAAAAAAGACCTCAACATTACTGTTGAGGTCTCGAAGAAGGCAGTGACATACTCTCCCACCGTGTGGCAGTACCATCTGCGCTGATGGGCTTAACTTCTCTGTTCGGGAAGGGAAGAGGTGAGCCCCATCGCTATAACCACCTTAATTTTTGGTGAAATATAACTGACGTTATAATTACTCGAACAAATGGATATATGTGTTCAAGCCACCTTAAATGTCTGAGCACAAAAGCTGGACATAATATTGTGACGTATTGAGAAACAATCAAAAAAGAATTTAATTAAAAGCTATTTTAAAGAAAAAGTCCTACGATAGGCTTACGGGTAATTAGTATCACTCGGCTAAGACATTACTGCCTCT
>JAYNHF010000018.1:0-46874 GCA_038107695.1 Flavobacteriaceae bacterium | reverse complement strand
GTCATACGCTCAATTTAAACTCTATGATTATTCACACGGAAGGGATATGAATATGGAGCATGGTAAACTTATGGTTCAACACTATGCCCAAAATGAATATGCCGAAGAATCAAGATATCAATATGGTGAGGCTTCCATTGACGACATTTGGTTTGTTTTGTACGCTGAGGTGTTAAAAGAACTAGAGACTGCAAAGGAACTAGTTAATGAGCAAGACTTACCCGAGGACATAAAATCAAATAAAAAGGCCATCATAGATATCTTGAAAGTAAACGCCTTCATGTTACTCACCGATAGCTTTGGCGATATTCCCTATACTGAAGCCTTAAAAAATGATATCCCACTACCAAATTACGATTCACAAGAAACTGTTTACACTGGAATGTTAAGTACACTATCCAGTGCTGCTAGTTCATTGGATACCAAAGCAATATCTTTCTCTAGTGGAGATATAATTTACAATGGAAATGTTGGCAAATGGAAAAAATTTGCTCACTCACTAATGCTTAGGTTAGCTATAAGAGTTTCTGATGCAGCCCCATCAACAGCGACTAAATATGCTGCTACTGCTGTAACTGACTTGATCACATCGTTAGATGAAGAACCAAGATTTACTTTTGATTCTGCGCCTGACCGTTCTAACCCCATGTGGAGAGACAAAGTTCAGGACAGTAGAGATGATTTTGCTATCACTGAATTGTTAGTCAAGGAACTTAATGACAGGAATGATCCCCGTTTGGCAGCATTTGCTGATGAAGTGCCAGGAGGAGGAATCGTTGGAATGCCTTATGGTCTTGACGACAATAGCGCATCATCGCTAAAATCCTCAACATCTAGACCTCATGCTAAACTCTTGGAGGCGACTGCACATCATGTAATATTATCTCTCTCGGAAGTGAAGTTTTTACTTGCTGAAGCCTATCAAAGGGGTATTTTAACAGGAAATGCAGAAGCAGCGTATAAAGAGGGTATCACTTCATCAATGAATTATTGGGGGATTACAGATGCTGATGCCATCAATGATTACCTAAATACTCAACCCTATGACCCCTCTAATTGGAAAGCTTCAATTGGTACTCAAAAATGGATTTCATTATACACTAGCGGAACCGAAGCTTGGGCAGAATGGAGAAGACTTGATCAGCCTAACTTAAAACCTTCTGCTAATGGAGTTGTTTCATCCATTCCGACCAAAATGCCTTATCCACAATCTGAAAGATCTAATAATGCATCCTCACTAAGTGATGTTAGTAATAAACCAACCAATATTACTGTAAAAGTTTGGTGGGATAAAAATTAGAAATCAACAATAAAAGTTTAAAAAACCCTGCAATGCAGGGTTTTTTTTAGGTCTATTTATAATAACTTAATTACTAAAATCAAATTCCTCAATGTTTTATTTGAAGAGTCTCCAAATTTTGTGAATTTATTATTTTAAATTTGCAACAAACTAGGCGTTTTTTTGATTTTTTTAGATATTATTTTAGTTTACTTACTATATGTATTAATATGAGGCTATCATTAATTTTTTTAGGAACACTTATTTTTTCTCCATTAGTCATTTTTGCACAGCAAAACATCAACGTCAGTGGAGTAATCTCTGATGAATTTGGGATGCCTTTGCCGGGTGCTACAGTTATTGAGGTAGGAACTGTCAATGGAGTATCAACAGATTTTGATGGTAACTATACCATTGAGGTATTGGAGGGTGCTACTTTAGAATTCAGTTATGTAGGCTATGAGCCTCAAACGGTATTGGCCTCTGAAAATCCCATCAACATTTCCTTGATGCCTGCCAATGAGTTGGAGGAAGTGGTCGTGGTTGCCTACGGAACCCAATCCAAACAATCCATTGTAGGATCGGTTGCAGTCATTTCGGAAAGTGATATTCAGTCACAACCCGCCACTACCATCACCCAAGCCATTCAGGGTAGTGTCCCTGGTATCAATGTTGTCAATACAGGTGGAGTCCCAGGAACCAACCCTACCATCAGGATCAGAGGTGTAGGTTCTATCAATGCTGAGGCAGCGCCGTTGGTCATCGTCGATGGAGCTCCTTTTAATGGTAACCTCAACAATATTGCTCAGGAACAGGTTGCTTCAATTTCCGTTCTTAAAGATGCTTCCTCAACTGCATTATACGGTTCACGTGGAGCCAATGGTGTCATCATCGTTACTACCAAATCAGGAAAAAGAGCGTCTCCAACCACGATTTCTATAAATTCTGTTTATGGTAATTCGAATATGGCCACACCCATGCATGATTTATTGGGCATTGACGATTACACTCAGTTTTTTTGGGAAGCCTATCGCAACAACGAATTGTATGAAAATGGCCTTTCCCCCGATGCAGCCGCTGTTGCTGCTTCATCTAATTTAATATCTGCTCTGGGCTATAACCCATATGAGGTACCGGAACCGGTAAACAATCAAGGAGTACTGACAGGAAATGCGGCATGGGATACTGATTGGAAAAAAGCTATTCTCAACGATAATGCCTTGAAAATACAGCACGGATTGTCCATTTCTGGGGGAAGCGAAAAAACCACCTTTTATCTTGGATCCAATTACCTCAAAGAGGAAGGCCAAGTCAAAAGCACCTATTTTGAAAGATTTGCCACCCGATTGAATGTCGATACAGATGTAAATGATTACATAAAATCTGGTCTCAACCTATCCTATTCTACTTCCAAACAAAACACTCCTAACCAGTCTGGTAGTAGCTACTCCAATTCCATACAATGGATATATACTGTTCCTTCCTACTATCCCCTGTACAAAAGAAATAGTGATGGAACTTTATTCAAAGACAGCAGTGACGCCTATTTATTAGATTATGGAAATAACAACAGCCAAATCGTGAATGGAATAAGGCCTGCCCTCTCCAACGAAAACGGTCTGGGTGCCGTGATGAACAACGAAATTTTAAAAAGCAGAACCTACCTCTCCATGAATGGATACATCAAAATTGATATTCTTCCAGAGCTGAATTTTAAATCCAATATTTTTTATGAAAGAGCTACTTTGGACAACTTCAGATATACTCACAATAAGTATGGGGCTGCTTCATCTGTTCAGGGAAGGGTTTCACAAGATCGTGACTTCTATACCACTTTGAATGCTATTCAAACCTTGAATTACAGCAAAAGCTTTGGGTCACACAACTTCACTGCAGATGCTATTTTTGAATCTTATCGATTTGAACAAAATCTTTTGGAAGCTCAAGGAACCGGTTATTTGCCTGGAGTAAAAGTTCTCAACGGTAGTACCGTTCCAGAGAGTGTAGGAGGGTCCATAAACGAAGAAAGGATTTTGAGTGCCATCAGTCGTTTTAGCTACAACTACGATAACACCTACTTTGCAGAGGTATCCTACAGAAGGGATGGATCTACAAAATTCTCAAAAGACACCCGTTGGGGTAACTTCTATTCTTTTGGTGGTTCTTGGATTGCCTCCAACGAAACTTTTATTGATGACATCGAATGGATCGATTACCTCAAACTGAAATTCTCTTACGGTGAGCTTGGAAACAACAGAGATATTGGGTTCTTTCCCTATCTTCAGGTATTTGATACGGGCTACAATCAATTGGACAATACGGGGGTAATCTCGTCAGAATTTGTTGATCCCAATTTGACTTGGGAAAAGACAGCCTTGTACAATTTCGGAACCGAGTTCACCCTGTTTGAAGGAAAACTTGAGGGAGGCATTGAGTATTACAGCAAAGAATCCATTGATTTAATATACGATAAACCCCTGGCACTGTCAACAGGTAATGAGTCCATCAAAACCAATGTCGGTGCCATTAAAAACTACGGTGTAGAATTTTCTTTCAATTCCATGGTGGTAAGCCAAGAAGACTTGACGGTCAACTTGGGAATTAACTTTTCATTTGATAGAAATAAAATAACCAATTTAACGCAAGAGGAGTTCATCAATGGTTCCAAAAAGTGGAAAGTAGGAAAATCTCTTTACGATTTCTTTATCAGGGAATCTGCTGGAGTCGATCCTGAAGATGGTTATCAAATGTGGTACAAAGATGTTGAGACGAACCAGGGTGTAAAAACTGGTGAAAGAATAACCACCAAAGAATACGGAGAAGCAACCCGATACTACATGGACAAGTCTTCTTTGCCAAAAATGTTGGGAGGGTTTAATGCCAATGTTTCTTACAAAAAATTTGATCTGAGTGCATTATTCAATTTTAGTTTTGGATCTTATGTTTACGATAGCGTATATGCCTCACTGATGAGTGGTTTTGAATCTCCAGGTCGAGCGGGTCATCCCGACTTGGTCAACCGATGGCAAGCGCCAGGTGACCAAACAAATGTTCCTTTGTTTCTCAACGGACAAAACGACTTTAATAGCAGGTCTTCCCGTTTTTTATTTAAAAACAATTATATCCGACTCAGAGGGGTCAATCTTGGATACACTTTTGATGAGACCTGGATGGAGAAATACCAGGTACAAGGCCTGAGGGTTTACTTTCAAGGAGACAATATCTTTACCTACCAATCCCATAAAGGTATAGATCCCGAACAAGCATTGTCTGGATTGACAAATTATCGATCTCATCAAATGAAAACCTTTTCTTTAGGAATGAATATCCAATTGTAAATTTTTGAAAATGAAAAAACTATACTTTATATTTTGGGTTACAATCAATATCTCACTCATCGGTTGTGAAAAGAATTTTTTAGATCAACCCCGACCCACTGAGTCTGTAAACTCATCGGTAATTTTTGAATCACGCGACGGTGCAGAAGCTTTTATGTCTGGGATACTCAGAGTTAGTCGTAGTAAATTCGAAAGAGATGATTCGGGAGGGCTTTACTCTATGTATTTTGCGAGAGTAGTCAAAGGAAACGACCTTATTTTAGGTTACCAATGGTACCTTTTCGATTATGAAAACGATAACCGAGAGCCTACCTATGTTCGTACTACATTCAGTTGGGAGTTTCCCTATTCTATGATCAATCAATTAAATCTTTTTATTGATGGTGTTAAAAACAGCAGCAGTCTTTCTGAAGCTGAAAAAGATGAGTTTTTGGGTCAGGGATATGCAATGCGTGCCTTTTATTATTTCCAATTGTCGTTGGAGTTTCAACATACCTATTCTTATGACCCCTCCCTACCTGCTCCTCCCATCTATGAAGAGCCAGCACTAGAGGGAAGGCCAATGTCCACTATGAGCGAGCTTTATGAGTTTATTTTGTCAGACCTCAATACGGCGGTGCAGACCACTCCTCAAAACAGAATAAACAAATCATATATCAATCGAAACGTCGCCTACGCTATCCTGGCACGAGTTCATCAGGTAATGGGCAACTGGCAGGAGGCCGCCAATGCTGCTGCTATTGCCAAGCAAGGATATGATCTCAACTCAAGTGAATATGCTTTGGGCTTCGACGATATGAATGCCAAGGAATGGATTTGGGCAATGCCACAGCGTTCAGATCAAACCAATTATTTTTTAATAGCTCCACATTCCTTTACCGATAATGTAAATGACGGATATGGGCTGGCTTTTTGGAATGTAGAGTTTACATCTCTATTCACTCAAACAGATGTACGAAACACCTTTGTTGATCTCTACAATGTTGGTAATGGGGATCAATTTTTCGCCAGATCTTCTTCAAAATTTACTTTTGCTTTTAGCTCTGATATTCCTATCATCAGGTCTCCTGAAATGATACTAATCGAGATAGAGGCCAAAGCCAGACTGGGTAATGAGACCGAAGCTTCAAGCTTGTTGTTAGAATTGCAACAAAATAGAGATCCCAATGCTCAAGCCAGTGGAAATACAGGCAGTGCTTTGATTGAGGAAATCTTATTGGAAAGAAGAAAAGAGCTTTATGGAGAAATGGGAGTCGAATGGTTTGATGCCAAAAGACTTCGCAGAGGCATCACCCGAACAGGAAATCACCGTGTAGGAAGTTCTGCCAATCTGGTTCCCGACGATAAAAAGTTTTTTCTGAAAATTCCTCAAAAAGAAATCGATACGAATACAAACATTGATGATTCCATCAACAGTAATCGATAGTCAAAATCCGCTTTCGCTTTTTTGGAAATTGTTGATTCCAAAAAATTATAAATGATTTCTCTTGGGTAATTTCTAAATTGCATCAATATAACATCCGTGATCAGTTATCAATCGATTGGTAAATCGAAAATGGTTGCGAGCTGTTTCACCGCTAAAAAGTAATCCATTCAATAAATGAAAAAAGCTCAAGAGATTTATGGTATTCGTGCTATTATGGAGGCCATCATTCAGGAAAAAACCATAGATAAAATCTGGTTGCTCAAGGGGCAACAAGGATCCCTATTCAAAAGTTTAGAACAAAAGATTCACGAAAAGGGAATATCGTTCAGCTATGTCCCGGTAGAGCGGTTAGAGCGATTCTCTCATCAGAATCATCAGGGAGCAGTAGCGCGAATTGCTCCAATCAATTTTGTGTCATTAGAGCAGCTGTTGGAGCAAAATTCTGATAAAAAAGCAGTTTATCTTTTACTAGACGGTATCACCGATACCCGAAATCTAGGAGCCATTATCAGAACAGCCGCAGCAGTAGGAGTCAGGGGTATTGTATTGCCTCAAACTGGCTCAGCTCCAGTCAATGCCGATACGGTAAAAACTTCTGCTGGAGGTATTTTTTCGGTTCCCTTGGTCAAAGTAAACCACCTGAAAGATGCTCTTTTTCTATTTCAAGATCATGAAATTAAAACCATCGCTGTCAGTGAAAAAGCACAAAAAACAGCTTTTGAATTTGATTTCGATGATTCATTGGCGCTGATCATGGGAGCAGAGGACAAAGGAATCCAAAAAGGACTTCTTAAAATGGTTGATGATTCCATAAAACTACCCATGAGTGATCAAATGGATTCCCTCAATGTAAGTGTTGCTTGTGGGGTGATGCTTTATGAAGTTCAGCGGCAACAAAATTATCAGTAAATTTATTGATATGAATACCCCTCTTGCTGAAAGAATGCGACCGAAAACGCTCAACGATTATGTGGGACAAGAACATCTTGTGGGTCAACAAGGAAGCTTGACTCCCATACTTGAAAGCGGTAATCTTCCTTCGATGATTTTGTGGGGTCCCCCTGGAACTGGAAAAACTACTTTAGCTCGTCTTCTCGCTCTGCAAAAAGAAAGACCCTTTTACCAACTTTCCGCCATCAATTCTGGTGTAAAAGAAATCAGAGACATTCTCCAAAAAGCTGAACAAAACGGTGGTCTATTTACCAAAAAAAGTCCTCTGTTATTCATTGACGAAATTCATCGCTTTAGCAAATCCCAGCAGGATTCATTATTGGGCGCTGTTGAAAAAGGAAGTATTACGCTGATTGGGGCCACCACAGAGAACCCCAGTTTTGAGGTGATCAACGCATTATTGTCCAGATGTCAGGTATATGTCCTAAAGCCTTTGACTAAAAATCAATTACAAAAACTCATCGCCAAGGCGCTTCTTCACGACAATGAAATAAAAAATAAAGAAATTGAAATCCTAGAAGATGAAGCACTTCTAAAAATCTCTGGTGGAGATGCACGAAAACTGTTATCGGCTCTTGAACTCGTTATTAACAGCACCATAGAGCCTATTAAAATTGATAACGCCTTGGTTCTGGAAAAAGTACAGACGCAAATGGCCATGTTTGACAAAAATGGAGATTTGCATTACGACATCATTTCGGCCTTTATTAAATCCATTCGCGGTAGTGATCCCAATGGGGCGGTCTATTGGTTGGCCAGAATGATAGAAGGCGGAGAAGAAGTAAAATTTATTGCTCGTAGAATGTTGATTCTAGCCTCTGAGGACATTGGGAATGCCAATCCAACAGCCCTGGTTTTGGCCAACAGTACTTTTCAGGCGGTCAATGTTTTGGGCTTTCCTGAGGCGAGAATTCCTCTGAGTCAGTGTGCCCTATATTTGGCAAGCTCAGAAAAAAGCAATGCCTCCTACAGTGCCATTAACAAAGCACAACAAAAGGTGAAGGAAACTGGAGATCTATCGGTACCACTGCCCCTGCGAAATGCACCCACCCAATTGATGAAAGAATTGGATCATGGAAAAGACTATCAATACGCCCATGACCATGAAAATAATTTCGTTGAAATGGAGTTTTTACCCAAGGAGTTAGAGGGATTTCGGTTTTATGAACCTGGAGAAAATGCAAAAGAAAATCAAATCCGAAAATTTCTAAAGCTCAGGTGGAAAGACAAATACGGATATTAATTTTTTTTCCAAAAAAATGGAGTAAATAAAATCAAGACAGTAAACAACTCCAATCTTCCCATCAACATCAAAAACGAAGACCAGTATTTACCCAAGGGAGGTAATTGACTGTAATTTCCTGCAGGTCCAAAATCTCCAATAGCAGGACCAACATTTCCCAGTGAAGAGGCTGCAACTCCAATGGCATTTTCAAAATCCAAGCCCATTAAACTGAACACCAGACTGCCGATGATAAAGGAAATCATGTAAAGAATGAAAAAGCCAAGTATGTTACCAATAATTTCTTTACTTACGACTTTACCATTGTATCTGGATTGGATAATGGCATTGGGATGTAAAGCTCTTTTGAATTCCAAAAAACCACTTTTGATCATCAATAAGTGTCTCACTACCTTAATACCTCCGGAGGTACTGCCTGCAGAGCCTCCCAAAAACATCAAACCAAAGAAAAAAACAGTCATAAAGGGTGTCCAAGCCGTGTAGTCAGCCGTCACAAATCCCGTGGTAGTAACTATGGCCAAAACTTGAAAAAAGGAATGTCTTAGACTGCTCTCAATCTTCCCCCATACCTGTGGATGGTCAAAGGAGTCTTGTGAAAGATCAACTTGGGTAATCAAAACAACGAATACTATCAAAGAAAAAACAAAAATGAACTTGGCAAAAGTCAGAAATTCGTCATCTTGAAATATCTTCTTGATTTTTCCAGTAAAAGCAAAATAACTCAACACGAAATTGGAGCCTGCCAAAAACATAAAAACAATAATGATGTAGTGTACCCAAGGCAAATGATTCCAATGGGCCAAACTGGCATTTTTGGTAGAGAAACCCCCCGATGCCATAGTGCTCATGGCGTGATTAATAGCATCAAAAAAAGACATTCCAGCCACATACAGAAGTAAAGTTTCTGCCAAAGTATAGGAAACATAGATCAACCAGAGACGCTTTGCAGTATCTGTGATTCTAGGGTGTAATTTATCACTATTGGGTCCCGGAGCCTCTGCGGTAAACAGCTGCATACCTCCTATTCCCAGTAGTGGTAATATTGCAATGGCTAAAACAATGATTCCCATTCCACCAATCCAATGGGTCATGCTCCGCCAAAAAAGAATTCCGGCAGGCAGTGATTCAATATCGTTGAGAATCGTTGAACCCGTTGCCGTATAACCCGACATGGTTTCAAAAAATATTGAAGGTAAATCCTCAATAGAGTTGGTCAAAATAAAAGGAATCATTCCTGTTACCGTCATCAATACCCAACCCATGGTTACAATTAAATAACCTTCTCTCTTTTGAATTTGGGCTTGGTGATTCTTGGAAATAAGCATCATGAATCCCCCTAAAATCATGACAGAAAAAGCCGAAAGGGTGATTTCAAAAGTTACCCCATCTTTCATCAACCAACTGGTAATCGCAGCAAAAAACATCAATCCACCATTAAAAAGCAACAAAACGCCTATGATGTGGAGAATAACTTTAAAGTTGAATTTGGACATCAGAAGATTTATAAAAACAAACTTTCAACTCGTTTGATGGCACGGGGCATAGCGCATACAACCACACGGTCTCCAGGCATAATGGTATAGTCTCCCAGGGCGATAACCCCCTCACCTTCGCGGATCACTCCCCCTATGGTTGCCATTCTTGGGAAATCTAAATCTTTAATTTTCAAATGGGCTACCTTGGAATCAGGATTGACAACAAACTCAAGAATTTCAGCATTGAGATTGTTTAAAGTAGTCATGTCCACCACTTCTCCCCTTCTGATGTATCTAAAAATTGTACTGGCAGTAAGTAATTTTTTGTTGATCAATGTATCAATACCAATGGCTTGAGACAAATGAAAGTAATCCATATTCTCAACCAGTGCAATGGTTTTCTCCACTCCTTTTGAACTGGCCATCAGGCAAGACATTATGTTAGTTTCAGAGTTTTCCGTAACAGAAATAAAGGCATCCATGGATTCTATCGACTCTTCCTCTAGCAACTCTGAGCTTCTTCCATCTCCATGAATCACCATTAAGTCTGGTAATTCCTCATAGATCTCCATTGCCTTGAGTTTATTTTGTTCCAACAAAATAACCCTAAACTTTTTATCACAAAGCTCTCGAGCAGTATTGATTCCTATTTTACTTCCCCCAAGGATCATCACATTTTTTATAGGCTTATTACTTTTTCCACTCAACTTCTGAATCTCTTCTACTCCCTCCTCTAGTGTAATAAAAAAAACAGTGTCTCCCACTTCAAAAAGCGTATCCCCCCGCGGGATAAGGGTAAACTGTGTGCCTTTTCTCTGAATGGCAATAGGCATAAAGTGAACATCAGGAAAAACAGAAGCCGCTTCCTTAACGGTTTTACCAACAAAAGGGACATCGGCGCCTAATTTCGTTCCGATCATTGTTAAAGCCCCTTCCTCAAACTCATAACTGTTGCTAAAAGCAGATTGATCAAGAAGCTGTTGAATCTCTGCCGCTGCCAATTCCTCAGGAGAAATTAGTTCATCAACACCGATGTCTTGAAAGCTGATGGACTCATCTGTATTGGTGTACTCTATGTTTGAAATTCGAGCAATGGTACGTTTGGATCCCAATTGTTTTGCCAAGGCACAAACCGTAATATTGACAGATTCGGAGGCAGTAACGGCTATAAATAAATCAGACTGGGCAGTGTCTGATTCTTTTAGGATCTCCAATGATGAGGCATTTCCCCTGAGCGTTTTGATGTCTAAGTGCCCTTCAGCATAATTCAAACGCTCACGTTCAGTGTCAATTAAAGTAATGTCAAGAGATTCGTATGAAAGTAATTTGGCCAAATGAAAACCAACCTCTCCTGCTCCTGCAATTATTATTTTCATAATACAAGTTCGAAAACTTATTGCAAATATAATAAAACCATTGGGGGTCGCTTTTTTAATTTGTTTAAATCATAGTGGAACGCATTTATCATATCTTTGCGCATGACCAAAAAACAAGTGCTTCCCTATCAGGATAAAAACAGTTCCAAAAAAACTCAGGTACGTCAAATGTTTGATGGTATTTCCCCTCAATACGACCTAATGAATCGTATTATTTCGGGTGGAATTGATGTGAAATGGCGCAAAAATGTAGTGGCTATTTTGGAGGGTAAAAAACCCAAAAAAATACTGGATGTAGCAACTGGTACCGGTGATTTGGCTGTAGCCTTGCTATCCACCCAAGCAATAGAAATAGTGGGCATAGATATTTCTAAAGGCATGTTGGACTTAGGAAAGGAGAAAGTCAAAAAAAATAAATGGGATAAAAAAATTAAAATGAAAATTGGGGATAGTGAAAATATAGACTACCCCAAAGATTATTTTGATGCAGTTACTGTGGCTTTTGGGGTGAGGAATTTTGAAAATCTGGATAAAGGACTATCAGAAATTTTAAGGGTTCTTCGTCCTGGAGGGGATCTAATCGTTCTAGAAACTGCAGTTCCTCAGAATTTTCTACTTCGACAATTTTATCATTTGTACACCCAATCTGTAATGCCCATAATGGGTTGGATCTTCTCTAGAGATAAATCTGCCTATCAGTATTTGTCAGACTCTGCAGCTGCTTTTCCTCACGGCAAAGCCTTCAACAATATTTTAGCAAAAAATGGGTTTATAGAAATAGAAGACATTCCACAAACCTTGGGAGTGGCTTCGATTTATCGTGCACAAAAACCTAAATAATAAAATTCTATTCATCATACTATTCCTAATGGGTTTTGGGAATACTGCTTTGCATGCACAGTATCCTACCATTAGGGAGACCATCATCAATCTTCCCAATTTTGATGACCGCTTTCTTCATTATGGTTATTACCTAGGAGTAAACTCTTATGACTTCAAGTTTTCTTACGAAAAAGAATATTATCAAAAGGAATCCAATGACATTGAAGTCCTTTCAAAAACTGGTTTTAATGTAGGGCTAATCGGAGATTTAAGGATCAACAAATACATAAACCTAAGAATTGAACCCGGTTTGTATTACTCAAAAAGAGATTTGATGTATCCCGAAAACGATAAATTCACCAATGATTCAGATCGCCTGCGAGAGGTCAAATCTACATACATCCACCTTCCCTTAATCCTCAAATTCAGTACGGCCCGTATCAATAATTTTAGACCTTTTATACTGGCAGGAATTTCGACAGATTTTAATTTGTCGAGTAATCATAAAAATACTGACGACAACTTCAGTAATGTTTTCAGAACAGAACCCCAAAACACAAATTATGAAATTGGCTTAGGATTTGATTTTTACTTATTCTATTTCAAATTTTCACCCTCTATAAGGGGGATATTCTCAATGAAAAATGAGTTGGTACCAGACAACCCCAATTCTTCGGGACCTAGTCCATGGACAAGTCCTATCACCAAAATGGTCAGCAGGGGTTTTGCAATCAACCTTACTTTTGAGTAGTATTTTCAGGGACGAAAAATTTCATTCAACAAGATAGCGGTAGCGGTAGCAACATTGAGACTCTCGGCACCTGTTCCCTGAGAAAAAGTGGGAATGGTTATACGATTTCTGATTTTTTGTAATAATTCATCTCCAACACCGTGGGATTCACTGCCCATAATTAAAAGTCCCTGAGATGGGAAAGATTGCTTGTAATGAGAAACTCCATCAAGAGTTGCTGCATATACAGTTGTTCCAAATTCATCGATCAAAGTTCCCAAATCGAGATAATGACATTGAACCCTGGCGATAGAACCCATTGTAGATTGAACGACCTTAGGATTAAAGCAATCTACTGTACTAGGGCTACAAAAAAGATTTTTGATGCCAAACCAATCACATAATCTGATGATGGTTCCTAGATTCCCTGGATCAGCAATACGGTCCAAAGCAACTGAAAAACCATTGGGAGGAAAATCAGGAGTATCGTACTTTGGAATTTGAAAAATTGCGAAAATAGGACTGGAAGTAGACAAATGAGATATTTTATTAATTGTTGAAATATCTACCAATGTATGGGGAATTTCGAGTTGATCATTAGTAGCATATATTTCCTCTGCGACCCAGCCTGAATTCAATAATTCCCGAACGACTTTTTCACCCTCAGCAATAAACAAACCTTTATCATGTCTGTATTTTTTTTTGGATAATTTAGCGATATGCTTGAGTTGATTTTTGCTTAACATTCAAAAAGCGTAATTTTGAAGAATATTCTTTTCATGGGCATCTACTTACCTTCAAAGTTAACGATAATCTTTGTTTTGTTTATTACACTTAACGGGTGTATTAGTGCCAAAAAAATTGCTGGAAAAAATTATTTGTTAGAAAATAATGTAATCTTCAAAAACCAAGAAGAATTGACCAAAGATCCAATCAAGTTTTTATTGGTCGATCAGCCCAACAAAAAAGTCCTTGGAATACCCATAAAACGAAATCTATACACCCTTGCAGAATCCAACCCAGATTCAGTTTTTAACCAATGGCTCTACAAAAAACCAAAAAGGAAAAAACGTTTGGATCAATTGCTTTCCTCAAAACAAGTAAAGGAACTGGGTAGGTACAAAGTTGGTTTCAACAATTGGCTCAAAGAAAGTGGAGAGGCTCCAGTTTTTTTGGATACTGTATCGATCAGAAAAAGCAGAAACCGACTGAAACAATTTTTTAAAAACAAAGGATATTTTGACACTGAAGTTAAATCCAATAATATTTTGGGAGCCGATCGAAAAGCAACAGTTCAGTACCTGATAGAAACTGGAGAGCAATACACTATAGAATCAATTACCGAAAAAATAAGTTCCCCTGCATTAGATTCACTTTATCGATTATCATTGAATGAGTGTTTGATCAAAAAAGGGGCTCCTTTTGATATTGATCAGTTTGAAGCAGAACGTACAAGAATTATCAATTTCTTTAGAAACAAAGGAGTTTACAATTTTCAGCAAAACAGCATACAGTTCACCGCAGCGATTGACAGCAGTGGTGTTGACACACAAATTCCTGTGGTAGTGGACATCACAGATCTTCAGACAAGAGAAAATAACATCCTAAAAAATGTACCCTACAAAATCCATCCCGTCTCAAAAATCAATATTTATTTAGACACTCCAGGACAAATCGGGCAATTATCGAGTTTTACGGACAGTTTGGCCTACAAAGATTTTACCATTTTTTTCAAAGGTAAATTAAAGTATAAGCCCAAGGCTTTGGAAGAGGTTATTTTGATCCAAAAAGGAAAACCTTATAGTGACTTGGAAAGGGCTCAAACCTATCGTTATATCTCCAACCTCAGGAACTTCAAATACCCCAGTATCACCTATGCCCTGATGGAGGATACTGAGCCCGATTTGGTGGCCAATATTTTTTTGAATCCTAAAGAACGTTTTTCCATGGGATTTGACCTGGATTTATCACATTCCAATATTCAAGATTTTGGTTTCTCATTGGGAAGTTCTTTTGGCATCAGAAACATATTTAGAGGCGCAGAAGTTTTAGAAATCGGAGTAAAAAACACCTTTGGTTCTTCCAGTGACATCGCCTCCATTGATCAACAGTTGTTCAACCTTTACGAGTTGGGAGCAGACATCAAATTCAGGTTTCCAAGGATATTGTTCCCAATCGATCTAGACAATCTAATTCCTAAAAACGATAAACCCTCTACCGAAATTACTTTCAGCGCCACCCTCCAACAAAATATTGGTTTGGACAAACAATATTTTGGGGCAAGTTACCAACTGAATTGGGAACCCAACACATTGGTAAAACTCAACCTGAAAATCATCGATCTAGAGTTTATCAACAATCAAAACATCAATAATTATTTTAACGTTTACAGAAATTCATTTGATAAGCTTAATCAAATTGGAAAAGTTTACAATACTAATGCTGAAAATACCGATGCTCAGGGAAATTTAATCATTCCCAATGGAGCCAATAATTTTATAACTGAAGTTCTCAACAACCAAACTTCTTTGAATGATAAAAACAGTGCATACCAAGACATTAATCTGATCAAAGAGAGGCAAACCCGATTGACCACTAACAATTTAATTTTTGGTTCTTCTTTTGGTATCAATTATAAAAGTCAAGAAAACATTCTCGATGAGTCCTTTTTTCAACTACAATGGAAACTTGGTTTGGTAGGAACTCTATTGAATCAAATCATCAAATCCACTAATGCTGAAAAAAATGAAAACGATCAATATCAGATCGCTGGAGTAACTCCTTCTCAATACATCAAGACAGAATTAAACTTCATCCGACACTGGCAGTTGTCCTCAGAAACAGTATTGGCATTGAGGGCTTTTGGTGGGATCGCCATACCTTTTGGAAATGCAAACAGCATTCCCTTTACCCGCTCTTATTTTTCGGGAGGATCCAACGACAACAGAGGATGGAGAGCATACAGATTAGGTCCAGGAAGCAGTAACAACCTCAACGAATTCAACGAAGCCAATTTAAAACTCACTTTCAATTTGGAATATCGTTTTCCATTGATTGGGAAAATGAATGGTGCTTTGTTTGTAGATGCTGGTAACATATGGAATGTAATGGATAATGTTAGTGATCCAGAATATCGTTTTGATGGATTTCAAGATTTGAGTGAGATCGCTATCGGAAGTGGTTTTGGTTTGAGATACGATTTTGATTTCTTTGTTTTCCGACTGGACACAGGTTTCAAAACCTACAACCCCTCTTTGTCTAAATCCGATCGATGGCAAGCTGATTATGCCATCAAAGATGCTGTTTTTAATATTGGTATAAATTATCCATTTTAAACTCAAAAAGTTTGATACTTTTGTGCTAATAAACCAATTATTGATGAATCAAAATTTTCCCAAAGGAGTACTTACAGGAAGTCAAGTACAGGAACTATTCCAATTTGCAAAACAAAAATCTTTTGCCCTGCCCGCAGTCAATGTGGTAGGAAGTAATACCGTTAATGCCGTTTTGGAAACTGCCGCAGAATTGAACAGTCCGGTGATCATTCAATTCTCCAACGGAGGCTCGCAATTTATGGCTGGAAAAGGCTTGTCCAATGAAAATCAAAAAGCAGCCATAGCAGGGGGTATCTCTGGAGCAAAACATGTACACGAATTGGCCAAACATTACGGTGCTAGGGTCATACTACATACCGACCATTGTGCCAAAAATCTTTTACCTTGGATAGATGGACTCTTGGATGCAGGAGAAGTATTTTTTAGACAAACCGGTAAGCCACTTTACAGCTCACACATGATTGACCTTTCTGAGGAACCAATCGAGGAAAATATCGAAATCTGTAAAAACTACTTGGCTCGAATGGAGAAAATGGGGATGACCCTAGAAATCGAATTGGGAGTCACTGGAGGCGAAGAAGATGGAGTTGACAATACCGACATTGATGTCTCAAAGCTTTACACCCAACCCGAAGAAGTGGCCTATGCCTATGAAGAATTGAGTAAAATCAGTCCTAGGTTTACCGTTGCAGCCGCTTTTGGAAACGTTCACGGTGTTTACAAGCCTGGAAATGTGAAATTGACCCCAAAAATATTGAAGAATTCCCAAGAATTTATTTCCCAAAAATATGGCGTGGCAGACAATAGCGTAGATTTTGTCTTTCACGGAGGTTCAGGGTCTTCGTTGGAGGAAATCACCGAAGCCATAGGATATGGAGTCATCAAAATGAACATTGATACGGATCTACAATTTGCCTTTACGGAGGGAATTCGTGATTATATGGTCGACAACATCGATTATTTAAAAACACAAATTGGAAACCCAGAAGGTGCAGATTCGCCCAACAAAAAGTTTTATGATCCAAGAAAATGGCTCAGAAAAGGAGAAGAGACCTTCAAGGCGCGATTGATCAAAGCCTTCGAAGACTTAAACAACATCAATACACTCGATTGATTTTTATTTACAGGATTTAAAATGCTGCATACATGAGCTGGTTCAAAAGAAGCGAAAAGGGCATTCAGACCAAGACCGAAGAGAAAAAAGACATTCCAAAAGGACTTTGGTACAAAACTCCTACAGGAAAAATAATTGAAACCCAAGAACTGGCTTCCAATTATTATGTGTCTCCAGAAGACGATTATCATGTTCATATCGGAAGCAAAGAATATTTTGAAATATTATTTGACGATAATCACTACAAAGAACTGGATGAAAAACTAAAGTCCAAGGATTTCCTGAACTTCAAAGATTCAAAGAAATATGTAGATCGTCTCAAAGAAGCACAAAAGAAATCTGGTCTCAATGACGCCATTAGAACTGCGGTGGGAAAATCCAAGGGAAAGGAAGTCGTAATCGCCTGTATGGATTTTAAGTTCATTGGTGGATCTATGGGCTCGGTAGTGGGGGAGAAAATTACTCGAGCGGCTGAATATGCCATTAAACACTATCTCCCATTGATTATCATTTCAAAGTCGGGAGGAGCACGGATGATGGAGTCTGCGAATTCCCTCATGCAAATGGCCAAAACCTCTGCAAAATTAGCTGAACTCGCCGAAGCTAAACTGCCCTATATATCTCTATGTACTGACCCTACCACGGGCGGAACTACCGCATCTTTTGCAATGCTAGGGGATATCAATATCGGGGAACCAGGAGCTCTGATTGCATTTGCCGGCCCAAGAGTAGTAAAAGACACCACTGGAAGTGAATTGCCTGAAGGATTTCAAAAAAGTGAATTTCTTTTGGAAAAAGGATTTTTGGATTTTATTTGTCACAGGAAACAACTTAAATACAAAATCAATCTTTATCTGGATCTGATCCTTAACCAGCCTTTGAGAGATTAATTCACTTAATTGATTGTGGTTCTAATTAATACAAGTATATTTGCAAACATTTTTACATAATAATTATTGAAACAATATTAGCATGTACCTAAGCAAAGAAACTAAAAAAGGGATTTTCAAAAAACATGGGAAATCCGAACAGGACACCGGTTCTACTGAGGGCCAAATCGCGCTTTTCTCATTCAGAATCGACCATCTATCGAATCACCTCAAAAAAAACAAAAAGGATTTTAATACGGAACGTTCCCTGGTTAAACTCGTAGGAAAACGTCGTCACCTTTTGGATTATCTTAAATCAAAAGATATTGAGCGTTATCGTTCAATTATCAAAGAATTGGGATTGAGAAAATAATCCCAATAGCCTTAAAAGCACCTAATTTACTGAATCGGTTTTTCGTTGGTTGCTGCAACACACAACAAAATTTATTTACAACCAACTAAGAAAAAATGATACCTAAAACATTTACCCAAGAAATTCGTCTTGAAGACGGAAGAACCATAAGCCTAGAAACAGGTAAACTGGCCAAACAAGCCCACGGATCGGTAGTAGTGAAAATGGGAGACTGTATGCTATTGTGTACCGTGGTCTCTAATTACAACTCAGGACAAGTGGATTTTCTTCCGCTAACGGTAGATTACCGTGAAAAATTTGCTGCTGCAGGAAGATATCCTGGTGGTTTTTTCAAAAGAGAAGCAAGACCCAGCGATGGAGAAATATTAACCATGAGAATTGTGGATCGCGTTTTGCGACCACTCTTCCCAAAAGATTACCACAACGAAGTTCAGGTGATGATACAATTGATGTCTCACGACGAAAATGTTATGCCTGATGCTTTAGCGGGATTGGCTGCTTCTGCTGCCATTCAATTAAGTGATTTTCCTTTTGAGTGCCCTATTTCAGAGGCAAGAGTTGCCCGTGTTGATGGAAAATTTATCATCAACCCAAGCCGTGCGCAATTAGACAACTCCGATATTGATATGATCGTTGGAGCTTCTATGGATTCTGTGATGATGGTAGAAGGCGAAATGGATGAGTGTAGCGAAGAAGAAATGGCAGATGCCATAAAATTTGCTCATGAGGCCATTAAAGATCAAATCGATGCACAGGTCAAATTAGCGGAAGCCTTTGGAAAAAAAGAAGTTCGTGAGTATGACCAAGCCGAAGAAAACGAGGCCCTTCAGAAACAAATCCATGAAGCGGCATACGACAAATGTTACGCCATTGCCAAGAAAGGTACTGCAAAAGCTGAGCGCAGTTTAGCCTTCAGTGAATTGAAAGATGAAATCAAAGCAACTTTTACAGAGGAAGAATTAGAAGAACAAGGTGACTTGATCAGCAAATACTTTGGTAAAGCTCAAAAAGAAGCTGTAAGAGAATTGGTACTTAGCGAAGGAATACGTTTGGACGGAAGGAAAACTGACGAAATCAGACCCATTTGGTGTGAAGTAGACTACCTACCCTCCACTCATGGATCTTCAATATTTACACGTGGAGAAACCCAAGCATTGGCTACAGTTACACTAGGAACTTCAAGAGAAGCCAACCAAATCGATATGCCCTCCCATGAAGGTGAAGAAAGATTCTATTTACACTATAACTTTCCTCCGTTTTGTACTGGAGAGGCACGACCACTAAGAGGGACCTCAAGAAGAGAAGTAGGACATGGAAACCTAGCTCAAAGAGGGTTAAAAGGAATGATTCCCGACGATTGTCCTTACACAGTTCGTGTGGTAAGTGAAGTTCTAGAATCCAATGGTTCCTCATCTATGGCTACCGTTTGTTCTGGAACCATGGCTTTGATGGATGCGGGAGTAAAAGTAAAAAGACCTGTTTCAGGGATTGCAATGGGATTGATTTCTGATGGAGATCGTTTTGCTGTATTGAGCGATATTCTTGGAGATGAAGATCACTTGGGTGATATGGATTTTAAAGTTACTGGAACAACAGAAGGAATCACTGCTTGTCAAATGGACATCAAAATTAAGGGATTGTCCTATGAAATTTTGGTCAAAGCACTCAAGCAAGCTCGAGAGGGTCGATTGCACATACTCGAAAAAATAGTTGAAACCATCGATCAACCCAATGAAAGCGTTAAAGCACATGCACCCAAGATGGTCAACTTGACTATTCCTGGAGAGTTCATTGGAGCTGTCATTGGCCCCGGTGGTAAAGTCATACAAGAAATGCAGAAAGAGACCGATACTACCATTGTGATTGAAGAAGAAAACGAAATGGGAATCATCGAAATCTTAGGAGTAAACCAAGAAAAAATCGATGCTGCCATCGAGAAAATAAACAATATTACCTTCAAACCAACTCCTGGAGAAATCTATAATGTTACCGTGGTCAAAATTCTAGACTTTGGTGCTGTGGTAGAATTCGTACCGGGGAATGAAGTATTACTTCACATATCTGAGGTCTCTTGGGACAGAATTGATAAAGTCACAGACGAAATCAATATGGGAGATACTTTCGATGTCAAATACTTTGGCATTGATCCTAAAACCAGAAAACAAAAAGTTTCTAGAAAAGCATTATTACCGCGTCCAGAAAGGAAGAAAAATCCTAATAGAGAATAAATAATGCCATTGATGTAACATTTTTGATATTTGAACGTATAATAATATGTAATCTAACATTTTTTCATGAGACAACTCAAAATTACAAAACAGGTAACCAATCGTGAAACAGCTTCTTTGGATAAGTACCTCCAAGAAATTGGTAAGGTAGATTTGATTACGGCAGAGGAAGAGGTCGAATTGGCACAAAGAATCAAGGCAGGAGATCAAATCGCCTTGGAAAAATTGACCAAAGCAAACCTCCGTTTTGTAGTCTCAGTTGCCAAACAATACCAAAACCAGGGACTGACCTTACCTGATTTGATCAATGAGGGAAACTTGGGACTGATCAAGGCGGCTCAACGTTTTGATGAAACGCGTGGTTTTAAATTTATTTCCTACGCGGTATGGTGGATCAGACAATCGATCTTACAAGCTTTAGCAGAACAGTCTAGGATTGTAAGGCTTCCTTTGAATAAGATTGGTTCGATTAACAAAATCAATAAAACCTATGCTTTTTTGGAGCAAGCGCATGAAAGAGCACCCTCAGCAGAGGAAATAGCTAAGGAGTTGGACATGACCATCAATGATGTCAAAGAGTCGCTGAAAAATTCTGGTAGACATGTATCCATGGATGCTCCATTGGTCGAGGGTGAGGATTCAAACCTCTACGATGTTCTCAATAGTGGCGAATCTCCCAATCCCGATAAAACACTTTTACACGAATCTCTACGAACAGAAATTGAAAGAGCGTTGGAAACCCTTACCCCTAGGGAGGCTGATGTCGTCAGATTGTACTTTGGTTTGGGTAATCAACATGCCATGACGTTGGAAGAAATTGGAGAAACCTTTGACTTGACCCGAGAGAGAGTAAGACAAATTAAAGAGAAAGCCATTAGAAGGCTTAAACATACATCTCGTAGTAAGATTTTAAAAACTTACTTGGGCTAAAAAGTTATCAATTTGTAATGGGAACCCTTATTGCACCCTCACTTTTAGCAGCAGATTTCGGTAATCTGGAACGTGACTGTAAAATGGTTAATACTAGTGAAGCAGATTGGTTTCACATTGATGTCATGGATGGGGTCTTCGTACCCAACATATCTTTTGGAATGCCGGTATTAAAATCTATTGCTGCCCATGCCCAAAAGCCGTTGGATGTTCATCTGATGATTGTGCAACCTGAACGTTACATCGATACTTTTGCTGCACTAGGTAGCAGCATACTCACAGTTCATTATGAAGCTTCGGATCATCTGCACCGCACCCTTCAATCCATTAAAGACAAGGACATGAAGGCTGGAGTAGCACTCAATCCTCATACTCCTGTCGATCTACTGGAATCCATCATCAATGAGATTGATGTGGTTTGTTTGATGAGCGTAAATCCTGGCTTTGGAGGACAAAGTTTTATTGAATCCACATATAATAAGATAACCAAACTCAAAAATATCATTGAAAAGTCAGGAGCATCGACTCTTATTGAAATTGACGGAGGAGTGACCGACCAAAATGCAGGTAGGTTGATCGAATCTGGTGCTGATGTTTTGGTCGCGGGGAGTTATGTGTTTTCTTCTGACCAACCACAGTCAACCATATCAAGCCTTAAAAACATGTTTTAAAAAAACGGAGAGTTAATCCTTCGTTTTTCTTTAAAATTCTGCTCTGAACTGAACCCTTCTGTTCATTGCTCGTCCCTCGAATGTATCGTTATCAGAAATAGGCTTCTCCTCACCATAACCCTCTGTTCTCAGTCGGTCAGGATCGACTCCCATTTCTACCAAATAAGCTTTTACTGCAGCAGCACGCTCTTGGGAAAGGGTAAGATTGGCATCGGTTTCTCCATCACTTGAGGTATGTCCTTCAATCACCAATCCCCCTTCTGGATTGTTGTCCAGTAGTGTTTTGATTTCACCTAAGGCATCCTTAACGGCTTTACCCATGATCTTGGTACTACCCGCCACAAAATTGACCTGTGTAGCCAACTGATTTAAAGTTTGAACCACCTCTGTAGAAAGCTCAGGACAACCCATATTTTCTGCAGTTCCAGGTTCATCAGGACAGGAATCTTGGCTGTCGACGACTCCATCACCATCAGTATCTGTCAAAGGGCATCCTTTATTTTCAGCGACTCCTGCTTCCTCAGGACATTCATCATCTTTGTCAGCAATTCCATCCTCATCAGCATCTGGGCAACCGTTGAATTCTAAAAGGCCTTTTTCGTCTGGACATTCATCGTCTTTATCCGCCACACCATCTTCATCACCATCTGGACAACCATTCATGATTTCAGTACCATATTCTTCTGGGCAATTGTCTTTGTTGTCAGGTATTTTGTCACCGTCAGTATCTGGACAACCATTGTATTCTTTGAGTCCAGGTTCTTCGGGACAGCTGTCTTTTTTGTCAGGAATACCATCTTTGTCTGTATCTTTTGAACCAAAAGCATAGTAGAGTCCCAATTGATGGCGGAAGTGCTTTACCCCTGTATTCTCAAATGTAGAATGGAAAGTAGTTTCTAGTGAAATACCTGCAAAATCATTCAATCTAAAATCAAATCCAAAACCACCATTGATGTTGTTAGATGTATTAGTTGAAAGAAGATTTAATTTTCTATCGACAGCGTAATCATCCACATCGGAAATTCCAAAACCCAACGTTATGAAGGGTTTGAATCTTTTAGAAGCAAAAAAGGTCTGCTTCACAAATCCTCCAGCTGCAAAATAGGCGTAATCTGCATCAGTATTATTTTCAATTTTTTTAATCAGGTTTATTGATACTCTTGCTCCAATGGAGAAACCTTTGACAACTGATCGGCTCAAAGAAAAAGTTGGCCCACCGAAATTCCAATGATCTGCTACATTGAAGAAGTCTTCAAATAATTCGCCCTGAGGAGCAAAAGGTTGATCACCAGTAGCACCGGTAGGGTAAATATCAACCACATTAAAACTAACCCCAAGATGCCAAGGGTTATCACTATTTTGAGCCAAAATAGGAGTATATGATAAAACCAATAGGCCTAATAATATGAGGGAAGCTTTATTTACACGAAAACTTTTATTGAAAAAATATAACATAGGAATTGTTGTTGATAGAGCTCAATTGGATGAACGAGAACTCAAATTTTTTATGTTGGGGTGTAGAATTCATTGTTATTACCAAGGTTATAAATATAAGAACATTAATCAAAATATGAGAAATTTAATCCTTGAAATTCATAGCAGTATCAATTAAAGCCAAATGAGAATAGGCCTGAGGAAAATTACCTAAAAGTCTTTTCGATTTAAAATCAATGTCTTCACTGTACAATCCAAGGTGATTGCTATAGGAAATTAATTGATCGAACATGGCTTTGGACTTTTCCTCCTCTCCTATTTTGTACAAACTATTGATAAACCAAAAAGTACATACGGTAAAAGAAGAACTTGGGGTACCAAAATCATCGTCATTTTTGTATCTGAATAGCAAACCTTCATGCGACAACTCTTTTTCAATGGCCTTTACCGTTTTGACATATTTAGGATCTTTGGCATCAATAAAGCCGTAAGGTTCCATCAATAAAACTGAGGCATCCAAATGCTCAGTTCCATAGGACTGTGTAAAGGCTTGAACTTCTTCATTCCATGCATTATTGAGAATATCCTCATAAATTTCCTTTCTGAGTATTTCCCATTTTTTTGCAGATTTTCCTGACTGTATCATCTGAGAAATTTTGATGGCACGATCAACAGCTACCCAACACAATAGTTTGGAAAAAGTAAAATGTCGATCTTCCTTCCTGAATTCCCAAATGCCCTTATCCGCTTTTTTCCAATTGTGCTCCACCACCCAAATAATAGACTTGACAATAGACCAAAGTTCCTCATATTTATCGGTCTCCTCTGTGTATTTTTCGATTTGAAAGTGAATGGCATCCATCAGTATTCCATAGATATCATTCTGTTTTTGAATGAAAGCAGCATTCCCAATTCTTACGGGCTTCGATCCCTGATAACCTGACAAATGATCTAAGGTTTTTTCGGTCAACATTTTCTCACCACTAATTCCGTACATAATCTGCAGCTTTTCATCCTTATCGGGAATAAGATCAATAATAAAATCAATAAATTCTTTGACAATTTTAACATGTCCCAACTTCGCAATTACCTTAATTACCATCGAAGCATCTCGTATCCAGCAAAATCTGTAGTCCCAATTTCTAACTTCTCCAATGGTTTCAGGAAGTGAAGTAGTAGCCGCCGCCAAAACGGCACCTGTTTTTTCAAAAGTGAGTAATTTAAGAGTAATGGCACTTCTGAGGATTTGATCATTGTAATCGTTTTCAAAAGTGGGGGTTTTGTAGCACCAGTTCAACCAGTAAACCTTTGTTTTTTCGAACTCAAACTTGACCTCCTCAATTGAGAAAGGTTTTATCTTTTCATTGTAAGAGATTTTGAAAAAACAGTCCTCGTCCAATATGATGTCATCACCATTGAGCACAGAGGCTTTGTCCAAATTGGTATACAGGGTCAAAGTGTCATAATTTTCATCGTCAACAACGCTGATAATAAAATCATCTTTGATGTAATTTTCGGTTTTACCTTTGGCATATTCCAACCGAGGATCATACAAAGCCTTAAAAACAGGACTCCCCTTAATGTGTTTGACGATTCTTGAAATTTCGGGAGGCGCATAGTAAACACCATTGTCTTTTTGATACCGCGGCATAAAATCGATTAATTCAAAAGCATCTTTTCCGTTGTCAAATTGAGTCACCAAAACAGCAGTCTTATCCAAATACTTTTGTGTGATTTGATAGGTGTCATCACATTTTATTCTGAAACAACCTCCTTTATGATCGTCCAGTATTTTCCCAAAAACGGAAGGGGAATCAAATTGAGGTAAACAACACCAATCTATTGAAGAATCTATATTTATAAGAGCAGAAGATTTACAATTTCCTATTATTCCATAATTTAAGTTGTCGGTAATAGGGTCAGACTGTTTTAAATGCATAATTTCGATTATTGTTAATGAATTATCAGGGTTATGGCTAAAAATATTATTGTTTCAAATAGACTTCCAATACAAGTAACGAAATTAGATAATTCTTTTGATTTTACCCCTACCAGTGGTGGCTTGGCAACAGGTATGAACTCGGTTCACAAGGGTCAAGAATCCCTTTGGATAGGGTGGCCAGGCATCAATGATGATCAGATTGATAAAAAGACATGGGGGCCACTAAAAAATTCGTTAAAAAGAGAGGGGTATTTTCCCGTATCCTTAAATAAGTCCGAAATCGAAGATTTTTATTATGGGCTGTCTAACAAGTCACTTTGGCCTCTTTTTCATTACTTTATCGAGTTTTCTGTCTTCAATGAGGAGCAATGGAAGTCCTATCAACAAGTTAACCAGAAATTTGCCGACAGTATTTTGCAAAACATTGAAGATGGAGATACAGTATGGATTCACGATTACCAGTTATTGCTATGTCCCAAAATGATCAAGGAAGTTCGCCCAGATGTAACCATTGGCTTTTTCCTTCACATTCCTTTCCCTTCTTTCGAAATATTCAGAATTTTTCCTTGGAGGGAACCGCTATTAGAGGGAATGCTAGGTGCCGACCTTATCGGTTTTCACACCTATGACTATGAGCGTCATTTCTTGAGTTCTGTAAAACGAATACTCCGAAAAGAAGTGTCTTTCAATCGGGTCAACCTGGGAACTCGTGAAGTGGTGGTAAATACCTTTCCCATGGGCATCGATTACGAAAAGTTCAGAAATGCTGCACAAGCCCATTTGAATATGCAATCCGATGAAAAATCTGATCTCAAAAAACAATTGGAGCTTCATAAAAAAGCAGCCAATCAAGGATCGCTCATTCTTTCTATCGATCGTCTGGATTACACCAAAGGAGTTGTCAATCGAATCAAAGCATTTGAGCTCTTTTTGACCAAATACCCCCAATACCTGGAAAAAGTACGTTTGGTAATGCTCACGGTTCCCTCACGATCGAGTGTTTCCGACTATAAAAGATTAAAAAAGGAAACCGATGAAATTGTAGGACGAGTCAATGGAAAGTTTGCTACGATCAACTGGACTCCGATTTGGTATTATTACAGGGCCATGGCCTTCGACGATTTGATCGATCTCTATATGACTTCAGATATTGCCATGATAACGCCTGTCAGAGATGGGATGAATCTGGTAGCCAAGGAGTTTGTTGCCACAAGGGTAAATGGTGATGGGGTTTTAATTCTCAGTGAAATGGCGGGTGCTTCAAAAGAACTTTTTGAAGCTGTTTTGATCAATCCCTTCGATCTCAATCAAATGGCCGATGCTTTGTTGACAGCCATACAAATGCCAATTGAGGAACAGCAAAAAAGAAACTTGAGCATGCAAAAAAGACTCGGGCGATACTCTGTAGAACATTGGGCCAATGAGTTTATGAAGGCTTTGAAAACAAAAGACATTGCTGACAAAGCATCTACCGTCACTAAAATAGACAACAGTATCCAAGAGAAATTCGTGCAAAATTTCAAATCTGCACAAAAAAGAATGATTTTTTTAGATTACGATGGAACCTTAGTAGGCTATCATCAAAAACCAGATTTGGCGACTCCCGATGAATCCTTGATTCAATTGATCGAAGCACTTTTAAAATTCCCAAAAACTGAGGTTGCTATTGTCAGCGGTCGAGATCAAGATTTTTTAGAAAAGTGGCTGGGCCATCTCTCAATGACATTGGTAGCCGAACATGGTTATTTTATCAAACACAAAAACCAAAAGTGGGTTGGGAAAGAAACCCAACAAAAGAATTGGAAAGAGGATTTGATTCCTCTATTAGAATCTTTTACCGATCGAACACCGGGAACTTTCATTGAAGAAAAGAGAAACAGTCTGGTGTGGCACTATCGCAAAACTGATCCTGAGCTGGCCTCTGAACGTGTGGTAGAACTCAAAACTGTCTTGAGCAGCTTGATCTCTGACGAGTTAAACATCATGGATGGTGACAAAGTGATAGAGGTGGTCAGTGGACGTTACAATAAAGGCAGTGCGGTATCTGAAATTATCGGTGACAAAGAATACGACTTCATCATGTGTTTTGGAGATGATGTTACTGATGAATTTATGTTTAACGACCTCCCCAATCACTCCATCAATGTCAAGGTCGGAAAGAAAACAACCAATGCTGCATATTGTGTTGACAATCCCTTAGCGGTTAAATCGCTTCTGGGTAAATTGATTGCCAAACAGTAAAATCTGATTGATTTTTTTTGTTGAATTATTATTGATAATTTAACCTAAAATCAAAGAAATGACAAAAAGAAGGTTTTTTGTCAAGAGCTTGGCTTTTGCATCGCTCTCGACACTGATACCCATCAATGCTTCCCCCTCAAATAGACGAAAACCCAATGTGCTTATTTTGGGTGATTCCATATCAATTGGATACTATCCTTATGTAAAAGAAGCCCTATTGGACAGGGTTGATCTAAGTCGGCCAATGTTACCAGAAGGTGGGTTTCAAAACTGTGAAGGAACTACAAATGGCTTGAAGAAAATAGACCAATGGATTGGAGAAAAGAGATGGGATATTATTCATTTCAACTTTGGACTGCACGACATCAAGCACATCAATCCAAAAACAGGTAAAAACAGTAAAAGTTTTGACGATCCCCAACAAGCGTCACCAAAGCAATATGAGAAAAACCTAAACATCATCGTAAAAAAACTCAAGAAAACAAAAGCCAAATTAATTTTCGCCACCACCACACCCTATCCCAATGCCAAGCTGAAGCCTGCTAGACAACCAGGAATGCCAAAAATATACAATACTGTAGCATTTAAAATAATGAAAAAACACAAGGTTTACATAAATGATTTACACGCTTATGTACTGCCTAGAATTGAGGAATTACAGCGTCCAAACAATGTACATTTTTCTGAATACGGCAGCATAGAATTGGCGAAAAAAGTAGTTGAATCCATCCTAAAGCATGTTTAGTGTGAGGTCCAAGGTGAAAATTCGATCATCAATTTTGTTATCGTTTGTATTGTGCTTGGCCATGGGGCAAGAGAATCGTTTTGAGGTTAAAACCAATGAGATCGTTGGAAAAAATACAGCGTTTTGGAAAGCTGCAGGTTCCGACCATCTTTTTTACCACAGCCTCAAACCCGCAGGAAAACATTTACTTAAAAGGATGGGTACCACTCAATCTCATCGGTATTTGCGTTCCCATCACACCTTCAATCAAGATATTAAACACGGCGTAATTCGGGGACAAAATGTTTACAGTGAAGACCCAAATGGAAATCCCATTTATGACTTCACCAATCTAAATAAGGTATTTCATACCTATGTCGAAAATGGAATCAGGCCTATCGTGGAATACGATTACCTCCCCGAGGCATTGATACTAAAAAATGATAAAGTATCCAGAGGAAATGATGAAGGCATGACGATGATCAATACTGGACCAAAGGATTGGAAAAAATGGAGTGACTTGATGAAAGCTACAACTCAAAACTTCGTTGATGAATTTGGAATCGAGGAAGTAAGAACCTGGTATTTTGAAGTATGGAACGAACCCGATGGCTGGCCTGAAAACCAGTGGGAAGTGTTTTATAAAATGTATGATGTTTTTGTAGCTGCTGTAACCTCTATTGATTCAGAGTTAAAAGTCGGTGGGCCCGCTTGCTATCACGAGTATTTTTTAAAACCCTTCCTGAATCATGTGGTCAACGGCACCAATTATGTAACAGGTAAAAAAGGAACACAAATCGATTTTATTTCATACCATATTTATGGACTCTCAGGAAAATGGCTGAACAAAGAACCCCACATTCAGCCACAGGTTCAAAGGTTTTCTCAATCGGTATTGTGGCTCAAACGTTTGATCGGTGACTATCCTTCCCTCAAGGGTACAGCTTTACACATCAACGAATGGGGTCTTTCTTCAAATTACTATCGGACGGTTAAAGATTATCCCGACTTAGTATATCGCAACTCGATTAGCACTCCTTTATTTTTGTTCAAATTGGTCAATGCGTTGTATCAAATTGAAGACAATTACAATTTCCCAACTTCATTACTGCTCTACTGGGGATTTTCCTGGGAGGCAGATGAAAACGAGTTTTTTACAGGCAAAAGAGAGTTGTTGACTGGAGGAAATACTCCCAAACCCATTCAAACAGGATTTGAGTTATTGGCCCGGCTTGAATCCCAAAGGATTAAAGTTCTAAAGGACAGAAAAGACAGTCGATTTGGGATAATGGCAACCCGATCAAAAGAAAAAATTGTGTTACTGGTTTACAATTATGAAGAATCTGATGGAGAAAATCCAACAGCAAATGATAAAATCAATCTAAAACTAACGGGACTGATCAACGACCTCAACTATCAGGTTGAAGTCATAGCTCTTGACACCAAAAACAACAACACCTACCAAACTTGGCGATCATTAGGCAGTCCAGAAAGCATCAAAGCTGATGATCTCACCCTTCTAAAAAAAGCAGCATCACTGGAGGTAACCAATGTGTTCGACTTCAAAACCAATGAGCATGGTGAAGTGGATTTTGACTTAATTCTCAAACGTAGCTCTGCACAGTTGATGACCATCAAAATGAAAGAATAAAATGATAAGACACCTTTTAATACTCGCTTTCATTTCAGGTCAAGCACAGCAAGATCTTGAGGTAATGATTGACAGTTTTCAAACTTTTGATTCTTATTCGAATATCAAATACGATGAGTCCTTACGTCCTCAATTTCACTTTTCATCAAAGAAAAATTGGATCAATGACCCCAATGGAATGGTCTATTACAAAGGAGAATACCATTTATTTTTTCAACACAACCCCAAAGCCATCCATTGGGGGAATATGACCTGGGGTCATGCGGTGAGTAAAGATATGATTCATTGGAAGCAATTGCCCCATGCGATTCTGCCCTATAACAATGGAACTATTTTTTCGGGGACCGCAGCGGTAGATTACCCCAACAGCTTGGGAAAAAACACAGATTTAAATGAGGCAATTGTAGCCTATTTTACCCATGCTCAAAACGACAAAAAAGATTTGTTTTACCAAGCTGGTGCTTTTAGTACCGATCTTGGACGAACCTTTCAACTTATTGACCAAGGAAGTCCGAGAGTTCCCAACCAGGGATTTGACCGAGGAGAGCGAGATCCCAAGATTTTCTGGCACGAGCCCTCTCAAAAATGGGTAATGATTTTGTGGATCAAAAAAGCAAGTCGTAAAAAAACTAATGATTTGGGGAAAGTTCGGTTTTTTGGTTCTACTGATCTAAAAAAGTGGGAAAAACTGAGTGACTTTGACCGTAAATGGGTATTCGAGTGTATGGATTTGGTTGAATTGCCGGTGGATCAAAACCTCAACAAAAAAAAGTGGTTGATCTACGATGCCAGCTTTGATTACGAGATCGGATCTTTTGATGGCAATCGCCTTATAACCAATGAAAAAAGCTTCCTCGGTGATTTGGGTAATGCTTATTACGCTGCACAAACTTTCAACAACAGCCCCGATGGAAGAACTGTTATCATGGGTTGGCTCAGAACAAGTGACAATAATGTTTTTGTAGATAACAAAATGCCCTTCAATCAACAAATGTCCTTTCCTGCAACTATGGAATTAAAAACGACTCAAGAAGGCATTCGACTCTTCCGATGGCCCATTGAGGAAATAAAAAATCTTTACAACAAAAGTATAAGACTGCAAAACATAGAAATGAATACGCTCAATCAAAAACTTGATAATGAAAAGTTTGATGGACTGGATCTTTATGCAAGCTTTGATCGCAATGCGACTGAAGCATTTCAAATTGACATCCGTGGGAAACTGATTTCTTACAAAGAAGGAGCGTTTTATTTTGACGGTAAAACCATTCCCACCCTCAATAAAAATAAAGTCAATTTCAGGGTGCTACTGGACAGAACCACAATAGAAATTTTTGTTGATGACGGTTTTAATGTTCTCTCTAACTATATCACACCCTACACTGAGGATATCGAAGTAATGGTATCCTCAAGTCAATCGACCGTTTTTGATGTTTTCGAAGTCCACGGACTAAATTCTATTTGGCAATAGGTAGATTTAAATCTGATCTTCATTTCACTTTTTTAATTTCTACCCACAAAGGAAAAATACTCTTTCTTCCTTTTTTATAAAAAGGAGTAAAGTCAAATGATCCCTTTGGTAAAGAGACATTCTTCCATACCAATTCATCTACTTGGTCTTGATGATTTTGTTTTCTCTTGATGTTTTGACCTAATTCCAAATACATATCACCATTTCCTTGAAGTGGTTTTAAAAATTTGAACTTCAAATCATAAACCCCTTGTTCGAGATCGACTATCCAATAAGAAAAAACATCTTCCTGATTCCAGACTCCCCGCTGACCACCAGCATCATTCCTATTGAGAAATACTGGATTTTCATTTGGAGTTCCAACACTGATGCGGGGTGGGTTAACCAAATTAGGGGAGTTGCTCAATTCTGAAATCAATACATCCATTTCTGATTTGAGGATTGAAGCTTTCTGATTTTCTTGTTCTACCAAATTAATTTCTTCATTGGGATCCTCTAAAAGGTTGTACAACTCAAATTCTTCAATTTCAGCATCAAAATCGGTTTTCCCTACGAGTTTATATTTTCCCTTTTGCAAGGCAACATTATTGTACAGTTCTGGAAATTTTCTGGTCCAATTGGAAAAAAAGGTTCGCTGTCCTAAGTCTTTTCCCTCCAGAGCAGGGAGGAAACTTCTTCCATCAATTTTTCTATTTTCAGGCATCGGTGCGCCACACAACTCAGATAGCGTGGGCAGCAGATCAATGTGAGCGGCCATCTGGTTCATGTCTTGGTCACCCTGATATCTGGCTGGATAACGCATGAAGAAGGGAACTCTTATCCCTCCGCGGTAAACACTAGATTTTCTCCCCCGCATTCCTGAAACATAACGGACTTGCTGAGGACCATTGTCGGTCATAAAAATAACAATGGTATTTTCCTCAATCCCCAATGACTCAATTTTATCAAATAGTTTTTTCATATTGTCATCAATATTGCTTACCATGGCATATACTTTTCGTGCATCTTCCATGTTCTTTTCTGTAAGTTTTTCTTTGGGCATAGACCCAGGATCTATCCCTTTTGTAGGATCTGTATTTTTATACATCTGATAGTATGTATCTGGGACTTGCAAAGGAGTGTGGGGTGCATTGAAAGACAAATAGCAGAAAAACGGTTGATTATGGTTTTTCTCAATAAACGCAATAGCGTTATCGGTAAAAATGTCGGAGCAGTAACCATCGAAAGCTTTTTGTTGGTTGTTATGCCACAACACTGGATCAAAATAACTGGTATTCATTTTAAAATAATTGGTAAAATCTCCCACTTGACCTATTCCTCCAGCCAAATGAATGAGGGACTCATCAAATCCTTGATCGCTGGGGCGTGAGGGGTAATTGTCTCCCAAGTGCCATTTCCCGAAAATACCCGTTTTGTAATTTATTTTTTTGAGCATCTCGGCCAGGGTGATTTCAGAAGAAGCCATGATGGCTCCACCATTGTAGGTATCTCTCACACCCGTTCTCAGTGAGTACCTTCCGGTCATCAAACTCGATCGTGTTGGAGCACAGACTGGAGAGACGTGAAAATTGGTGAATCGAATGCTCTCTTTGGCAAAGGCATCGATGTTGGGGGTTCTGATGTTGGGGTTGTTATGAAATCCCAAGTCACCATGACCTTGATCATCTGTTATGACAATAATAACATTGGGAGGTGGGGTACGCTCTTTTTTCTTACAATTCAATGAAATGAGCATCAAAAACAGAACTGCTATGGTATGTAGTTTCATTTTTTAAAAATTTATTTTAGGTACTGCTTCCAAGTGACTGCAAACAAAGGCAGCCAAATCCGAAGCCTCTTGATTTATCTGTTCTAGGGGTTTTTGATCCAGCCAACCCATTACCGCAGCTGCTGTAAAAGCATCCCCTGCTCCAACGGTACTTTTTACATCGATGGTATTTTCAGAAGCACAAACATTGTATTGTTCTTTGCTGGCCATAACAGATCCCTTATGCCCCAAGGTAAGAATACATAACCTAAGATCAAACTGTCGAATCAACGAATCCAATCTTTTTTGGTGATTTCCTGAATGAGAAAACATGGATCCTATGGTGTGAAATTCTTCCTCGTTCACTTTTAAAACATTGGCTAAATCAAGATTTTTTATAACCGTCCCTCGATCATAATGGTTTTTTCTAAAGTTAACATCGAAAACCTTCAAACAATTTTTGGAAGTATTATTGATAATTTGTTCAATAGAATTTTGAGAGACCTTATTTCTTTGAGCCAAAGTTCCAAAACACAAGGCATCCAGTTTTTGTGCAATCTTTTGATGTATCGGCTCCAAGGTAATATGATCCCAAGCTGTATTTTCTGCAATAGCATATTGTGCATTTCCATTATGATCCAGCGTTACTTTAACTTTACCCGTGGGAAAATCCTTATTGACCTGTAGGCCAGAAGTATCGATATCATACGTCTCCAAACACCTTTTTGTCTTTTGTCCTAAAACATCTTGACCAATACTACTGATGATAAAACTTTCGGCACCCAATTGTCGTGCATGCGCAGTAAAATTTGCCGGAGCTCCACCCAACTTTTTTCCCTCTGGAAAAAAGTCCCACAATACCTCACCCAGGCCAGCTACTTTGTATCTTTTCTTTTTTTGAATTTTCAATCGATTGAATTCGGATTTTATGACCAATAAATCTACAAAACAAAAATGACTGGATGCTTATTTTGCACAATATGTAAATCGTTTGACCAATATGGTATTGTTATTTACAACTTTAGTTTATTAACTATATTTATAATATTATAAAAAATTATCGTAATGAAAAAATATCTTTTTTTAATGTCTTTTGTTCTACTTGCCTTATCGTGTAGCAAAGACAGTGACAGTGACAATGCAACAACCGATGGAGATCTGAGGATGGAAAACTCGGCCATTACAAACATTTATGCCACAGGAAGTGTTGCAGAACAAACTCCTGAGCAAGCCAAAGAAACAATTTTTGGTAAATGGGATTTGGGTTCAAGTAATTCAAGTGCCAAGTCTGCCCTAAAAAATGGGTGTAGCTTTGAGTCTTTAGAATTTACAGACGATAGTTATCTCATTGGAATTTCTGATCCCAATGGAGAAAGCATAAACATTTATGGTACTTACGGTTTTGAAGAAGAAAATGACAAGGTAGTATCGGTTCAATTGAATACCTTCATGGAAGGAGAGAGTGTGATGGTTGCTGAAATTACTGATATCGTTGTAGTGGAAAATAATGGCGTTATTGATATTGCTTTTACTTTCACTTTCTTGGTTGATCTCATCAATTACGACATACCTTGTTCAGAGGATCTGAATCAAGATTACTCAGCTGAAAAAGAAGAGCCTATGGAGGGCACCCTCGAGGCTGACGAAAATTCCAACCACTACAAGGCTGTAGGAAAGTACATAGCCACTGCTTATTCCGATAGTGACGGATGGGACCTGGATCGGTTTTTAAATGAAAGTTGTATTGGCTACGATTACAATTTTGAAACAGGAGAGGAAATTGAGTTTACTATTGAAGATTGTACCCCTCCAGATACCGTCCAATTAGAGCTTTCAACCTTTGGAACCTACCTGTTTATGGATTTGTACCAAAATACCCCCTTGTACATAGAACAGGGAACTTGGGCTTTCAATGAAGATGGTAATTCAATCACGGTAGGAGGGCCTGACAATTATTTTTTTGTTGTTGATATCACCGAACTTTCAGAAAGCGGCATGACCATGTCCATCACAGAGGAAGAAGACGGATATGAGTATTCGGCATCATGGGTGTGGACAAAACAATAGTTTTTTGAAAAAAAATTAAAAAAGCGGTGAAATTTGATTTCACCGCTTTTTTTTGTGGATTATTTCGATTTTGGTAGATATAATCTTCTGAGAAGAGTACTTTTGATCAAGTCCCTGCATCTCATAATTGGGTATTCTTCGATAATTCTCTAAATTGAAAGGGATTTAAATATGTTTCACAAGCGATGAAATTCCTGAGATTACTTCTTTTTCTTTTCATTTGTTTTGTGATCGCAGGGTGTACGACAATTTCAGATAAAGAGGAAAACAACGTTTTTTTTCAAAATCACAGGGCACAATGGATTCAAGACAAAAAACCCCTACCTCAGTCCGACTCCCTTTTCTACACCGATGATCCTGCTCCTATTTTTAGGAAAACATTTCTTTTGAAAGAAGCTCCCAAAAAAGTAAAGCTTCACATTACGGCAGCGGGATATTACAAAGCTTTCGTAAATGGATCTGGCTTGCAAAACAATATTTTGGATCCCGCTTGGACCGACTCCCGCAAGAGAATTTATTTCAGGGAACACGACATCACCTCCCAAGTGGATAAAGGAATGAACTGTTTGTCGGTTAGCATAGGTAATGGTTTTTACAATCCCCTCCCCCTAAAAATGTGGGGCAGGATCAATTTGAGAGCGCGACTGCCCGTCGGCAAACCGCGATTCATTTCAAAAATCACCATCACCTATCAAGAGGGTAAGACCGAGGAAATCGTTTCCGATACCTCGTGGAAATACAGCTATGGTCCTATTCAAAGAAACAGTGTCTATTTGGGGACCCACTACGATGCCACAAAAGAGATAGAAGGTTGGAAGCAAGCAGATTTTGACGACACCCTATGGGAAAATGCCCGGGTGGCTACTCCCCCTGGAGGTCAATTGCAAAAAGCTTTTTTTCCTCCCGTTAAAGTCAATAGAAAAATCAAACCCACACAAATTTACGCCCTTAGTGATGGGAAATGGATGATCGATATGGGCGAAAATTTTACCGGTACCTATTCCATCAAGTTAAGGGGCCAGCGGGGAGACAAAATCAGTTTCAGATTGGGCGAAAGGGTCTATGACGACGGATCTTTGAATCCCATGACGGCAGTAATCGGTCAAATCAAAAAAAAGGGAATGGGAGGATCGGGTGCTCCGGAGATTGCCTGGCAAACCAATAGCTTTATCATTGGCGACGAAAATCCCTCTAGTTTTAGTCCTGAGTTCACCTATCACGCCTTCCGATTCATAGAAATTGACGGATTGAAATACCGACCCTCAAAGCAAGACATCACGGGACTGTCACTGCATACCGATGTCGATCAAGAAAATTACTTTTCAAGCGCTTCAGCATTGATCAACGAGATCCAAAATACCACCAGAAGAACTTTTTTGGCCAATTTGGTAGGAGTACAATCGGATTGTCCTGCCAGAGAAAAATTTGGATACGGAGGGGACCTCAATGCCACCAGCACTTCTTTTATTTACAACTTCGACATGCAATCTTTTTACAAAAAGACCGTGTATGACTGGGTTGACGCCATTAATGATTCCACCTTTGTTGACACTGCCCCCAATGTCGGAATACAGTACTGTGGCATCAGTTGGGAATCCGCTTTTTTGATCACCCAGTACCAGCGCTACCTGTATTACAAAGATTGGGATGGGGTGAAAGAATTGTATGCTTTCAACAATCGTTGGATGGACAAAGCCGCTCGTCTCCATCCGCAAGGAATCGTTCACTCTGGATTGAGCGACCACGAATCATTGGTTCCCGTACCGGTAGAATTGATCGGAACCGTTCACTATCTTCAATGTGCAAGGATCATGAAAAAATTTGCCGAACTGATGAAAGATGGTAAAAGAAAAAACAAATACCAGCACTTGGCAAAAGATCTTGAACGTAAGCTCAGAGAAGAGTTTTGGAATAAAAAGGTTGAAGGGAAAATCAATCGACAAACCCTATTTTCGGCATTGCTCTATCACGATATCATTCCCGAGGATGAGATTGCTGCGGCGCGGGACTCACTGATGAGCAGTCTTAACAAGGCTCCCGCACAACACCTAACCACTGGGATTTTTGGAACACAATTTGCCCTGGAGGCCATTTCCCAACACCTGTCCCCTCAAGTCACTTTTGACATTGTAAACAGCAAAGAATACCCCGGTTGGGGCCATATGATAGATCGAGGGGCGACAACACTTTGGGAAACTTGGAAAGAAAGCGACGACGTTTACTCCAATTCACACCCCATGTTTGGATCGGTCAGCGCATGGTGCTACCGATGGTTGGGGGGTATCAGACCTGACCCCGATTACCCCGGTTTCGATCGTTTCTTCATCCGTCCCTTTACCCCCATTGGCCTTGACCGTGTTGCTACTGCCTACAAATCACCCCACGGTAAAATCATTTCCAAATGGGAAAAGCAAGAGAACGGATATCGTTATGAAATATCAGTTCCCAAAGCCAGCATCGCACAAGTGAGTTTAAACAAAGAGAAGCATCAAAAAATAGCAGTAATCAAAGGAGGATCATTTTTGAATAAGGACGAAAAAGAAGACGTAAAAGACGGAGAATTCAAACTCCGGAGTGGGGAGTTTATTTTTGAAATAAGCCACCCCTAACAATGGCCAATGCAAACATCATGGCTACTGCCATAAGAAAATCTAAGAAATATTGAGAAGCGAAAGAGCGTCAAGTCATGATTCAATCTTTTATTTATGCAGTCGGGTTTGGTACTGTTTTTTGAAAAAAAGGAATAATGGGTTATCTTGGTAACTGAGATGGATGTGCTTTTTTTGCATGCCACTTCAATTACAAAACCAAGGGATGGACCTGGTGTCACCCAAAAAAATTTATGACCATGAATTCAACCACCCGATTTCAATTATCATTGATGATGTTCCTCCAATTTTTCATTTGGGGAGGTTGGTTTGTTACCTTGGGCACTTTCTTGGGGAGCAACCTCAGCGCCACGGGCGGGCAAATTGCAATGGCTTTTTCCACCCAATCTTGGGGAGCCATCATCGCTCCGGTATTCATAGGATTGATCGCTGATCGATTTTTCAATGCCGAGAGAATCCTAGGGCTGTTGCACCTCCTGGGAAGTGGACTTTTGTACCTCATGTCTCAAACAGAAGACTTTACTGTTTTTTATCCCTATGTATTTGCCTACATGATCCTTTACATGCCCACTTTGGCGTTGGTCAATTCGGTATCGTTCAACCAGATGAAAGACACTGCCGCAGAGTTCCCACTCATCCGAACCTTCGGTACCCTGGGATGGATCATTTCGGGTCTGGTGATCAGCTATGTTTTTGGTTGGGACGCCCAAGCTGCCATTGCCTCAGGAGCCTTGTCCAATACTTTCAAAATGGTTGCCCTCGCCTCTTTACTTTTGGGGGTTTTCAGTTTTAGCCTTCCCAAAACCCCACCCTATGGTAGCGACCAAAAAAGTTTTTCTTTAAAAAGTGCTTTGGGATGGGATGCGCTCAAGCTATTGAAAGATCGCAATTTTCTATTGTTCTTTATCGCCTCTATTTTGATTTGCATTCCCTTGGCCTTTTACTATCAACAGGCCAATCCTTTTTTGGTGGAACTGGGGATGGAAAATCCCACCGCAAAAATGTCTTTGGGGCAGGTCAGTGAAGTGCTGTTCATGCTCTTGCTCCCCCTATTCTTTGCGCGTTTTGGTTTCAAAAACACCATATTGGTAGGCATGATGGCATGGGTCGTGCGTTATTTGTTGTTTGCCTATGGCGAGGTGGGAGACACAACGTTTATGCTCATCATCGGTATTCTGTTGCACGGTATTTGTTACGATTTTTTCTTTGTTTCGGGACAAATCTACACCGACTTCAAAGCCGGTGAAAAAATCAAAAGCGCTGCGCAAGGACTCATCACCCTTGCCACCTATGGACTGGGAATGCTAATAGGTTTTTGGATTGCAGGTAAAATATCTGATGCTTTTGTCTCCCCTTCGGGTTTACATGACTGGAATAAAATCTGGACATTCCCAGCACTATTTGCCCTCGGCGTTTTTGTGCTTTTCTTTCTAATTTTCAAAAACGAAAAGATCAATTTCAAAAATTAAAGTCCCACAATTGAGGCTGCTGAAAATCGAACCACCCCCCCTTTTTTTTCAATCGTAATGCTGTTTCGGGATGATTGATCCATGGGGATCAACATCAAAATCGCCCAAGATCTCCTGAATGCGTTTGAAAAATTTTGCATTTTTTATGTGTTCGATCTCTTCCGCTATTTCGTGTACTTCGTCCAAATCAAAGTTCATCTTTTCTACCAAATAAAGCTCGATCAAACGGTGTTTGTAGATGATCTCTCCTGCCTTTTCCCTTCCCGTTTTGGTCAGCAGTATGGGACGATAGGGCTGGGTATCGATCAGATCCATGATCACTAGTTTCTTGATCATATTGGAGACGGTTGATTTACTGACACCAAAATATTGACTCAGAGAGGTGACCGTCACCGATTGCCCTTTCTCCTCCATCTTGTATATGGTTTTCAGATAATTCTCCTTCTCTATTGTTTTTTTCATCGAAGTGTTTTGCAGTACAAAACTAATGAATTAGTTTTGCGGTATAAAACTATTAGGTGCGACTCATCCTTTTTTTATTTTCACTTGCATTTCAAACTCTCCAGTCTCAAGACTATAGAGTAACGGGAACAGTCTTGTCAGAGGGTCAACCTTTAACATCGGCTTCCGTTTACATTCAAAATTCTAATATCGGGATTACCACCGACGTAGCAGGACAATTTTCATTATATTTTTCAAATATAAAAAACCCTAAACTGGTCATCTCTTTTTTGGGTCACAAAACCCTGATCAGGGAAATCCGTTCAGAAACCACCGATCTGGGGAGGATTGAATTGGAATTGGAAGATGCCTTAGACGAAATTGTTGTCTCGGGGACCCTAAAGCCGGTGAGCAAGCGCGACAGTCCCGTTCCGATCGAGGTTTACAACGCTACTTTTTTTAAAGCCAACCCCACTGCTTCGGTTTTCGAAGCTTTGGAAAATATCAATGGGGTTAGGGCCAACTTGAACTGCAGTATTTGTAACACGGGAGACATTCGCATCAACGGCCAGGAGGGAAGCTACACCATGGTATTGATCGATGGTTTTCCCATCGTCAGTGGTCTCGCTACCGTTTATGGTTTTTCGGGCATTCCCCAAGCCTTGATCGAGAGGGTCGAGATCGTAAAAGGCCCAGCCGCTACGCTCTATGGATCTGAAGCCGTTGCAGGCGTCATCAATTTGATCACCCAACTGCCCGAAAACAGCTCCAAGCTATCGATCGATTCTTTTGTGTCTGGTTGGGGAGAAGTCAATACCGATTTGGCCTACCAATACCAACTGTCCCCAAAAACCAATGGCCTGTCGGGAGTAAATTATTTTAACTATTCAAATCCCATCGACAATAACCAAGACGGATTCACGGACTTGACCCTACAAGATCGCATTTCGATTTTTAACAAAATCAGTCAGACCGATAAATTTTCACTCGCCACCCGTTTTATTTACGATGACCGTTGGGGAGGGCAAATGAATTGGTTGCCGAAACACAGGGGAGGCGATGAAGTTTATGGGGAGAGCATTTACACCCTGAGATTTGAACTTTTTGGAAAATACCAATTCAGCGACAAACTTTCCTTCCAATTCAGTTTCAATGATCACAGTCAAAACTCGGCCTATGGAGAAATATCATTAATAGCAGATCAGTCCCAAGGTTTTGGTCAGATGATTTGGAGTCAAAACTTCGCCAATCACGAATTGCTTATGGGCGGAGCCTACAGATTCACCTATTACGACGACAATACCCCGGCTACTTACGATGATTTCTCTTTACAAAACCAAGCCTCCATCACCCATTTGCCAGGAATATTCATTCAAGATCAAATCCAAATCAATCCCAATAACACACTGCTTTTGGGGCTTCGATACGATTACAACTCCATCCACGGAAACATCTTCACGCCCCGAGTCAATTACAAGATCAACAACAACGACCAAAGTTCGATCTTCAGAATCAGTGCAGGAACGGGATATCGTGTAGTGCAGGTATTTACAGAAGAACACGCGGTACTGACTGGCGCTCGGGAGGTGGTATTTATGAACGAATTGGATCCCGAAAGGTCATGGAATGCCAACCTCAATTATGTCCAAAAATTTTTCTTCAAACAAGGCGCCATCCTCGATTTGGATTTGAGTCTGTTCACCAACCATTTCTCCAACAAGATCATCCCCGATTACGATACTGATCCCAACAAGATCATTTTCGATAACTTGGAGGGAAGGTCAATCTCCAATGGTCTTTCTCTGAATGCCAATTTATTTGCACAAGGAGGGCTCAGAATCAATCTTGGAGCCACCTTTATCGATACCTATCTGGAAGAAGATGGAATCAAAACCACCCCCTATCTTACCGAACGATTTCAAGGGGTATGGAGAATTGAAAAAAAATGGATCGCCAACAATCTGACCCTCGATTTTACGGGAACCACCACCGGGGCGATGAGGCTACCGACCTTGGGAGCGCTTGACCCCAGACCCCCCTACTCCGATCCCTTTAGCATTCTCAATCTTCAAATCACCAAGTCTTGGAACAACACCCTGGAGTACTACGGAGGCATCAAAAATATTTTAAACTTCACCCCTCCTCGAAACAGTATTGCGCGTCCCTTTGATCCCTTTGATCGACAGCTAGCCATTGATGGTTCGGGAAACGTTTTGTCAACTCCCGACAATCCCTACGCGCTGACTTTTGACCCTACCTATGTTTACACCTCCAATCAAGGAATGCGATTTTTCTTGGGCCTGCGATGGAAATTTGACTAAAAATCATTTACCAACAGGGTGCAAATTTCAACGATCATAGGCTCAGTCGTCTTTGATACATCGAACACTGGGACTATTTGTAAAACCCATTCCCGCTTCAAATTGCGTATCAGCTCCATTGAATCCTAACCTGAGATAACCAACACCATCTTGTTTGTGAAAAAATGCATAATTCCCTTGAAAACGATCAGCATTGGTGTATGGACTATTGGTAGCGGAAATGTTTCTTCCCAAAGGAACAAACTTCATAAAGTGATCGATAAAATAGGTAGTATTGGCATCACTAGCTGCAGTAGTATGAGGTATCCCCTGTGCAAATTCTGCACTCCACTCGGCATCGGTAGGCAAACGAAATCCGCTGGGACATGCGTTTAGGGCATCGGTATGATTGTAATATAGCCCATTACCATTGTTATCTCCCGTATCGGAGAACGAGCTTGGAGCGGCTTTGGTAGCACCCATGTTGCGATCCAACCAAATTTCACCGCTGAGGGGTGAGGTGATCGTTCCATAAACCAAATTATCATGAATCACAACTACACTGAGGGGGTCTGAGAAAACTTCATATTGACCTTCAGTTTGTACTCCGATCATCAAATGTCCGTTTGTTGGAGTAAAAGGTGCGTAGTCATCCAGTGTCCAGGCGGTAGGAACCCCGTCTGTGGTATCGATCAAGTTTCGGTTTCCTCCGTTTTCATTACTGGAATAAAAATTGACCACCGTTGAAGATTTGTTCTCGTTGGCTCCACCGCTGACATCGTAATTGTAGCTGACCAATCCACCACCATAAGAGGTTTGAATATTGGTCGCTACCGCAGGGTTAAAAGTGGTATTGACAACAACCCAGTTGGTTTCGTTGAACAGTGCTAAAGAGTTGGAAACAGTATTATAAACCATCAATCCCTCTGTAGGATTGCTGATGGCATTGATTTGAGCTGTTGTCATTCGGGGGGGTAAAAAGCCCTGGGTTGTACTATTCAGTTGCAAAATCGCTGATGCATCTCGGGTTTGGGCAGTAAGCAAACTCAAACACCCAAAGAACAATAGATATAAATTTGATCTCATGGGTTAGGAATTGATCGTAATTTCAGGGCAAGATCAAAACCAAAATGATTCAAAAACTCGTGAAAAAACTTAAAATTAAAAATAGTGGAGTTGGATAGTAGATTAAGCATTAACTATTAGATTTATGGTTAAGGAATAACAAATTAATATAAAATAAATCGGATTTACAAACTCAAAAAAAACCTATGCCATTGATTAACAGCAAGTCAAATATGAGCCTTAGGTGATCTGTATTCAATGATATGACTACTTTTGAAACCCATTACAATCCAAAAAAATAGGGGGTACTAAACTTTTAAATTATCGTCTAACGGTCTGTTTTCATCGTGCAGTGACAATTAATAAAGTTTTTACAATTTTTTTCTATCTTTGAACTGTAAAATTGTTTATACAAATCGTTTTACCCCCAAAACCATGACAGTACATATATCTACGGATTCCATAAAACCACGTTTTTGTTTACCCCTTGTTTCCACCCTAATGGATATTTTATTTGGGTATGCAAGTCGGTCAAAATCTTCAGCTATCGCCGCCGAACGACATGTCCTGGTTTTTTATTCCACCTGCATTTTTGTAATTCAACATAGAACCACCCCCCTCCACACCACACAGTATGGACTGGGGAACAACCCCAATTGCATAATGTTATGAATAGCAATTAACCATAAATTTTAATACAACGAATATGACTAACCCAAATCACACATCCCACACCAAACCTCCTTCTTCACGCTTCAGAAGTCTGGTCGATCAAAAACTCAATAAAAGCTCCGAGCTTCGGACACTTTTCAAAGTCTAAATACTGGAAAGCCATTTTATCAACCTAAAACTCATAATCAAACCCACATCCCAAACTTTACAAATTAACTCTCCCCAAATGATAAAACAAGCGCCCCTCCGGTTTCTTTTATTTACATTGTTCTGTGTGAGCAGCCTTTCCGCCCAACATGGTTTAGGTACCAATACACCCAATCCATCGGCAGCATTGGAAATTGTTTCACCGGACAAGGGGCTACTCATCCCCCGAATGGCACTGACCACTTCGGCTACCTTTAGTCCTATTACGGGTTTGCCCAGCAGTACCCACAACGGAATGTTGGTTTACAACACCAATACCGCTACCGAAACCACCTCAGGATCAGGGGATTCCAACGGACTAAAAGGTGCTGGCTTTTACTACTGGAGCGGTACCACCGCTTCCACTTCGGGCAGCTGGGAAAAAATTGGCAGTAGTGACACTAGTATTTACACCAACGACGACAGCCTGACCGCTACCCGTACCGTTGATCTGAACAACTACCTGCTCAACTTCGAAAGCAACAGTGCCACCCCTACCCTGGCAATTGACGGTCAAAACGCTCGCGTGGGAATCGGAACCACCACCCCAACCGTACCCCTACAGGTAATCGGTGAAGGAGGATTCCGAACCGTTTACATCTCGGACAATACCACCGTAAGCACAACCATATCACAACAAGGTACCACCACTCTTGACGATTTGGACTGGGCCATAGCCTCTGGTGGTGGCTATTGGTACCTCAACCGACTCTCTGACAACAGCACACTACGAAGTGGTGCCAACCAGTTTGTCATCAAAGACAACGGAAAGGTGGGGATCGGTACCAATGACCCCAAAGGAGCATTGCAGATCACTGGCATCAACGACGGGATCATGATCCCTCAAATCAGCTTGACCGCATCGGCCACCTATGGACTCGACGGTACTGGTGACAGCACCAAAAACGGTATGCTCATCTTTAACACCAATACCTCTACCAATACACTTGTTGATGGTCTCAACGGACAAGGGTTCTACTACTGGAACGGGAGCGCTTGGATCAAAATTGGAAGTGGCGCTGGTGGGGTGATCGACGATGATAAAGACACCACCATTCTGGCCAACGATCAGGATGGAAGCGGAACCGATTCCGATACCCTAGAATTCCAAGTCGCTGGAGCAGAACGCATGCGCATCGACGCACAAGGTAAAATAGGTATTGGAACCACCTCCCCTTTGGCTGCACTAGAGGTTGCCAGTAACAACAATGGTTTGTTGATCCCTCGGATCAGCTTGACCGCATCGGCCACCTATGGACTCGACGGTACTGGTGACAGCACCAAAAACGGTATGCTCATCTTTAACACCAATACCTCTACCAATACACTTGTTGATGGTCTCAACGGACAAGGGTTCTACTACTGGAACGGGAGCGCTTGGATCAAAATTGGAAGTGGCGCTGGTGGGGTGATCGACGATGATAAAGACACCACCATTCTGGCCAACGATCAGGATGGAAGCGGAACCGATTCCGATACCCTAGAATTCCAAGTCGCTGGAGCAGAACGCATGCGCATCGACGCACAAGGTAAAATAGGTATTGGAACCACCTCCCCTTTGGCTGCGCTAGAGGTTGCCAGTAACGACAACGGAGTGTTATTACCAAGACTGAGTTTAACCGATTCTGTTACCATGGTCAGTGGGATTGCCAATGTAAGTTCGGCCACAAACGGACTCTTACTCTACAATACCAATACCGCTACCGAAACCACCCCAGGATCAGGAAATTCCAACGGACTAAAAGGTGCTGGTTATTACTACTGGAGCGGTACCACCGCTTCCACTTCGGGCAGCTGGGAAAAAATTGGCAGTAGTGACACTAGTATTTACACCAACGACGACAGCCTGACCGCTACCCGTACCGTTGATCTGAACAACTACCTGCTCAACTTCGAAAGCAACAGTGCCACCCCTACCCTGGCAATTGACGGTCAAAACGCTCGCGTGGGAATCGGAACCACCACCCCAACCGTACCCCTACAGGTAATCGGTGAAGGAGGATTCCGAACCGTTTACATCTCGGACAATACCGACGTAAACACCACCATATCACAACAAGGTACCACCACCATCGACGATTTGGACTGGGCCGTTGACAGTACCAACAGCTACTGGTACCTCAACCGACTCTCTGACAACAGCACACTACGAAGTGGTACCAACCAGTTTGTGGTCACCGATGATGGTAAGGTAGGTATCGGGAAAAACAACCCCGTTAACGCAAGTACGCTCGACGTAAACGGCGACGTTTATGCCAATGGAATACAACTGACCTCAGACGCACGATACAAAACTCAAATCGAAGAACTCACCGATGCTTTGGATATTGTCCTCCAACTGCGAGGGGTACGCCACGAATGGAAAAGCAATGCCGGGAAAAAATTCAGCCCCGGAACGGTACTTGGCTTGATCGCTCAAGAGGTAGAACCCTACCTTCCCGAAGTGGTTCGTACCGACCAAGACGGATACAAAAGCGTGGATTACACCAAACTAGCCCCCTTATTGATTGAAGCCATCAAAAGCCAACAAAAGCAAATCGATGAACAAGAGGAACGACTGAATGCAATTGAAAAAAAATTGGGAATAAAAACAATTACGAATTAGGAATTACGGATTACGAATTAGGAATTACGGATTACGAATTAGAATTACGACACCTTGGCGCCCTGCGAAATGGTTCGGGAGCCACGGTCA
>JAYNHF010000017.1:0-52944 GCA_038107695.1 Flavobacteriaceae bacterium | reverse complement strand
ATGATGTGCCTGTTACATTGATCTCAGATGCACTCAATGAAACTTTCTGTGATGGTGATAATGTTGTATTTACCGTTACCAGCCCTGTTATTGGTGTTACCAACTACAAGTTCTTGAGAAATGGTGTCGATACCATTCAAGATGGGGCTTCAAATACAACCAGTATTTCTACACTTAACGACAACGACAATGTCAGTGTGGAAGTAACCTTGGCTTCAGGATGTATTGCTACTGCTTCGCTGACAATGGTGGAAAACAATATCACTGTTGGAACCATATCGGGTACACAAACCATTTGTAGTGGAAATGTTCCTCTTGAGATTACTTCAGTATCAACACCAACCATCTCTGGGTCTGCTTCTGCTACTTACATGTGGCACAGTTCGACAGATAATTTTGCAACCTTCAATGTCATTAATTTCAATTCTCCTAATTATCAACCTGGTGCGATCAATCAGACCACTCAGTTCAGGAGAGTTGACCAGTCGGTACTCAATGGCAAAACTTGTTCTTCAACCTCTAACGAAATTACCATTACTGTAAGCCCAGGACCTGGAGGACAGTTACAAATGGATGGAACTACTGTGGTCAGCGCAACCATCTGTACAGACGATGATCCTATCTTTACCGTAGCCGGTGGAACAGGACAGTCTTTTGAGTGGAGAATCGATGGAGTTGTTGAAGCTACTACAGCAACACCTACGTTCACTGCCTCTTCGATATCATACACCCTTACAGGAGTCGAAGTAATCGATGTATTGGTCTATGACCTACCTCTTAGTGGAGGGAATATTGATCCTAATGCTTGTTTCTCAACCACAAACTCCACCACACTTACGGTAGTCAATGATGTGCCTGTTACATTGATCTCAGATGCACTCAATGAAACTTTCTGTGATGGAGACACCGTTATTTTTCAGGCAACAAATATAGCTTCTGCCACTTATCGGTTTGAGGTTAATTCCATAATAAGACAAAATGGTGTTTCTAATACTTTTGAGATTTCAAATTTACAGAACAACAATATTGTTGAGGTAATCGTAATGCTTGCGAGTGGTTGTACTTCAAGTGCCTCACTAACGATGTTTAAAAATGAAATCACAAGCGCAGGTACATTAAGTGGAACACAAATAATCTGCTACAATACAGTACCCCAAGCCATTACGAGTTTAACAAGCGCAACTTTATCTTCTGCTTCCGCAACAGTAAGTTATATGTGGCAGAGTTCTACGGATAATATAAATTTCACCGATACAGGCTCAACAAGTCTTAGTTATCAGCCAGGATCACTTGCACAAACAACTTATTATACCAGAGTTGCGATCAGTAAATTGAATGATAAAGAGTGTGAATTAGCCATAACACCATCCATAGAAATCACGGTAACACCTGAATTAATTGGAGGGACTATAGAACCCAGCGGTGGACAGTTACTGTGCTTTGGATTGACCGTTCAACCTGCTACATTGACCGTAACGGGAAGTGTCAGTGGACCCTTTATAGATTATCAATGGGAATCTTCACCCGACGGGATTAACTGGACACCCATATCAGGTCAGAATGGGGCTTCATTTATTCCGCCTACCTTAACTTCAACAAACACATTGTATTACAGAAGATTAACCCGATCCAACGGTGGAGGCGCTAACTGTGAGGAACCCAGTGATACCCATATTATTCGTATAAACGATATTAACCCTGGATCCATTGACATTAACGCTAATGATACCTACTGTTACGCCACTGATGTACCTTTGATAGGAACTACAACAGAAGCAAGTTCAAACATCGGTGCCTTACAATATCAATGGGAATTTAGAACAGCATCAACTCCATGGGCGCCCGTCGGTGGTGCAAACAACAACACCTATGACCCTGGGATTCTCAGAGAAACAACTTGGTTTAGAAGATCTGTAACTTCGACCAGTAGTCCAAGCTCATGCGTTGCCTCAACAAACGAGGTTCAAATCAATATCATAGCCAATTTAGATGCTGGTGATATCCTTGCTGATCAGACTATTTGTGAAAATACCATACCAGCAGATATTATTTTGAATGGAGCAACTACAGGAGCAGGAGTCGGCTATCAATGGGAACGCTCAACCGATCAATTGAATTGGTCAGAATTAGCAGGTGAAACCAATACAACCCTTTCTTTTTCTTCCAATGCTACAGAAACAGCATATTTTAGGGTTGTTATCACCAGTGCTGCAAGTTCACCAACCGTTCCCGATCCTAATCAAACTCAAATTGAATTAACAAGAACCCTTAATGCTCTGGCCGCAAATGAAACCTATATCATTTATTTAGAATCAGGAACTTATTCCTTCACTACAACAGCGGCAACCAGTGACACCAATTCTATTGGTAATGGTTTAGCAACAAAAATTACCAACGATTCTCCTGGGTTCACAGCCACCTACAACAATGCAGGAGTCATCATAATTCAACCTCAACCCGACAACATATCAGTAGCATACCCCGATACCAATTCTGCTCATGAAATGAATCTCTATCAGTCCTCAACAGGCAATGGATGTATAGTAATATCAGATCCAATCGAGATTTCTGTAAACCAAGCCTCCACTTTGGTTCAATCGGCAGGACCCATCAATACTCAAGGGCCAATATGTCCAGGAGATGATATTCAAGCCATTACATTCCAATGGGGGGGTGGGGCTACAGCATTAATTATTGAAAACCTAGATGCTGCATATACACCAACTGCAGGATTAGGCGGAATAGTAACCCCAACTCCAGCATTGGGCGCTGGTTGGTACAGGGTTACCGGAACAAACGAGGTCACCATAACAGGAACAGCAGGTCCAACTGACTTCTTCAGAGTAATGACCGATGGTAGTGGATGTACAGAAGAATCTATAGACTATAGCATTAACGTTCAACCAACGGCGCAGGTACCCGACATTATCATGAAAGATTTTAACTCTATTGATTATGCGGTACTAACAGATGGTGCTAATTGGTACAACAATACCATATGTCAGGATAGACCTGACATAGGAGGTGGGGGAACCACAGCATCTACAGACTTTTTCACTTGTTTTGTTGATAATGCTTTTAACCAGATTTACAACGAATTCCAATGGGATTTGGAACCAGGTGCTGCTGGAACAATAACTACAGAAAATCTTCAAACCAGTGTAATTACAATATCCTCCGCTACCGCCACAATCACTGCGGGAAGAATCTACACCGTTACCATCAACGGAACTTCTTATACTGCCACATCAACTGGAGCTATTGACACAGTTGACGAACTAGGTACAGAATTAGCAACTCAAGTTGATACAGATACGGATGTCAATGCGAGTTATGATAACACTGCAGATGAATTAACGATTACAGCATTAGTAACCAACACTACCTATACCATTAGTAGAGTTAACCCCGGGGGAACTGATAATGCTTCTTTGAGCGTCCCTATTGTATCCATCGCGACACAGAGAGCTACTGTAAATTGGGATCCTCTTTTCTCTGGAACTGCAAAAGTGAAAGTAAGAAGCGTTGGATGTGGTCCTGCTTCGGATTGGTATGAAGTAGATATTGAAGTTGTACCCGAAACAGTTCCTAGCCTGACTGTATCTGATGTATTAAGTCCCATTGATATGAGTGTTTTAGACCCAGTCTATGGTGCGCAACTTTGTGATTTTAACGCAAATGACTCTAATACTTTTACTGGGGTGGTACCCGATTGTGAAATCACCATTTTCACTCCTGAAACTACTCAATTTTTTACCGCATCTGATGGGGCTACAAATAATTATGGATCACTCGAGTGGAGAATCACCAACTCCATCCCTGGAGATCCCTCAGTTATTAGCCCTGGTACGTTCAACAACATCAATACCGGAGTATTGACATGGAATGTTGGATGGTGGGGACAATTTGATGTAGAAGTTAGACCGGTAGCTTGTGACGGCACAAACGGAGATTGGTCTGCTACTACCTTCAATATTGGAAGTTCTGAAACCGATCGACCCAATATCATTCCTATCACTGCATTGCCAGCCTGTCCTATTCCAGCAGCAGGTTTCCAAACCACTCTTAGAGTCCCTGATTTCCCAGTAAGATGGTTCATCAATGACCTAACTGCAATACAGACAGGTGGAGGAGTTGGACAAAATACAGTTATCAGTAATGCCAGGAGAGAACTCGCTGCTGATGCAGGAACAAATGATCAAGAAATCACATTGAATTGGCTACCCAATTATCCTGGAGGAACCATAATCATGAGAGCGATTCCAAGAGATTGTCCTGGATCAACAAGAAATTATGCCATCATTGTGCCATCGGCTGCCGATATTAGATTGATTACTGGGAGTAATCCAAATCAAATTATATGTACTGGTGATGCCATTTCTGATATTCAATACGAATTATTGGGATTTGCTTCAGGCGTCATTAGCGACTCTCTGATGAATCTACCTCCAGGGATCAGAGCCAATACCACTCAAGTTAATCAATTGACAACCATAACGCTATCGGCAATAGGCGGTAGAGCGATAACTACGGGCAATGAATATGACTTGACCATTAACGCCACAGATTATCCTTATGTTGTTCAAGCAGGTGATGATTTAGACGATATTGGAACAGGATTAGCCAATGCAGCCACTGGAGTCGTTTCTGCTTCTTATGATGCTGGATCTAATATTTTAAGTCTCGAAAGTAATGTTGCTGGACAAGCCTTCAGTGTGGTAGTCAATCCTCCTTTTCAAAATGCTGTTGACTTCAGTGCACCGAGCAGTAACGAAAATCTGAATATTGTTACACTCTCTGGGTCACCTTTAGGAAGTGCATCAGGAACTTACAATTACAGCATCACTACAACTGGAGGTACAGCCTCGTGTACGCAGGACACCATCGATGGATTGATAACAGTAAGTCCTTTATCTACCATTACACTAACCTCTGGTAATCTAAATGAAACTGTTTGTGATGGAACTGCATTGACGGAAATAAGATTTACTGTTGAAAATGCATTGAGTGCAGACATCAATGATGCAGACCTCCCCCCCGGAGTTGTAGACAACTTCTCTGGCGGCGTCCTTACCATTTCTGGTATCCCCAATGTAAATCCTCTTAATCCAACCAGTTTTAACTACACAGTAACAACTGTAAACAACGTTTCTGGCTGTACTCCCGAAGCTACAATGACGGGGAACATAACAGTGACCCCTGCACCTGACATTAATCCGGAACCGGGAGCACAATTGAATCAAACAAGATGTGCATTTGAGCCGATCAGCGATATCCAGTTCACTGTATCCAATCCAGGTTTTGGACTTGCTTTTGTTCCTGCTGGAACAAATTTACCCGCAGGAGTCAGTGGTACTTTACAAACAAGAAATCAAGTTACTGATGTGAATTTTGGTGGAGCAGACGGTGCAGCAGGGGATATCAGTATCGTACTCAATTCAGGAGCTCCATTTACTTTTAGTGCAACAATAACCTCAACGTTTGATGACGCCGGAGCAGCCTTAGCAACAGATATCGATAATAATATCAACTTCAGTGCAAACTATGTTTCACCAGTTTTAACCATCACACACAATAGCTCTGGGGTAACTTTCTCCACAATAACTAACAATGGTACGACCAACATTACCTTGTCTGATCCTATAATTGTTACCACCCCAGCCATTTTTACCATCTCAGGATCACCTTCCGTGACCTTGTTGGCTCCTCAAACTTTCACTTATGAATTACAAGCAACTGGTCCTTCGTGTACTGGAACTACAAGTAATGTGTCTGGAACCATAACTGTTAATCCAGTAACCTCAGCTGCTTTTGATCCTGCCTCGGGAAGTAGCAATCAAACTGTGTGCGACAATACACCCATAACAACCATTAGTGTGAATACCGTAGGAGCAGCGAATGTCATTGCAGACGCAGGTAATCCTCCGTGGTTGAGTTTTTCTCCCATCGTTGCCGATAATTTCACAATTTCAGGGACTCCAGTAGAGGGGAACTTACAGCAGCAAACATTTGAATACAGTTTTACGGTTCAAGGAGGTAGCTTCGGTTGTAGTCAAAGTACCTCAACCATTACAGGAATTATCACTGTAGATCCTGCTGAGCAATTGGTTTTGACCAGTGATGCTAGCACCGAAAATCAAACTGTATGTGTTGATAAAGACTTGATTGATATTGTATACGAATTCAGAGGATCAGCGGATGCTGTTGCCTTTGCTTCACCCATAGGGTTACCCCCTGGAGTAACTGGAAATTATATCCCCAGACAACAGGTCTCAGAAATTACCTTGCAGGCTGGAACCTCGGCAGGGACTGAAACCTACATCGTTTATTTGAACAGTACTCCTTACAATATTACAGTAGCAGCAGGCCAAGATGAGGACAATATTGGTAATAGTTTAGCCTCACAAATTGATGGTGATCCTGAGGTCGGCGCAACTTATGATAATGCAGCCAATAGAATCATAATTACTGCAGACATACCAGGTGATGCTTTTGGAGCTTTTGTTCCAAGCAACAGTAATGCAGTTCAACTTCAAAGACCAGTTCTCACAACCAGCCCAGGTATCTACAGAATTTCGGGTAGACCTTCGGGAATCGTTTCAGGAACATACAACTATACCCTATCAACACCAGGAATACTCTGCGCAGCAGATACGGCTGTTGGATCTATTGTTGTCAGTGCTAATTCTTCCATTACCCTAACTTCGGGCAATGACAATCAGGTAGTTTGTGATAATGGTGTATTTGCTGACATGGTTTACAATCTTTCGGGGGGTGTCAGAGGCGTAACTACCTCTGGATTACCCAATGGGATCAGTCATGTTCTTGATGATCCACTCAACCCCACATCTGTTACCCTTACAGGAACTCCAATAACCAATGATACGGGAGTCAATATTTATAATTTCAGTATTACCACAACAGCGAACGAAAATCGTTGTGAAGAAATGACTATCAATGGTACAATAACGATCGAACCAAATGATAGTTTAACTCCCTCCTCTACCCTAGCATCATTCAACCAAGATGCTTGTGAGGGATTACCCATCACACCAATTATTTATGAATTTGCAGGAGGAGCAAATGGAGTAGGAGTAATAGGCTTACCTCCTGGAGTCACCGATACATTTGAAAGTAGAAATCAAATAAGTTCTGTAAGGTTTGCGGGGCCCAATGTAAACCCAAATGAGGTTTACAGCATTTTTGTTAATAATGTATCCTATACTGTTACCTCAACAGGTGGAGAATCTCCAACACAGATTGCAACCGACATAAGAGATGCAATCAATGCACAATCAACCCTAGTAAATGCAACTCTAAATGGATCAGTATTGATACTAACAGGACTCATAGACGGTCAAGCCTTCAGTGTTGACAGTGAAAAAAGTCCTCTTGCCCAGTTAACCATAGACGATCCTGTGTTGGTCAATGGAACAGGTATTTTGAGTATTACGGGTACACCTACCATCAACGCCATAGTTGGTGGAGTATCTACCCCATACAACCTAACCATTACAACTGTTAATTCAAATGGTTGTACAAATGCTATAGAATTAGCAACTATCAGAATCCATCCAAACTCTACGGTAACAGTCACCACTGCCTCCAGTACACTCGATCAGTCAGTGTGTTTCAATGAAGATATTGACGTGATCGAATTTACTATTGGAGGGGGAGCCAATTTTGCCATAGATGATGGACTTCCTCTTGGAGTGGGAATGACATCGTTGGGTGGAGGAAACTTTAGAATTTCTGGAAGACCAACTGTGAACATCACTGTGCCTACCCTCTACACTTTCACTGTAACCACTACGGGTAACGGAAATTTATGTGAAGAAGCAACCTTCTCAGGAACTATTTTAGTTTCTCCTGATGATGGTATATCATTATCACCAGGTTCAGGAGCTGAAATACAATCTGTATGTGAAGGTACAGATCCAAGTAGCTCCATTGCAACCATAACATATACCCTATCGGGAGGTGCATCTTCTGCCAATATCATTGGGCTTCCTCCAGGTATCGTAACCAGTTACAATCCTGGAACTCGTGAATACTCAATTTTTGGTATTCCAACAGTCACCATTTCAAATACTGCTAATTATCCCTATACCATTACAACTTCTGGAACCTGTACAAGTGCTTCGGCAACAGGAAGAATAACAATAACACCTAAGGCAAAATTAGTATTACAATCAGCAATCAGTACACTTGACCAAACAGTATGTGACAATACCGCAACAACAAGCATAGTTTTCGACTTAGTCGGTAGCGCTTTAAATGCGACAGGCTCTGGATTCCCACCAGGTGTGGGGCTAGGTCCTTTGGTAGGCAATTCAATAACCATTTCCGGTACTCCTGTGGTAAACGTAGTGACCCCCACCACCTATAGTTTCACTGTAACCGCCACAGGAGATGGAAGTGGGTGTGAGCAAGAGGTCATTACTGGAAGCATCACAGTATTACCCAATGATTTTCTTACCCTTATCAATCCTATCGCTGATACCGATCAAACCCTATGTGTAGGAACCGATCCAGTCCTTAGTCGTCTGACAACAATTACTTACGAGCTTTCTGGAGGAGCAAATTCAGCCAATTTTATTGGTCTTCCACCTGGATTTACCACCGTTTATGATGCAACCACAAAAAGGTATAGTATCACTGGAACCGCCGTTAACGATGTGGCCAGTACTACAATTTATCCCTATACCGTAACTACTTCAGGAACATGTGCACCAGTAACCGAAGTCGGAAGAATTACCATTGTACCCAAAGCAAAAGTGACCGTTACTTCAGCCAGTTCAACACTCGATCAAATTGTTTGTGACAATAGCGCTATTGCCAACATTACATTTGATATTGGAGGAAGTGCAACCAATGCCAGTGGATCAGGGCTTCCAACTGGAGTCAGTTTTGGACCGATCAGTGGAAACACCATTACCATTTCAGGTCAACCTGTAGTGAATGTTACCACACCGACAACTTATACCTTCACAGTAACTGCAACAGGAAATGGAACTTGTGAGGAAGAATCATTCTCTGGTAAAATTGTTGTTTTACCTAACGATCAACTCACACACATCTCTGGTAATAAAGATCAAACAATTTGTGACGGAACAGATCCTTCCAACCCACCCCTTACTCCCATAGTATTCGAAATTGGTGGGGGTGCAACCAGTGCCATAGTTACTGGATTGCCCAACGGTATGACATATACCTATAGTTCCACAACAAAAAGAGTTACCATCGTTGGAAGACCTTCAGTTGGTATTAATACAGCTACCCCTTACAACTATACAGTGACAACAATCGGAACTTGTTCCGATACTTTTGATACTGGAAGAATTACAGTAACCCCACTGTCAACCATCGTATTAACCTCTGCCGTGAGCACTACAATGCAAACAGGTGCCAATGGGGTTTGTGACAATGCAGACAGTATCGTTGACATAACATACACCTATGGAGGTGGGGCAACTTTCTTCAATATTACGGGATTACCCCCTGGCATCAATTTCAATTCCCCGGGGCTCAATCAAGTAAGAATTTTTGGAACTCCCAATACCGGCGATAATTATACCAGAATTTGGGATTATACCATAACAACTACTGGTAATCCCTGTGCTCCTGAAGCCAGTTTGAGCGGTCAGATTCAAGTAAATCCTACTCCAGTAATTAACAGAAGTTTTATTCAAATTACTGAAATCTCTTGTAAGAATGCCTTTGACGGAAAACTCGAAGTTCCTGGAGATATTGTTTCTGCCATTTCTGGAGGTCAGAACTCCAACCAAGCACAAGTTGATCAGCTGGACATTACTGGCAACTTCAATATTGACGACAGGGTAAGGGTGAGAATCAATGGTACTCAATACGAGTATTTTGTTAAAGGATCGGCCTTTAATTCAGGAGTAGCTGAAAGTAACAATCTTATCGCGCAGGGAATCGCTGGTCTGATCAATAGTGACACTCCTGCTGCCGTACCCGTAACAGCAAATGCGGCTGGAACCAATATTACACTTACCTCAGATACCAGTGGTGTACCATTTACCATTACCTACCCTATTCCTAGAGTAGAAACGGTAAACACAGGAAGTATCTCTGATTCAAATATTACACCAAATCAAACATTGAACTACACCATACAATGGACAGGAACAGGAATTAATCCTCCTGTAAATAATTTAGTGCTTGACAACTTAGGACCTGGGGATTATCAACTTGAAGTTACGGTCGATGGTAACTGTGCCGCAACAGAATCTTTTACGCTAACCGAACCAGATGAATTAGAAATTGCTGATCCTATTGCATGTGGTGGAGTCATCACTGCACAAGCCTCAGGAGGAACAACACCTTATACCTATTTAATTAGAAACTTTTCTTCGGGTGTAGATTACGGTCCATTTACTCGTAACGGAGCTTATACGGGTGCAACACCACAAATAACTGTTAACACCAACGATAGGTTTAGGGTAGATGTTACCGATGCCAATGGGTGTGTAAAACAATCTGCTGAATTTACAATGCCACCTGGACTGACCTATACAGCATTGAATACAAGAATAGTGGATGATTATTGTTTGGAACAACCCAATAACTTGGGAGGTGGAAGTATTGAGTTACAAACCGTGAGTGGATTAGCATTTTCAGGTGGTTCAGGGTTGTTTACCTACTCATGGGCTGGACCCAATGGATATACCAACAGTACAATGAACATTACCAACCTGTTGCCTGGTTCCTATCAGGTAGTTGCAATTGATCAAATTTTCGGCTGTGATGAGACAGTAAACTTCACTATTGGCCAGCCTGATCCTTTAATTATAGCTCCTACGGGGGGTACTCAGCCAGCACAAGTTGCAGGGACAAGTAGTGTAGCGGACTCAAAGGTAACCATCAACTGCCCAGGAGACGAGTTTGTGTTGCAGGTTCAAGCACAAGGAGGCGGAACTGCAGCATATACTTATACTTGGACGAGAAATGGAGTTCAACTTGCGTCTGGCCCAGACAATCAGTTGATTTCTACACAGGCGGGGGTTTACAATGTAGATGTATCTATAGATCTTAGTGGAAATGATATTCCGTTCCAAAAAACAATCGCGGATCTTGTTTGTACAGCAAGTTATTCCTTCGAGGTCGTTGAACCCTCTACCATGAGTGTTCTGGAAATAAATGACAGAAGAATTGTACCTGCCTGTAATGATGACCTGGCAGAGCTGGTCTTTGAAGTACTGGGAGGGAATGACAATGCAGGACCCTATACCTTATCCCTTCAGAACGGTGCATTAAGTGGCGTTTCGGGAAGTGCTTCTGACCGTGAAGTTGTAATCACTGGAATCGATGCCAGTAACCTAGGACAAATCAGTACTTACACCGTTACCGATGCCAATGGATGTAGTGCTACTGCTACCTTGACTACTCCCATCAATCTTCCCTCATTCGAGGAAGTATCATTCCAAGTTCAAGCCATTGACATTGATTGTGCAGCAGGTCAAGAGGGAAGCATAGAAATTTCATTGGCCAATGGAAACCCAGATATGAGTCAGGTAGGAATACAAATCACTTCCCCGGCCCTCAACTTTAATTATTTCACCAACTGGAACAATGCAAGTTCCGTGGGAGGAAATCCTGTCATCAACATCAACAATGCGGGAATCTACAATTACCGAATCATTGGAGTCCCTGCACAAGGAACAACCATCAATACCACCTCGACCAATACCACCATTTGTGAATTAGATTCTGGAACTATTGAAGTTCAAGAAGCAGACAACAGTCAAATTCTTCTCAGAGACATTGAATCCATCCAACCAGGCTGTGGGCAAACAGGAGGATCCATCATATTGACTTTCGATTCAAATACCATTCCCCCAACCATGACGGTTCAATGGGAAAAATTCACGTCAACTACTGTAAGTACTACTTCAGGAACTATCAATACACAAGAGTGGAGACATATTCCCTCATTAGATAATAATATCAATATCACCGATCTTGAAAATGGAACCTACAGGGCCGTCATTGACAGCAATTCGGGAGGTAGTTGTGGATCTGGTCAAATCATTACACGTTCCATTGTAATCGGAAACACCGCTGGACTCAACCTACTGAATCCAAAATATGTTGATGTAGCTTCAAACGATTATTGTACTGACCCCACTCAGTTGCGCTACGATATTAGTTTCTTGTTGGAAAACAAATTGGGAAGCTCTTCAGGAGGTGCTTTCGAAGTTACCCTAACAAAAATCAGTAATTATGGAGATGCTTTCAATACCACCTTCCCTGCTGGAAGCTCAGTAGGCATTAGCAGACCATTGACTGGAAACGGAAGTGGTAACTACACCATTGCGGATGTACCTTTTGGTGAATACCAACTTGTAGTTAGCGAATCGGGTACCGCTACGCAAAGTGTGTGTGAGGTCATTCAGACCGTAATCATTCCAGAAGTACAACCACTTGAATACACTGGTGCTTTGGATTATATTCTCGATACTTGTACCAAAGAAGTGGAGATCACCGCGACTGTTCAAGGAGGAGTACCTTTTGTATCTCCCAACGGAGATTCATTCTATCGCTATCAATGGACTTTACAAACAGGTGGAGGACAAGTTGTCAATTACGCTGGAGAAACCATAATTGTAAGAGAACCCGGTGATTTGAGCCTTACGATTTTTGACAGCACAGGCTGTCAAACCAATGCCACTAGTGGAACCACTATTGCAATTACAGAAAGTATAACCCCTTACAGAATTCTCCCTCGATTGGTATCAGATACCTTATTCGCAGAGGAACCCTCTTGTCAAAACGCTGCAAGAGACGATGGAAAGATTAAATTTGAAGTAGTCGGTGGAGATCTATCACAAGGGGGGCAATATCCCTACGAAATTATTTGGGAAAAGTTTGATGTTGGAAGCGGAAGCTATTTATTACAAGATGGTACCAGTGGACAAGAAAATCTCTACATGCAGTCTTTTGCATTTAACCTTACCCCTGGACAATACAAAGTTAGTGTAGCACCAATCAACTGGAGTTGTGTGGGAGTTGATCCTTATCAATCTATTGGAGCAATCGAATACATAACCGTTCCCCAAAATGAGGATTTGGTGATCACCAATGGACCCTTCATTGATGTGAGTGAATATGACTTTTCAGATCCCAGTCAAACAACCATATGTGAACCTGGAGGAACAGGAAATTTATATGTCAAAGTCTTCAATAATTATGACGGAGAATTATTTTTCTACTACCCTACCGATGCAGATTTGGTCGTCAAAGAACAAATTGATAATACTACCTTCAGGCTACAAATTACCTCCTCTGTTGCCAGTGGCACACTTACTGTAGTGAATCAAGAGGGTTGTAGAGTTTCCAAAGGGATCAACTTAGAAATTGGCCAACCTAATTTTAGCTTCAGCTCACTTAATTCTCAAATCTCTGGTAACGCTACTCAAACCCAAATGCCCTTGATTCTTGCAAGAGAAGAGGTCACTTTTAACAATACTTCATCAGGAAACTACTCCTACTTGGAGTGGGATTATGGGGATGGAAGTCCCGTAGAAAGGTACACCCCATTTGCAGGAACAAGTTCACCCGTTACACATATTTATGGGGTATCTGGAACATTTTATCCCAAACTCAGGTTGTATAATTCTGTAGGATGTTACCAAGAAACAATCAAAACTTTAGTAGTAGGAAAAGGATATAATGTTTTAGTCCCCAATGTATTTACTCCCAATGGAGATACCTATAATGATACTTTTAGACCCCTATTCAGTGGTTTCGGATCCATACAAATGACAGTCTACGACTACAGAGGTAACATGTTGTACATGGAAGAATCAGCAATGGATCCAACCAATCCTTTACAACCCATTACACTCAAGGGTTGGGAAGGTGACGTGAAAACAGAATCTCCGTACTATATCTATTCAATCTATGGAACAACTCTGTTTGGAAATATTGAGGTTCAAAAAAGTGGAACATTTATACTGATAAGATAATGACAAAAAATTGGATTTTCTTAATGGTAATGGTCTTGCAAATCTTTTTTCAAAAAGGTCTTGCTCAGGAAGACTATGTCGTTAATCAATCCAAATTTTTACAAAAAACCAATCCCAGCTTCTTTGGAATGAACCAACTCAACAGAGTGGGAGTACTTTACAATAGTTTGAAAATCAATGAGGCAACAGCAATGGACAACAAATACGCTTTTGGATCCATTGCTTTTCAAGACAAAAACTTCTCTCTAGGGTTCGATGTCAACTCATTTAGATTGAATGATACGGGCATGATCTCTTCATTGGTCAATTTCAGTTATGTGTACAAAATTCAGCTCAGCAACTACACCTATTTACTTCCCTCAATAACCTTAGGACTTGGAAGTTCAAGGGTAAATGTTGAAAATTTAGTATTCGAGGATCAATTGAATACCGCTACAGGCTTTATCAGTACTGAGTCTATAGATCCTTTAGCTCCAATTCTGAGTAGTGTCAATTATTTTGACTTGGGTGCCTCCTTTATTATTCACAATGAATACTACATGCTTGGACTGAGCCTTAAACACCTCAATAAGCCCAATGTATCTTACAACAAAGAGATTCCATATGCCAAACCCATCAGTGTGGGTCTTCAAGGGGGCTATGAATTTAATATCAATCCATTTGAAAGAGGCTTGCTCCCAAGATTCTCCTATCTGTTCACTTACTTCAATTTTACCAAATATGGAGATTCCATGTACATCAGTCTGGGAGAAGATTTTCAATTTGGCGAATTCTCATTTGGATTTACACAACAAGCTTCTTCCGTGGAATCTTTTGCACTCAACAACATAGGGCTCACCATGGGATTAGCACTGGAAAATTTTGATTTTGGAATTCATTACAACTTTCCCAATAGAAAACCTGGAACCGTTTTTTCTCCCAGTATTTTTGAGTTGAGTATTATTTTTGACTTTAGTATCTACAGAAGAAACAACAGAGGGCTTTACAAAAAACTTCAAATCGACAACTACTACTAATCGATTACTACTTCAAAAAACCTTTTTCTTTCATCCAGTCATCATTGTAAATTTTTCCAATATAACGGCTGCCTGAATCGTGAAGTAGCACCACAACAACATCTTCTGGTGTAAAATTATTTTTCAATTGCAAAACACCTTTAATCGCAGCACCACAAGAGTTTCCTGCGAAAATACCTTCCTCACGAGCCAATTTTCGGGTGTAGAGTGCAGCATCTTTATCAGTAACCTTTTCAAAACGATCAATCAGCTTAAAATCAACATTCTCTGGTAGAATGTCCTCACCTATTCCTTCTGTGATATAGGGATAAATTTCATTTTCATCAAATATACCCGTCTCATGATATTTTTTAAAAACTGACCCATAGGTATCAATTCCCCAAATTTTAATCTCTGGATTCTTTTCTTTCAAAAATTTAGCTACACCAGAAATCGTCCCTCCCGTTCCTACTCCAACGACAAAATGAGTGATTTTTCCTTCGGTTTGTTTCCATATCTCAGGTCCTGTTTGTTCATAGTGAGCAACACTATTAGAAGGGTTGTCATATTGATTTACGTACCATGAATTGGGGGTTTCTTCAGACAATCTTTTGGATACACTGTAATAAGACTGAGGATCCTCGGGAGCAACAGCTGTGGGACAAACTACAACCTCAGCACCCATAGCACGAAGGACATCAAACTTTTCTTTGGACTGCTTGTCATTCGAAACACAAATCAAACGATAGCCCTTAACAATGGCAGCCAATGCCAATCCCATTCCTGTATTGCCCGAGGTGCCTTCTATGATCACTCCTCCCGGTTTGAGACGGCCATCAGCTTCGGCGTCTTCAACCATTTTGAGGGCCATGCGGTCTTTAACCGAATTGCCAGGATTAAAACTTTCGATCTTGGCCAATACCAAGGCCGGAATTTCTTTAGTAATGGTATTCAATCTGACCATAGGGGTATTACCTATGGTTTCTAAAATATTATTGGAATAGTTCATGAAAAAGTTTTCGTTACAAAGATACCATATCCTTTACAAAAAGGAAACAAACTAACGAAAACGTAAAACACGAGCGGGACGGATACTGCTGATAATCAATGATGGAATCCACAACAACAAGCTACTTATCAAAAGAAAACCCATGTTGAGCCACAAAACATCCCAAAAGTCAAGCAAAACAGGAGCAACGTTAACATAATAGGTTTCAGGATCCAAGCGAATCCAACCCCAGTATTTTTGGGAGTAATAGAAAAAAATAGCGATTAAATTCCCCCATAAAAGTCCCTGACTCATTATGGTAATCCCATTGTAAAGAAATATTCTCTGAATCAAAGGAGTTCCAGCTCCCAACGATTTGAGCAAACCAATCATGTTAGAACGTTCTAGTATTAGCACCAACAAGGCGGTGGACATATTGATCACTCCTACTGCAATCATGACGATAATGATGATTAAAATATTGAAGTCGAAAAGAGAAATCCATTGAAAAATATTTGCATATTGACGCGTTATCTCAACTACATCCAGGTTGGAGGGAAGCTTATTGTAAATAGAAGAACCAATTTTTTTCACTCCTTTAAGATCGGTGGTAAAAACCTCATAGGCACCGATTTCATTTTCTTTCCACTTATTGATTCGCTGTATGTGACGCAAGTCCCCCAAAACAAAATTTTCGTCAAAATCAGGGAAACCCGATAAAAACATTCCTACAACCTTAAACTTTCTCTGATTGGGTAATTGCTGATTTTGCGAATTTTGAAAATAGGCTGAAAGCTCATCTCCCAACGATATGGACAATCGTTTTGCCATAACTTGAGACAATAATATTTCATTAGAAGTTTGGTCATCCAAAACAGGAAATCGTCCGTCAACCAAAAAACCCTCTAATTTCTCCCAGTGGTAATTCCTACCAACCCCTTTGAAAACCATCCCTTCAAACTGATCTTTGGCTTTCAGCAATCCCCCTTTTAATGCAATACGATGGACATGAGTTACCCCCGCTTCATTTTTTATCATCTCCAGAGATTGAGGATTGTCTAAGATGGGAAGCATCGAAATCTGCGATTCGCTGTTTTCAAAAGGTGCTATGACCAAGTGCCCGTTAAAAGCCACTGTTTTATCTTGTATTTCCTTTTGCAAACCCTTCCCAGTAGCCACTGCAATCAAAATCATGGATATGCCTAGTACTACAGCCAACTTGGCAATTTTAATGATCAAAACAGAAACACTACCTTTATTGGAAGGATCGAAACGCATCCTTTGTGCGATAAAAAAAGGTAAATTCAAATTAAATTTGTTTTATGAAAAGTATTTTCAAAATTACATTTTTATTTTTTCTTTTCTGGGGTGGACTTACCATTGCCAACGGGCAAAGCAAAATCATACCTGGAGCAGCTCAATTCACAGATTATATCAAAAAATTAGAGGGAGAAAATGTTGGAATTGTAGCCCATCAAGCCAGTGTGGTTGGAGCCAATACACACTTAATCGATACCCTTCTCAAGCTGAACATTAACATCAAAAAAGTCTTTGCTCCCGAACACGGTTTTAGGGGAAAAGCAGATGCTGGAGAAAGTGTTTCAGATGAAAAAGACATTAAAACAGGACTCCCGATTCTATCGCTCTACGGCAGCAACAAAAAACCTTCGGCAGAAAGTCTCGAAGGCATATCCCTTATGCTCTTTGATTTACAAGATGTAGGGGTGAGATTTTACACCTACCTATCAACACTTCACTACGTTATGGAAGCCTGTGCCGAAAAGGGTATTCCTTTGATCGTTTTCGACCGCCCCAACCCAAATGCTCACTTTACCGATGGTCCTGTTTTGGAAGAGGACTGTAAAAGTTTTGTCGGAATGCATCCCGTTCCTATTGTTCCCGGTATGACCATAGCCGAATACGCCAAAATGATCAATGGTGAAAAATGGCTGAAAGACGAAATTCAATGTGATTTGACAGTAATAGCTTTAAAAAACTACACCCATCAAACGCCCTTTCAGATTCCAATGAGACCCTCTCCCAATTTACCCAATGAGCAATCCATTGCCCTTTACCCTAGTTTGTGCCTACTCGAACCCACCCAAATCAGTGTAGGAAGAGGAACCGAAATGCAATTTCAAGTTTACGGTCATCCTGAACTGCCTCAAACTGGATTCTTTTTTACTCCAAAACCCAATTATGGCGCCAAAAACCCCAAATTAAAAGACCAAATTTGTCATGGTACAGATCTTAGAGAATTCGAAAGACCCAAAAGAATTGAGTTACAATGGCTCATCCATGCTTACAATGACTTTCCTGACAAAAAAAACTTTTTTAAAAAAGGATTTTTCAGAATCGCAGGAAACAAAAAATTAAAATTACAACTGGAAAAAGGATGGAACGAAAAACAAATACGTAGTACTTGGGAAAAAGATTTGAAAAAATTTAAACAAATCAGAAAGAAATACCTCCTTTATCCGTAAATCGAATGATGGACAAAAATAAAGATGTTTTCGGAACCGCATTATGGGAGTATCATCAATCGCCGCACCGTCAGGAACTGATCACATGGACCAGTTTAACCGAAGAAGACACCGTTCCCCTTAGCTATTTTTTTAGAGATCACGATCAAATGCCCGTTTTGGAACAAAAGGCCATTGAACTTTCAAAAGGAAGGGTTTTGGACATTGGTTGTGGTGCAGGAAGTCATGCTCTGTACCTTCAAAATCAAAAAAAAATTGAAGTTGTAGGATTGGACAGTTCGTCTGGAGCCATCAAAACCGCATCTTCAAGAGGACTCATCCAAACGGTTCATCAATCTATTTTTGACTACCAAGAAGGGCATTATGACACCTTATTGCTTCTAATGAATGGTACTGGAATATGTGGAAGCCTTCACAATTTAAAAACATTACTTGAAAAATTGAAGTCATTAATCCATTCTCACGGACAAATCCTCCTAGATTCATCAGACCTTATTTATCTATTTGATGAAACCCCTCAAGGAGAAAAAATCATACCAGCTTCAAGCTATTACGGAGAATTGGAGTTTGGAATAAGATACCAAAACCAAACCGAAACCTTCCCTTGGCTCTATGTAGATTTTGATCTCCTGAGCCATACCGCCCATGAAATCGGTCTCACTGCTCAGCTGATCTGCGAAGGAAAAAACTGGGATTATCTCGCCCGATTGGTCAGGGAATATTGAGATACTTGTGCGTTTGTAGGGAAACTTTCCAATGGGTGTTTTTCATAACATAATCAACCATCAAAGGCATCATTTTATCTCGCTTGCTCCATTCGGGTTGGAGATACAACTTACAATTTTGATCTACTTTATCCGCCTGTTGCTCCGCAAAACGAAAATCATCTGTATTGTGAATGATTACTTTCAACTCATCGGCACGACGATAAGCTTCATCAATAGGAAGTTTGTTTTTTTTTGGAGACAAACAAAACCAGTCCCAATGTCCCGACAATGGGTAAGCTCCAGAGGTTTCTATGTGAGTTTTCATGGAAAATGACTTCAACCCCTGTGTCAATGGATTCATATTCCACATCAAGGGTTCACCACCAGTTACTACAATAGTATCCGAATATTTTCGGGCTGTTTTTACGATTTCATGAACTGCAGTCGGAGGATGAATTTTGGGGTTCCAACTTTCTTTTACATCACACCAGTGGCAACCTACATCACATCCGCCAATTCTGATAAAATACGCGGCACTGCCTTTGTGGTATCCCTCACCCTGAAGCGTGTAAAAAGCCTCCATCAAGGGAAGTAACGTTCCCTCAGCCAACATTTTGCCTTGCTCATTTGATTCCATCTCGGCAAAGATAATCCATAGCATCCCAAACTTTAAACAAAAAAAACTATATTTGAGTATGCCTCAACAAATCATCAATTGAAATCCAAATGAAGGCATGGCATCTCTTTATCGATAAAATCTTTTTAAAGATTTTCTCCGAAAAAAACCAAAAGAAAGTGGAACGAGCCACTTTATGGTTGTCCATTATTGGTTTTTTCATTCACTTAATTTTTATTTATGCTAAAAAATACGATTGGTTTGAGGTACCCTTCGAGAGCAGTCTATTAATTGATCCCATATCTTCCATCTACACCCCATTTTCTATCATATTGGTCTATGAAATTTATCTTCTGGTAGTCAACTTACCTCGCTCCTTTACAACATCAGTCTCCAAGCAGTTTGAAATTATTTCTTTGATCTTAATACGAAGGATTTTTGCTGATATCCCCAAAATTGATTTAAAAGCCAACTGGATGAGTACCCAAGCCAATGTTCAATTGATCTACGATGTTTTGGGTGTTTTGATCATCTTTTTCCTCATATTTCTATTTAACAAGGGAAGGTCACGGTTGCCCAAAAAACCACTCAATCCCAATCTACAAAGTTTTGTTGCCTCTAAGAAAGCCGTAAGCCTCATTTTGTTACCCATTTTGATATTAACCTCTCTGATCAGTGCTTATCAATGGCTCTACGGGTTAATTTATCTTGATGCAACTACTGATATTAATGCTATTTTTTACAATGAGTTTTTCACCATACTCATTTTGGCAGATGTGCTTATTTTGCTACTTTCTTTTCAATACACTGAGCGTTACAGCCAATTGATTCGCAACACAGGTTTTGTAATATGTACCATATTGATCAGGCTTTCATTTGGAGTTTATGGACTCACTAATGTTTTGTTGATCATCTCCAGTGTTGCCTTTGGTCTAATGATACTGACCATTTATAATATGGAGGAAAATCCCCTAGAAAAAAAGAGAATCGGCAATTAGTCTGAATTAAGCCTTTCGTTCACAAGAAAGCAAAGTGTTTTGCAACAACATGGCAATGGTCATGGGACCCACACCTCCAGGAACAGGAGTGATGAAACTAGATTTTTTAGCAACCTCATCATAATCTACATCTCCTTTTATGACATATCCTTTGGGATGAGACTCATCAGGAACTCTGGTGATTCCAACATCGATTACAATAACGCCTTCCTTTACCATATCGGCTTTTACAAACTCTGGAATACCCAATGCAGAGACAATAATATCTGCTTTTTGAGTCAATTCCTTAATATTTTTGGTTCTACTGTGAGCGAGGGTTACTGTCGCATTCCCTGGATTTCCTTTTTGGCTCATCAGAATACTAATCGGTCTTCCTACAATATGACTTCTACCAATCACCACACAATGTTTTCCTGAGATATCGACTTGGTTTCTTTTCAACATCTCCATAATCCCGAAGGGAGTCGCAGGAATAAATGCTTCCATTTCCAGCGCCATACGACCAAAATTACTGGGGTGAAAGCCATCAACATCTTTTCGGGGATCAACGGCCAATAAAATTTTTTCCTCATCAATATGCTTGGGAAGTGGAAGTTGGACTATGTATCCATCCAATGAATCGTCATGATTCAACTCTTTAATTTTAGACAATAAATCCTGTTCAGTAATAGTATTTTCCAATCGGATCAGGGTAGATTTGAAACCTACCTGTTCACAAGAACGGACTTTACTCCCAACATAGGTGAGACTGGCACCATCATTTCCCACCAAAACCGCAGCCAAATGTGGAACCTTTTGTCCTTTTTCTTTACGCAAGTCCACCGCTTGCTTGATTTCCTCTTTGATTTGTTGAGATAACTTTTTTCCGTCCAGTATTTGCATAGTCTATTTAAATCCTTGAAGCATTTGCATCATTTGTTTTCCTTTTCCTCCTTGCATCATCTTCATCATCTTGCTCATCTGTCCAAACTGTTTGATCAGCTGGTTTACTTCTGTAATATCTCTACCTGAGCCTTTTGCAATTCTATTTTTCCTACTGTGATTGAGTAAACTGGGTTGAGTACGTTCCTTGGGAGTCATAGATCCTATTATGGCTTCTATGTATTTAAAAGAATCGTCATCGATATCAACATCTCCCATCATTTTTCCTGCACCAGGAATCATTCCCATCAGATCCTTCATGTTCCCCATTTTCTTTACCTGTTGGATTTGAGAGAGAAAATCATCGAAACCAAATTGATTTTTGGCGATTTTTTTATTGATTTTTCTTGCCTGCTCTTGGTCAAACTGCTCCTGTGCGCGTTCTACCAAAGAAACCACATCTCCCATACCCAAAATACGGTCAGCCATACGCTCGGGATAAAAAACATCCAATGCCTCCATTTTTTCTCCCGTACCAATAAACTTAATGGGTTTATTAACCACCGATTTAATAGACAGCGCTGCTCCTCCTCTGGTATCTCCATCGAGTTTGGTCAGTACGACTCCATCAAAATTAAGCGTATCATGAAATGCTTTTGCGGTATTAACCGCGTCCTGACCCGTCATGGCATCCACCACAAAAAGGGTCTGCTCAGGATTAACCGACTGGTGAATGTCTGAAATCTCTTTCATCAATACCTCATCGACAGCCAATCGCCCTGCGGTATCGATAATGACCACATCATTATTTTGCTGTTTGGCCTGTTTGATGGCAGCCTGAGCGATTTTTACCGGATTCTTTTCCTCTCGATCACTAAAAACGGGAACCTCAATCTGCGCTCCCAAAACTCCAAGCTGATCTATCGCAGCGGGACGGTAAACATCACAGGCAACCAACAACGGCCTTTTATTTTTTTTATTTTTCAGGTGTAAAGCCAGTTTTCCACTAAAAGTAGTTTTACCTGACCCCTGCAAACCAGACATTAAAATTATTGACGGCTTGTCGGATAGTGTCATTTCTTCGGCACTACTGCCCATCAACTCCGTCAGTTCATCCTTGACAATCTTAACCATCAGTTGACCAGGCTGGAGACTTGTCAAAACTTTCTGACCTAAGGCTTTCTCCTTGACACGATTGGTAAACTCCTTGGCAATTTTAAAATTAACATCAGCATCCAATAAAGCCCTTCTCACCTCTTTCAAGGTCTCAGCTACATTGATCTCCGTGATTTTTCCGTGCCCTTTTAGAAGTTTAAAGGCACCCTCCAATTTACTACTCAGACTGTCAAACATGAATTGGTTCTTTTTATGATTACAAATTTAATCTTTTCAATCAGAAATAAAACCTCGTAAAGTCAACCATTTTTATGTTTCATCAAACCAATCACTACCGTGTGAGGAAAAGTAATGGCCGCCAAAAAAGAAAAGAATAAAGGCATAAAATAATCTGCTTCAAAATCTACATAACGATAAACCAAAAATAGAGAAACCAAAGAAGCCAACCAATACACCATTGAACTTTTCAAATACATCAGTAAAGATTGGGGACTCAAATTGCCATACAAGTATTTGAGTTGATCCTGTAAAGAGGGAATGCTGTGCCAAATGACAAAATAAAAAGCAAAAGCAAAAAGTAAAGAACCAACATAAAAAACCCCTCCCAACAGAAAAATTATGATAATCTCCCTCAGGAAATGACCTCTAGCCTGCGACTTTAACAGCATGGTAAACAACAACAAGACACCGATCGACATTAAAGAATAGCGAAAAAAATCAAAATGCAATTGGTAACCCGATATTTTTGAAATCACCACCACGACAGAATCGTATTGAAGGGTAAACATCAAAAAGAAGATAAAAGCACCATAAATAACATAGAAGAAGAAATTTGAAGGACTCATCGGCAAACGACCCTCCCAATGTTGTTCTCCAAAATGATAACTACTAAAGATTACAAAAATAATCAGCGCTATAGCTGGTAGAGTAAAAAAGAAAAGTGCTCCCATTAAAACCACGCCCACATAAATTACAATAGACTTGATATAAAGATTGTTGTACCTGCCTTTAAAATTTTTAGAAATTATTTCCAGATCGTTTGCACCGTGCAAAATTCCTAGGGTCAAGACAGCAAAACCCCATGAAATGTTCACCAAAAAACTGGATAATAAAGGAACCAGGAGGATAAACAAAAAAGTAAGCAAAATGCTAATATGGTAATATTTGGTGGTCTGAAATATCAATATGTTAAAGTTTTTACTAAAATATATTAATAAATATAGTGACTAAGTTTAATTTTTTTTAAATTTACCTAAACAAAATAAATAATTAATTTAATTATGGAAAATCTTTTTAATTTATCTGCTGTAGCACCAGCGATGGCTACAGACGATTATGTAGGGTTCACTTTCTTTGTGGGTTGTATGGCAATGATGGCAGCATCTGCGTTCTTCTTCCTATCAATGAATTCATTTGACAACAAATGGAGAACCTCTATTTTGGTATCAGGACTGATTACCTTTATCGCTGCTGTACACTATTGGTACATGAGAGACTATTGGGCAACCAATGCTACCTCACCAACATTCTTCCGTTATGTAGACTGGGTGTTGACTGTACCACTAATGTGCGTTGAGTTTTACCTCATATTGAAAGCGGCAGGAGCCACTAAGTCATTGATGTGGAAACTTATTTTCCTTTCTGTGATCATGTTGGTTACTGGTTACTTCGGAGAAGCAGTCCATACTACTGGACAAGGTCCTGCATTGTGGGGTCTAATCTCTGGATTGGCTTACTTCGCTATTGTTTATGAAATCTGGAAAGGTGGAGCTGCCAAGTTAGCTGAAGCTGCTGGTGGAGCCGTTCTTTCTGCTCACAAAACTCTTTTGAAGTTTGTATTCATCGGATGGGCGATCTATCCTATCGGATACATGGCCGGTACTGAAGGATGGTACAGCGGAATCTTTGGTGGTCTTCCCATGGACGTTATTTACAACGTTGGTGATGCGATCAACAAAATCGGATTCGGTTTGGTTGTTTACAACTTGGCTGTGAGTTCTAAGTAATCTAAAAGGGAGCAGTCATACTGCTCAACATAAAAAAGAATCGCTCTTCGGAGCGATTTTTTTTTACATTCGATCGGGCAAAGTCATGCCCAACAGACTGCTAGCTGACTGAATGTTGTTTGCCACTGCTTTACAAAGTAACAGACGCATTGACTGCAGTTGTTGATCCTGCTCACCAAACACACTCACATTTTGATAAAAAGAATTGAATAATTTGACCAAATCGAATAAATAATTGGCCACTAAAGCAGGACTAAACTGCTCCCCTGCCGTGCGAATCAATGTAGGATAGGTACTCAAATGTTTTAGGATTTCTTTTTCCTTGTCTATCAAACTTAAATCAGTATGGAATTGTAACTCCCCCTCTACTTTTCGAACCAAAGATTGAATCCTTGCATAGGCATATTGAATAAAAGGACCCGTGTTTCCGTTAAAATCAACTGAGGCCTCGGGATCGAATAAGATTCTCTTTTTGGGATCGACCTTAAGAATAAAATACTTCAAAGCTCCAAGACCGATCTTTTGATAGAGACTTTCTCTATCGGATTCATTCAGCCCCTCTATTTTTCCATGTTCGGCAGCAATGGTTCCAGCAGTATTTTTCATCTGTTCGATCAAATCATCAGCATCCACGACAGTACCCTCACGGCTTTTCATTTTTCCGCTAGGCAAATCGACCATACCATAACTCAAATGAAAAAGAGAGTCGGCCCAAGAGTATCCTAATTTTTTAAGCACCAAAAAAAGGACCTTAAAATGATAATCCTGTTCGTTACCAACCGTGTAAACCATGCCCTTTATTTGAGGTTCATCGCTTACTCTTTGAGTCGCTGTTCCGATGTCTTGAGTAATGTAAACTGCAGTACCATCTGAACGCAACAATAATTTTTCATCTAAACCTTCATCGGTTAGGTCAATCCAAACAGAACCATCGTCTTTGGCATAAAAAACACCCTTGTCTAATCCCTCTTGGATAATGGATTTTCCCAAAAGATAGGTTTCACTCTCATAATAATAGGAATCAAAGTCAATCCCGAGTTTTTGATAGGTCACCTCAAAACCGTCGTACACCCACTGATTCATTTGCGACCAAAGTTTTCTCACTTCAGGATCATTATTTTCCCACTCACGTAACATTTGCTGGGCTTCCAACAACAGGGGTGCGTTTTTCTCTGCGTCCTCTTGAGAATTTCCCTCCTTGACTAAGGCTGCAACTTGCTCACGATATTTTTTTTCAAACAACACATAGTATTTCCCAACCACTTGATCACCTTTTAAACCTGAACTTTTGGGAGTTTCACCTTTACCGTAGTGCTGCCAAGCCAACATAGATTTACAAATATGGATCCCTCTATCATTGATGATCTGAGTCTTGATCACATGATTGCCATTGGCCTCCAAAATTCTGGAAACAGAATGACCCAAAAGGTTGTTTCTGATGTGTCCAAGATGTAAAGGCTTATTGGTATTGGGTGATGAAAACTCCACCATTACTGTAGGAGCATCCTCGCCAACAGTGGTATGACCATAATTCTTTACTTTCAAAATATCTTTTAGAAATTTTAAGTAATAGGCATCTGAAATGGATAGATTCAAAAAACCACTGACCACATTAAAATGAGAAACATAAGGGGAACAATCTACCAAATGACGACCTATTTTTTCTCCCAGGACTGCAGGGTTTTGACGGGTCAATTTTAGCAAAGGAAAAAGCACCAAGGTAATGTCCCCTTCAAAATCTTTTCGGGTGGCCTGAAACTCAAGCTTTTGATCCGAAAGCTCGTAATCTGATAATAAATAGTCTGATGCCGATTGAGAAAGTAATTGCTCTAAGGATTCCATATATCAAGCGCAAAGATAATTATAAAGTAAAATACAGCATCAGTTCATAATGACTTATCTTTGAAATAAAAATGCTTTTAAACGTCTCTTACAATGAACCGGATATTAAGGAAAAGATCGAGACTGCTGTGGGTAAACCTTTTTCTTTAAAGGATCGTTGGGCCAAGGGAGGTATAGGTTCCTCTAAATTGGTCATTACCCAAACCTCCATCGATATTCATAATTTATTGATATTGGACAATAATCGCAACACTTGTAACATCGAATTGCGTCCCAAAGGAATCATACTGCGATTCAGGAGTCTTTTGGAAACCTATGCCTTGGTAATACCCTATTACAAATTGACCCTATACAAAGGCAGGGCTCAGGAGTACTCCATTTATAAAGACAAACAATTTATAAAAGTAGAGGCCGACACAAAGGCGACTTTCAAGTTTTTTTCAAAACTAATTACTGAAAAAGCCAACAACCAACTCCCCGGGATCGAGGATCTGTAGCGGAAATTACATTTTGCGATGGGTATGCCCTGTGTAAACCTGTCGAGGTCTTCCAATGGGTTCTTTATTGAATCGCATTTCTTTCCACTGAGCGATCCAACCAGGTAAGCGACCGATGGCAAACATTACCGTGAACATTTCGGTGGGAATACCTAGGGCGCGGTAGATAATTCCGGAATAAAAATCAACATTGGGATACAGCTTTCGATCCACAAAATATTGATCGTCCAAAGCTTCTTGCTCCAGTCTTTTGGCAATATCCAAAACAGGATCATCAATTCCTAGCTCTCCCAATACTTCATCTGCGGCTTTTTTGATGATTTTGGCACGAGGGTCAAAATTCTTGTACACCCGATGTCCAAAGCCCATCAAACGGAAAGGATCGTTTTTGTCTTTGGCCTTGGCCATAAACTTTTTGGTATCGCCACCATCATTTTTTATTTCTTCCAACATCTCTATGACCGCCTGATTGGCACCTCCGTGAAGCGGTCCCCATAGGGCAGATATTCCTGAAGCAATAGAGGCAAACAAGCCAGCATGAGAAGAACCTACCATTCTAACTGTCGAAGTGGAACAATTTTGCTCGTGATCGGCATGAAGGATTAACAGTTTATTCAAAGCACTGACAAGTGTCGGACTGGCTTTAAAATCTTTGTTAGGCATCTTGAACATCATATGCGCCAAGTTCTCAGTATATGGCAGATCATAGTTAGGATAATTCAAGGGTAAGCCTTTCATTTTTCGGTGGGTCCAAGAGGCCAAAACAGGAAACTTGGCCAACAACATGATAATGGCTTCATAAAAATCCTTTTCTGAATTAATGTCAACAGAAGAAGGATTGAAAGCGATCAGAGCTGAGGTCAATGACGATAAAATTCCCATGGGGTGAGCAGATTTTGGAAAACTCTTAAGGATGATTTTAAAATCCTCATCTACCAATGCATAATCTCGAATGTCATTTTCGAACTTGTTCAACTGCTCTGCGTTGGGCAAGTCGCCAAAAATCAGTAGATAGGCCACCTCGATAAAAGAGGAATTATTAGCCAGATCCTCAATAGCATAGCCACGATAGCGAAGAATGCCTTCTTCTCCATCCAAAAAAGTAATTTCACTTTGACAAGAACCTGTATTTTTAAATCCAGGGTCTAAGGTTATCAAACCTGTTTGGGCTCTGAGTGTTTTAATATCAATGGCAGTCTCGTTCTCCGCACCTTGAACAAGTGGAAATTTGTAGTTTACTCCTTTGTATATAAGATCAATTTGGTCTGCCATAAGTCTGTTAAAGTCTTGTAAAATTAAGTAAATAAGTGTCAAAAAACAACTGAGGTAAGGGGGAAGCGAGCCTTCCCTCCTATCCTTTGTGATTTGCTACTTGATATTGAAAGCTTTTTCTTGAGGATACACCGCTGCGTGTGCTAATTCTTCCTCAATTCTCAAAAGCTGATTGTATTTGGCCATACGGTCGCTTCTTGAAGCAGAACCTGTTTTGATCTGTCCGGTATTCAAGGCAACTGCCAAATCGGCAATGGTATTGTCTTCGGTTTCACCAGAACGGTGGGACATCACTGAAGTGTATCCCGCCCGATGAGCCATTTCAACTGCGGCAATGGTTTCTGATAGAGTACCAATTTGATTCACTTTGATCAGAATAGAATTGGCAATTCCTTCATCTATTCCTCTTGACAAACGGGTAACATTGGTTACAAACAAGTCATCACCGACCAATTGAACTTTATCCCCAGCTTTTTCGGTTAATGCTTTCCATCCAGCCCAATCGTTTTCATCCATTCCATCTTCGATAGAAATGATGGGATATTTTTCGGAAAGGTCAGCCAAGTATTGTGCCTGCTCCTCAGAGGTTCTTTTGACTCCTTTGTCCCCCTCAAATTTGGTGTAGTCGTACACTCCGTCTTCATAAAATTCGGCAGCAGCGCAATCCAAAGCGATCTTCACTTCAGTACCCGCTTTGTAACCAGCATTACTGATGGCTTTCAAAATCGTTTCCAGAGCGTCCTCAGTTCCGTCAAGTGTAGGGGCAAAACCTCCTTCATCTCCAACGGCAGTACTCAGTCCTCTACTGTGTAAAACTTTCTTGAGGTGGTGAAAAATTTCGGATCCCATTTGTATGGCATGGGTAAAACTCTTGGCTCCGATGGGCATCACCATAAATTCTTGAAAGGCAATGGGAGCATCAGAATGCGATCCACCATTGATGATGTTCATCATAGGAACTGGAAGGGTGTGAGCACTTACACCACCGACATAGCGATACAAGGGCAATCCTAGCTCATTGGCCGCAGCTTTTGCGGTCGCAAGTGAGATTCCTAAAATGGCATTGGCTCCCAATTTAGATTTATTGGGAGTTCCATCTAAATCAATCATCGCCTGATCGATCTTATTTTGGTCAAAAACAGACAACCCAATTAACTCTTGTGCCAGTATTTCATTTACATTTTTAACGGCTTGAGAAACTCCTTTCCCCATGTAGTCCTTACCACCATCTCTTAACTCGACAGCCTCGTGTTCTCCTGTTGAGGCTCCGGAAGGAACCGCAGCTCGTCCCATAATACCATTTTCTGTCATTACATCCACTTCGACAGTCGGATTCCCTCTAGAATCAAAAATTTGTCTTGCATGGACTTCAATAATTATGCTCATTAGTGTTTAAATTAAATTGGTTGTACTTCTTAGGGTGTATGGTTTTTTATGTTCTGATAGAACTCATCAAATAGATAGATGGTGTCATTTGGACCCGGACCTGCTTCGGGGTGATACTGAACTGAGAAACAATTTTTATTTTTCATTCGCAACCCTGCAACGGTTTGATCATTGAGGTGCATATGACTGATTTGTATGTCTTGATGAGCCTCTGATGCAGATTTATCAACAGCAAAACCGTGGTTTTGTGAAGTGATCTCTCCCTTTCCAGTCGATAGATTGAGTACTGGATGATTGATACCTCGGTGACCGTTAAACATTTTGTAGGTAGGAATACCGTTGGCCAAAGCAATGATTTGGTGACCTAAACAAATTCCAAATAAGGGAAGGTTTCGATCGATCACCTCTTTGGCTAATTTTTGCGCCTGATGCAGCGGATCTGGATCACCAGGTCCGTTAGAGATGAAGTATCCGTCGGGTTTCCATTCTTGCATTTGCTCGAAGCTAGCATCGTAGGGAAAAACTTTGATATACATCCCTCTATTGGATAAATGTTTGAGGATATTGGTTTTTACGCCAAGGTCTAGGGCTGCAACCTTGAATTCAGCATCGGGATCACCGAAAAAATAAGGTTCTTTGGTTGAAACTTTAGAGGCCAATTCTAAGCCTTCCATACTGGGCATTTCAGCCAATTCCTTCATCAGCGCTTCTTCACGATCCAAATCTGTGGTAATCACAGCATTCATGGCGCCATTTTCTCTAATGTAATTCACCAAGGCACGGGTGTCAACATCAGAAATTGCGAAGAGATTGTTCTCATCCAAATAGGTTTCTAATGATGAATCTGCAGCAGAACGTGAGTAGTCGTAACTGAAGTTTTTGCAGATTAAACCTGCAATTTTGATCCCATCGGATTGTGCCTCATCGGACTGAACACCGTAGTTCCCAATGTGAGCATTGGTAGTAATCATTAATTGACCAAAATAGGAAGGGTCTGTAAAAATTTCTTGATAGCCTGTCATTCCAGTATTGAAACAAATTTCTCCGAAACGGGTACCTTCAGAAGCTACAGCTTTCCCGAAGAATTTAGTACCATCGGCCAATAATAGTAGTGCTTTTTTTCTTGTTTTGTATATCATATTAGAACACAAATTAACACAAAAAAAAGGATAAACTAAATAGCTTATCCTTTAATAAAAGTTTAAATTATTAACAACAAATTGTATTATGCATCGTCTTCTTTTTTGGGTTCAGATGCCTTTTTGTCCTCCGTTTTGGGAGCCTTTTTCTTTTTTGCTTCAGGAGCTGGAGCTTTTGGTTCTGTCTCAGCCTTTTTAGCACTCTGAGCAGTAGCCTCAGTAGCCTCAACAGACGCTTCAGTGTTATCCGTTTTTTTACGAGAACGACTTCTACGTGTTGATTTTTTACTGGCTGTTTTCTCGGCATTATAAACCTCGTTGAAATCAACCAGTTCAATCATGGCCATGGAAGCGTTGTCACCCAAACGGTTACCCATTTTGATCACACGAGTATACCCTCCTGGACGGTCGCCGATCTTTTGTGCAACATCCCTGAAGAGTTCTGATACAGCATATTTATTTCGCAAAGCGCTGAATACCAAACGTCGGTTGTGGGTGGTGTCGCTTTTTGATTTGGTAATTAGAGGTTCTACAAACTGTTTCAACGCTTTGGCTTTTGCAACCGTGGTGTTGATGCGCTTGTGCTCAATCAAAGAACAGGCCATGTTTGCTAACATTGACTTTCTATGGGCCACTTTTCTGCCCAAGTGATTGACTTTTTTTCCGTGTTTCATGATTTAATATCTAAAAAATCTAGTCTTTATCTAACTTGTATTTGGCCAAATCCATTCCGAATGACAAACCTTTCAAAACCACCAACTCTTCTAATTCTGTCAATGATTTTTTACCAAAGTTTCTGAATTTCATCAAATCATTCTTATTGAAGGATACCAAGTCACCTAAAGTATCAACTTCAGCTGCTTTCAAGCAATTCAACGCTCTAACAGACAGATCCATATCGATCAACTTGGTCTTGAGCAATTGTCTCATGTGCAGAGATTCCTCATCGTAAGTTTCTGCCTGAGCAATTTCGTCTGCCTCCAAAGTAATGCGCTCATCAGAAAATAGCAAGAAATGATGAATCAGTGTCTTTGCAGCTTCAGTAAGTGCATCTTTAGGATGGATAGAACCGTCAGTAATGATTTCAAAAACCAGTTTTTCGTAATCTGTTTTTTGCTCAACACGGTAGTTTTCAATACTGTATTTTACATTCTTAACGGGCGTAAAAATGGAATCAATTGCAATGACTCCAAAAGCAGCATTGGCCTTTTTGTTGACTTCTGCTGGAACATATCCTCTACCCTTTTCTATGGTCACTTCAATGTTCAGTTGAACGCCTTTTTCTAAATTACAGATCACCAAATCAGGGTTTAATACCTGGAATCCAGAGATGAATTTTTGAAAATCAGCCGCTTTCAACTGGTCTTGACCTCCGATCATGATGGTCACTTTTTCATCCTCCACGTCTTCAATCTGTCTTTTGAATCTCACCTGTTTCAGGTTAAGGATGATTTCAGTGACATCCTCTACAATCCCGGGGATGGTAGAAAACTCATGTTCTATATTTTCAATTTTGACAGAAGTAATTGCAAAACCTTCAAGGGAAGACAAAAGTACTCTTCTCAGTGCGTTCCCCACAGTAAGACCATATCCTGGTTCTAGAGGTCGAAATTCAAATTTGCCTTCGAACTCAGAGGAGTCGATCATGATTACCTTATCGGGTTTTTGGAAATTTAATATTGCCATAGTTTTTTCTTCCTGTGTTTTAATTATTTAGAGTACAATTCAACGATCAGTTGTTCCTTAATATTTTCGGGAATTTGAGCGCGTTGAGGAATGCTTACAAAGTTACCTTCGTAGGTTTCGCTATTCCAGGTCATCCATTCGTAAACCGATGAATTGGCTTCTAATGAAGTAGATATGGCCTGTAAAGATTTGGACTTTTCTCTCACTCCCACGGTATCTCCGGGGTTCAAAGTAAAAGAAGGTATGTTGACAACCTTACCGTTAACTGTGATATGGCGATGAGATACCAATTGTCGCGCGGCATTTCTCGATGGAGCAACGCCCAAACGATAGACAACGTTATCTAATCTTGATTCACACAATTGAAGTAATACTTCACCTGTAACTCCTTTACTACTACTAGCTTTTTCAAAGATATTTCTGAACTGACGCTCTAAAATACCATAGGTGTACTTTGCCTTTTGCTTCTCAAGCAATTGGATTGCATATTCAGACTTCTTTCCTCTCCTTCTGTTGTTTCCGTGTTGGCCGGGAGGGTAATTTCTTTTTTCAAAAGCCTTGTCAGGTCCGAAAATAGCTTCTCCGAACTTTCTTGCAATCTTTGATTTTGGACCGATATATCTTGCCATATAAAATGTTTGTGTTATGAATTAAGGTCTAATCCTTCGATAACAGGTTAAAATAATTATACTCTTCTTCTTTTAGGGGGGCGACATCCATTATGTGGTAGTGGGGTAACATCAATAATTTCGGTAACCTCAATACCACTATTGTGTAAAGTTCTGATGGCAGACTCACGTCCGTTACCAGGTCCTTTGACATAGACTTTCACTTTTCTCAAACCAGCTTCTAAGGCTACTTTTGAGGCATCCTCTGCTGCAGTTTGAGCAGCATAAGGTGTGTTTTTTTTAGAACCCCTAAAGCCCATCTTTCCGGCCGATGACCATGTGATGACTTCTCCTTTGTTGTTGGTCAGTGAGATAATAATGTTGTTGAACGATGCATTGATATGAGCTTCACCATAAGCTTCAACAATGACTTTACGCTTTTTAGTAGTTACTTTTGCCATAGTTAATTGCTATTATTTAGTGGCTTTCTTTTTGTTTGCAACAGTCTTTCTTTTTCCTTTACGGGTACGAGAATTGTTTTTGGTTCGTTGACCTCTCAAAGGTAATCCAACCCTGTGACGAATTCCTCTGTAGCAACCGATATCCATCAAACGTTTGATGTTCAGTTGTAACTCTGATCTCAATTCACCTTCTATTTTGAAGCTGCCCACAGCCTCACGAATTCTTCCAGTTTCCTCGTCCGTCCAATCGGATACCTTAGTGTCTTCACTAACTTTAGAAATTGCCAATATCTCTTGTGCACGACTCCTACCAATACCGTAAATATAGGTAAGTGCAATAACACCTCTTTTTTGTTTGGGAATGTCTACTCCTGATATTCTAGCCATAATTTAACCTTGTCTTTGTTTGAATCGAGGATTTTTTTTGTTGATTACATATAAACGTCCTTTTCTGCGGACGATCTTGCAATCTACACTTCGTTTTTTTAAAGAAGCTCTTACTTTCATTTTTCTATTTTAAAATCTATAAGTGATCCTTGCTTTTGATAAATCGTAAGGACTCATTTCTAATTTAACTTTGTCACCAGGTAACAATTTGATGTAATGCAAACGCATTTTCCCAGAAATATGGGCAGTTACGACGTGACCATTTTCAAGTTCTACTCGAAACATAGCATTCGATAATGCCTCGATAATGGTTCCCTCCTGTTCTATTGCTGCTTGCTTTGCCATATTATATTGTTCCTGCTCTTCTGTTTCTACTGGTTTTGGACATCAATCCGTCATAATGACGATTCAACAAATAGGAATTTACTTGTTGAATGGTATCTATCGCTACCCCTACCATAATCAATAGGGAAGTACCGCCATAAAACAACGCCCATCCCTGTTGCATGCCTATTAATTTAACCACTATAGCAGGGAAAACTGCTATGGCCGCTAAGTACAAAGATCCTGGGAAAGTGATGTGTGACATTACTGTATCTAAGAATTCCGAAGTTTCGTTACCTGGACGAATACCAGGGACAAAACCACCGCTTCTTTTCAAATCATCTGACATTTTATTGGTTGGGACAGTAATCGCAGTGTAGAAATAGGTAAATATGATGATCAATACTGCAAAAAGTATATTGTACCACAAACCAAAAATATCAGAAAAATTGGTCTGTAACCACTGACCAACAGATGAATCCCCAAAGGCTCCACCAATGTATGCAGGAGCAAACATCAATGCCTGAGCGAAAATGATGGGCATCACACCCGATGCATTTAATTTAAGAGGAATGTATTGGCGTGAACCAAAAACATTTTTTTCATTGGTTCCCGCAGCAGTTCTTCGAGCATACTGAACAGGAATTTGTCTGACGGCCATTACCAAAAGGACACTCAGTAATATGATGACCACCCACAATACCAATTCAATTAAAATCATCATCAAACCACCGTTGTTCTCAGAAACACGAGATACAAACTCTTGTGTAAAAGAAAGTGGAAGGTTAGCAATGATCCCAACCATAATCAACAGAGAGATTCCATTACCGATTCCTTTGTCTGTAATTTTTTCACCCAGCCACATGGCAAAGATGGTCCCAGTTACTAAAATGATGACAGAAGAAAACATAAACAACGGCCCTCTTCCGATCACAAAAGCGCTATCGGGCACACCCAAAGCAGATAATCCATAAAGATAAGCTGGTGCTTGGATCACACAGATAAGAATGGTCAACCACCGAGTGATTTGTGTTCTTTTTTTGTTACCACTTTCTCCTTCTTTCTGTAATTTCTGTAGATAAGGAACAGCGATTCCCATCAACTGAACAACAATTGAAGCAGAAATGTAGGGCATGATTCCAAGAGCAAATACAGAGGCATTGGCAAAAGCTCCTCCGGTGAAGGCATTGAGTATTCCCAACAAACCTCCTCCATCAGTACGATTGGCCAATTCTGCCAATTGAACTGAATCTATTCCCGGTAAAACGACTTGAGCCCCTAAACGATAAACCAACAAGAGGGTAAGGGTGGTAACAATGCGCCCACGCAATTCTTCAATGTTGTAAATGTTTAAAATGGTCTCAATAAACTTTTTCATCTCTAATTTTTATATCGTAACGGCTTCACCACCTGCTGCCTCAATTGCTGCCTTAGCAGTAGCTGAAAATTTGTGAGCAGATACTTTAAGAGGAGAATCCAATTTTCCTCTGCCTAATATTTTTACCAATTCGTTTTTTCCAGCCAAACGCAATTCGACTAGTTTTTCAAAGGTTACTTCCTTCTTAACTTTCTTGTCTACTGCAAGGGCCTGGAGGGTATCTAGGTTGATTCCTTTGTAAGCGACTCTGTTGATGTTTTTAAAACCAAATTTGGGAACACGTCGTTGCAATGGCATCTGACCTCCTTCAAATCCAATTTTTTTGGAGTAACCCGATCTGGATTTAGCTCCCTTATGGCCTCTTGCGGCCGTTCCACCTTTTCCAGAGCCTTCTCCTCGACCCAAACGTTTTCCTTGTCTTTGGGTAGAACCCTCGGCTGGTTTTAAATTTTCTAAACTCATTTTTAAACTTCTGTGGTTTTAACCAAATGTTTTACTTTGTTGATCATTCCAAGAATGTTGGGGGTTGCCTCGTGGGTAACCTCTTTACCAATCCCTCTAAGACCCAATGCTTCCAAAGTTCTTTTCTGAGATTGCATTCTTTTAATGCTGCTTTTGACTTGAGTAACTTTTATCTTGGCCATGATCTATATTCTTATCCGTTAAAAACTTTTTCCAAACTAATTCCTCTTTGTTTGGCAATGGTCTGAGGACTTCTCAGTTGCAATAGTGCATCAAAAGTAGCTTTCACTACATTGTGAGGATTCGAAGATCCTTGAGATTTTGAAAGTACATTGTGGACACCTACAGCCTCTAATACAGCACGAACGGCTCCCCCTGCGATAACTCCAGTACCCTCAGAGGCGGGTTTTAAAAATACCCTAGCACCACCAAACTTTCCTTTCTGCTCATGTGGTAACGTACCGTTGGTGATCGGAATACGAACCAAATTTTTCTTGGCATCTTCAACTGCTTTGGCAATGGCTTCAGAAACTTCCTTAGACTTTCCAAGACCCTGACCTACTACTCCATTTTCGTCACCTACTACTACAATAGCAGAAAATCCAAATGCTCGTCCACCTTTAGTTACTTTGGTTACACGTTGAACACCCACCAAACGGTCTTTTAGATCCAGACCTGCAGGTTTTACCAATTCAACGTTTTTATAATCCTGATACATATATTTTTTTTAAAAAATTAAACCCGCTTCACGTGCGCCTTCGGCGAGTGATTTCACTCTTCCGTGGTACAAATACCCACTTCGATCAAAACCTATGGTGCTGACACCGGCTTTAACAGCTCTTTCACCAATCAACTTACCAACCAATTGGGCTACACCTGTTTTGCCCTCGACTTTAGCATCTGCAACTTCTTTATCACGAGAGGAAGCAGCAGCAAGAGTTTTTCCATTCACGTCGTCAATGACTTGTGCATAGATTTCTTTGTTGCTTCTGTAAATAGACAAACGAGGTTTTTCGGCAGTACCTTGAATGGTCTTTCTGATCCTCAAGTGGATCCTGTTTCTTCTAGCTGATTTTGTTAATCCCATAACTTATTGATTAGGCAGATTTACCTGCTTTTCTTCTGATTTGTTCTCCTACAAATTTGACTCCTTTTCCTTTGTAAGGCTCAGGCTTTCTGAAGGAACGAATTTTCGCTGCCACATAACCCAACAACTGTTTGTCGTGAGAGCTTAGCTTTACAATTGGATTTTTACCTTTTTCAGAAACGGTTTCCACTTTTACCTCGGGGGCAATATCAAACAGAATGTTGTGTGAAAAACCCAAGGCGAGATCCAATTTCTGACCTTGATTGCTGGCACGATATCCTACCCCAACCAATTCCAACTCTTTGGTAAAACCTTTGGAAACTCCTTCCACCATATTGTTGACCAAAGCTCGGAAAAGACCGTGCTTGGAACGATGGTCTTTAGAATCAGAGGGACGCTTAACCTTCAAGGTATTGTCCTCGACTTCAAAAGTCACTCCATCGTAGTCTTGAGTCAATTCTCCCAATTTTCCCTTTACAACAATCTTGTCCGCTTGAATGTCAATGCTGACACCTTCGGGAATATTGATGGGATTGTTACCTATTCTAGACATTTTTATTCTTTTTACTTCTTTTAATAAACATAGCAAAGTAATTCTCCCCCAACATGTTGAAGGGAAGCTTGCTTTCCAGTCATTACTCCTCGCGAGGTAGAGACAATCGAAATCCCTAACCCATTCAAAATTCTGGGGTAATTATCTGCTGAAGCATACTTTCTTAAACCAGGGGTACTAATTCTATGTATTTTTTTAATTACAGGTTCTTTGGTGATCTTGTCGTATTTAAGAGCAATTTTGATATTACCCTGATTGTTATCTGTTTCTTCAAACTTATAACTCAAAATATACCCTTGATCGTACAATATTTTGGTAATCTCTTTCTTTAGTTTTGAAGCAGGGATATCAACCACCATATGCCCAGCGGCATTGGCATTTCTGATTCGGGTTAAATAATCTGCAATAGGATCTGTAAACATATTTTTTATTATTGAATTACCAGCTTGCTTTTGTTACACCTGGAATTAATCCTTTATTGGCCATTTCACGAAAAGTTACCCTTGAAATTCCGAACTGACGGATGTAACCTTTTGGACGACCTGTCAACTTACAACGATTGTGCATTCTTACTGGAGAAGCATTGCGTGGAAGCTTTTGTAAGGCTTCATAATCCCCAGCTTCTTTTAGGGCTTTTCTTTTCGCAGCGTACTTAGCAACAGTTTTAGCTCTTTTTCTCTCGCGAGCTTTCATTGATTCTTTAGCCATAATTAACTCTTTTTAAAGGGCAACCCCAATTCACTCAACAAAGACTTTGCCTCCTTATCTGTGTTGGCAGACGTTACGAAGGAAATGTCCATTCCTGATATTTTATTAACCTTATCTATGTCGATTTCAGGGAAGATGATTTGTTCAGTAATACCAAGGTTGTAGTTCCCTCTTCCGTCAAAACCATTGGCTTTGACCCCTTGGAAATCTCTTACTCTAGGGAGCGCAGTGGTCACCAATCGATCTAAAAATTCGTACATACGCTCTCCCCTAAGGGTCACTTTGGCACCAATGGGCATCCCTTTTCGCAACTTGAAAGCAGCGACATCTTTTTTGGAGATGGTTGCGATGGCCTTTTGTCCCGAAATTCCTGTCAATTCGTCCAAAGCATAGTCAATCAACTTTTTGTCAGCGACTGCAGCACCGACACCACGACTGATGATAATTTTTTCGAGCTTGGGAACTTGCATCACATTAACGTATCCGAACTCCTCTTTTAACGATGCAACAATGCGATCATTGTATTCTTTCTTAAGTCTTGCTTGATAACTCATTACACTACTTCATTATTTTTTTTTGCAAAACGAACCTTATTTCCATCCTCAAATCTGAAACCAACTCGAGTGGCTTCGCCATCGGCAGTAGTTAGAGATAGGTTGGAAATGTGGATCGGAGCTTCTTTTTCGATGATTCCTCCTTGAGGATTTTGAGCACTGGGTTTGGCGTGTTTTTTTATCAAATTAACACCTTCAATGATGGCCTTATTTTGATCACGCATCACTTTGACCACTTTTCCTTCAGCGCCTTTGTGCTCTCCAGAAATGACCAGTACTTTATCGTCTCTTTTAATTTTTATCTTACCCATGGCAATGGTTTAAAGCACCTCAGGTGCTAATGATACGATTTTCATAAATTGCTTGTCACGTAGCTCTCTGGCCACAGGGCCAAAAACACGTGTACCTCTCATTTCACCAGTGGGGTTTAACAACACACAAGCGTTATCATCAAAACGAATGTATGAGCCATCGGCACGACGAACTTCTTTGGTTGTTCGCACCACTACGGCTTGAGAGACTTGACCTTTTTTGACAGTCCCAGAGGGAGAGGCTTCTTTAACAGAAACAACAATTTTATCTCCCAAAGAGGCATATCTTCTTTTGGTTCCTCCCAATACTCTGATGGCCAAAACTTCTTTGGCACCCGTATTGTCAGCTACTTTTAATCTAGATTCTTGCTGTAACATTATTATTTAGCTCTTTCTATTATTTCAACCAAACGCCAACATTTTGACTTACTCAAAGGTCGCGTTTCCATTATTTTTACAGTATCACCGATATTGCAATCGTTAAGATCGTCGTGTGCTACGTATTTTTTTGTCTTGAGAACGAATTTACCGTACATGGGGTGCTTCACCCTTTTGACTTCTGATACAACGATGGACTTTTCCATTTTATTGCTGGTGACAATACCAATACGCTCTTTTCTTAGATTTCTATTTTCCATATCCTCAGGCGGTAATTTCGTTTTGCTTTGTGGTAATAGCAGTTAATAGTCTCGCAACAGTTCTTCGAGCTGTTTTGATCTGTAACGGATTTTCAAGTGGACTAACGGCATGATTCATTTTTAAGTCAGAGAGTTGTTTCTGAAACTCCGCCAACTTGTCTTGCAAGTCCTCAAGGGATAATTTTTCGATTTCTGATGTTTTCATTTTCTTCTAAAATTAAGCTTGAAAATCTCGAGCAATAATAAATTTGGTTTTAACTGGAAGCTTTTGTGCTGCTAACCTTAGAGCTTCTTTGGCAACGTCCATGGGTACACCGGCAATTTCGAACATGATTCTACCAGGTTTGACAACAGCCACAAAGTATTCTGGAGCTCCTTTTCCTTTACCCATACGTACTTCCAAAGGTTTCTTGGTAATGGGCTTGTCTGGAAAAATCTTGATCCACAATTGACCTTCTCTTTTCATATATCGAGTAGCTGCAATCCTTGCCGCTTCGATTTGCCTGGAGGTAATAAATTTTGAATCCAAAGATTTGATCCCAAACATTCCATTGGAAAGTTGGCTGCCCCTTTGGGAAATTCCCTTCATGCGTCCTTTCTGCGCTTTTCGGAATTTGGTTCTTTTAGGTTGTAACATTTTACCTATCTATTATTGTTGTTTCTTCTTCTTTGTTGACGTCCACCGGCTCCTCCGCCTTTGTTGTTTCCGCCTCCCGACTTTTTGGACATTCCCACCAAAGGAGACAGTTCTCTTTTTCCGAAAACCTCGCCTTTCATGATCCAAACCTTGATTCCCAAACGACCATAAGTCGTATGAGCCTCCACCAAAGCATAATCTATATCTGCTCTGAAAGTTGATAAAGGAATTCTTCCTTCTTTGTAGGATTCAGAACGCGCCATTTCGGCACCATTCAATCGTCCAGAAATCTGAATTTTAATTCCCTCTGCATTCATGCGGATAGAAGCCGCAATGGCCATCTTGATAGCACGTCTGTATGAAATTCTACTTTCAATTTGGCGCGCAACACTGGCGGCTACCAATTGGGCATCCAATTCGGGACGTTTGATTTCAAAAATATTGATTTGAATGTCCTTGTTGGTAATTTTTTTCAACTCCTCTTTGAGCTTATCTACCTCTTGACCAGCTTTACCAATGATGATTCCAGGACGAGCCGTGGTAATGGTAATGGTAATGAGTTTTAGAGTACGCTCAATGATGACGTTAGATACGCTTGCTTTGGCCAAACGCGCATGGATGTACCTTCTAATTTTATCATCTTCAGCAAGTTTATCCCCGTAATTACGGCCACCATACCAATTGGAGTCCCATCCTCTGATGATCCCCAAACGATTGCCGATAGGATTGGTTTTCTGTCCCATATTAATTTTCTAAATTATTAGCTCCTAAAACTAGGGTTACATGATTAGAGCGCTTTCTAATTCTGTGTGCTCTTCCTTGTGGTGCTGGTCGGAGACGCTTCAACATCTTCCCACCGTCCACTTTAATTTCTTTTACAAACAACGCGGCCTTCTCTACATCGGCTTCTTCATTCTTGGCTTGCCAATTGGAAATGGCTGACATCAAAAGTTTTTCCAACTTCCTAGAGGCTTCTTTGGGACTAAATTTCAAAATAGCCAATGCCTTGTTTACATCTTCTCCTCTGACTTGATCGGCAACCAATCTCATTTTTCGAGGTGAAGTAGGACAATTGTTCAATTTGGCAAAAGCTAAACTTTTATTAGCTTCTTTTATTGCCGCTGCGGATTCTCTTTTACGCTTTCCCATGTCCGTAAATTATTTTTTTCCTTTATTTTTTGCCCCAGCATGTCCTCTAAAGGAACGGGTAGGGGAAAATTCTCCTAATTTGTGACCCACCATGTTTTCTGTAATATAAACAGGAACAAATTGACGTCCGTTGTGAACACCAATGGTTTGCCCTACAAAATCGGGAGTAATCAATGAAGCGCGAGACCATGTTTTGATCACTGCCTTTTTATTTTCTTCAACGTTTTTCTGAACCTTTTTTTCAAGGCTAAGCGCAACGAAGGGTCCTTTTTTTAATGAACGAGCCATAATTGATTATTTTTTTCTACGTTCTATGATAAATTTATTACTCGCTTTGGTCTTAGAACGGGTTCTAAATCCTTTAGCAGGAATACCATTTTTAGATCTTGGGTGTCCTCCAGAGGCACGGCCTTCTCCACCACCCATGGGATGATCGACAGGGTTCATTGCTACAGGACGAGTTCTCGGTCTTCTACCGATCCAACGTGAACGTCCCGCCTTTCCAGAAACCAGTAACTGATGATCAGAATTGGATACAACACCAATCGTCGCCATACAAGTGGTAGGGATGGCACGGGTTTCGCCAGAGGGCAATTTTATCGTTGCCAATTTTCCATCTCGAGCCATTAATTGAGCAAACGCTCCAGCACTTCGAGCAATAACAGCTCCAGCACCGGGATTCAGTTCAATACATGAAATGATGGTACCCAAGGGAATCTTGGACAACAACAACGCATTTCCTACCTCAGGGGTAGCTTTTTCTCCTGAACTAATTTTCTGTCCTACCTCAAGGCCATTTTGTGCAACGATGTATCGCTTTTCTCCGTCTTTATATTCCAAAAGGGCAATAAAAGCTGTACGGTTGGGATCGTATTCAATAGATTTAACTTCAGCGACAACGTCGAATTTGTTTCGCTTGAAATCAATGATACGGTATCTCTTTTTGTGACCACCACCACGATGACGGACAGTCATTTTTCCCCTGTTGTTTCTTCCTCCAGTACGCTTCTTCGGAGCGAGCAAGCTCTTTTCCGGCTTATCAGTAGTAATTGCGTCAAATCCATTTACTACTCTAAAACGCTGCGCGGGGGTTACTGGTTTTAATTTTCTTACTGACATCAGACGCGTTTAAAGATTACTATAAAAATCTATGGCATCGCCCTCAGCAACTTGAACCACGGCTTTTTTTGTAGCGTTGGTTTTTCCTGATTGGACACCTGTTTTGGTATATTTTGTTTTTCTCTCTGGACCATAGTTGAGGGTTCTGACCTTCTCAACAGACACGCCATAGGCTGCCTCGACAGCTTTTTTAATTTCCACCTTGTTGGCTTTGGTATTGACCAAAAAACTATAACAGTTATGAAGCTCACTGGCGGTGGTGGCTTTTTCGGTGATTATAGGTTTTATTAAAATATCCATTGCTTTAGGCTTTGTTTAAAATGGTCTGTATTTCGGCAACAGCGCTTTCAAATAGCACCACACTGGATGCGTTAGTTATTTGGTAAGTGCTTAATTCTGAGTTGTTTACGACTTTAGAATGAGCCAAATTTCGAGAGGACAAATATACATTATTATTTGGTTCACCCAAGACCAACAGGGACTTTTTGTCTGTAAGACCCAAGGCGTTTAAAACCTCTATGTAAGCAGAAGTTTTGGGAGCATCCATTTTGAAATCTTCAACGATCAAGATAGATTTTTCCTTTGCCTTGATACTCAAAGCAGACTTTCTTGCCAATCTTTTTACTTTCTTATTGACTTTCTGGTTGTAATCTCTGGGAGTAGGTCCAAAAATACGACCACCGCCACGGAAAATAGGACTCTTGATACTACCAGCTCTGGCAGTACCTGTTCCTTTTTGCTTTTTGATTTTACGGGTACTTCCCACAATCTCAGCTCTTTCTTTGGATTTGTGATTTCCTTGACGTTTGTTAGCCAAATGTTGTTTTACATCCAAGTAAATGGCATGATCGTTAGGATCAATTCCAAAAACCGAAGGGTCCAATTTAACCTTTCTACCGGTCTCTTTTCCTTTATTATTGAGTACAGATAATTCCATTATTTCCTAACAATTACGTAAGAATTTTTGTGACCAGGAACACAGCCTTTGACCACCAAAAGATTCTTTTCGGTTACCACTTTTACAACAGAAAGGTTTTGCACCTTCACTTTTTCGTTTCCAGTTTGTCCAGCCATGCGCATCCCTTTGAAAACTCTGGCAGGATAGGAGGCTGCTCCAATGGAACCTGGTGCTCTCAGTCGATTGTGCTGACCATGAGTAGCTTGTCCAACTCCAGCAAACCCGTGACGCTTGACTACTCCTTGGAATCCCTTTCCTTTGGATGTACCCGAAACATCAACAAATTCACCTTCTACGAAATGATCTACCGTTATGGTATCTCCTAGTTTGTATTCTTGTTCAAAATTCTGGAATTCGACGAGCTTTTTCTTAGGAGCCGTATTTGCTTTTTTGAAATGCCCTTTAGCGGCATTAGTGGCTCTTTTTTCTGCCTTGTCATCGAAACCCAGTTGAAGTGCATCATACCCGTCAACCGCTTTGGTTCTGACTTGGGTAACCACACATGGTCCAACTTCCAAGACAGTACAAGGGATGTTTTTCCCTTTTTCGTCAAAGAGACTGGTCATGCCGATTTTTCTTCCTATTAACCCAGACATTTATTTTTGTTTTAAAATTATACTTTGATTTCTACTTCTACTCCACTGGGCAATTCCAATTTCATCAAAGCATCAATGGTCTTTGAAGAAGAACTGTAAATGTCCAATAGTCGTTTGTATGAATTTAGTTTGAATTGTTCTCGCGACTTCTTGTTGACGTGTGGAGAACGCAATACCGTGAAAATTTTCTTGTGAGTGGGCAATGGGATAGGTCCCGTAACCACAGCACCGGTAGTTTTTACGGTCTTTACGATCTTGTCAGCAGATTTATCTACCAAATTGTGATCGTAAGATTTTAATTTTATTCTAATTTTTTGGCTCATTATTTAAGCTTTATGCGTTGTTTCCTTTAATGTCTGCAATCACACCTTCAGATATGTTGGAGGGTGTTTCGGCGTAATGGTCAAATTCCATGGTGGAAGTAGCACGCCCCGAAGAGAGTGTCCTAAGAGAGGTAACGTATCCAAACATTTCAGACAATGGAACCTCGGCCTTAACCACTTTGGATCCAGCTCTATCGTCCATTGAGTTCACCTGTCCTCTTCTTCGGTTCAAATCCCCAACAATATCACCCATATTTTCCTCTGGAGTCAAAACCTCCAATTTCATAATGGGCTCCATAATCACGGCTCGGGCAGCTCTAGCTGATTCTTTGAATCCTAATTTTGCAGCCAATTCAAAAGATAGGGAATCTGAATCCACAGGGTGGAAAGACCCGTCTTTAAGCGTTACCTTCATGGCATCTACTTCAAATCCAGCCAGTGGACCGTTTTTCATCGAATCTCTAAAACCTTTTTCAACAGAAGGAATGTATTCTTTGGGAATGTTTCCTCCTTTGATCTCATTGACGAACTCTAGCCCAACTTTACCCTCCTCGGCAGGTTCAAGGGTAAACACGATGTCCGCAAATTTTCCACGACCACCGGTTTGTTTCTTGTAAACTTCACGGTGATCCGCAACTGCAGTTAGTGCTTCTTTATACTCTACCTGTGGTTGGCCTTGGTTGACTTCTACCTTGAATTCACGTCTCAAACGATCGATGATAATATCTAAGTGCAATTCTCCCATACCAGAGATTACAGTCTGTCCAGAAGCTTCATCGGTTTTCACCTGAAAAGTAGGATCTTCCTCAGCGAGTTTGGCCAAAGACATTCCCAGTTTGTCAACGTCTGCTTTGGTTTTTGGCTCGACAGCAATCCCAATTACAGGATCTGGAAAGTCCATACTTTCTAGAATGATAGGAGATTTCTCGGCAGAGAGGGTATCTCCGGTTTTGATGTCTTTGAATCCAACAGCTGCTCCAATATCTCCAGCTTCGATAAATTCGATCGCATTTTGTTTGTTCGAGTGCATCTGATAGATCCGAGAGATACGCTCTTTTTTGGCAGTACGGTTGTTCAATACATAAGAACCTGCGTCCAATCTACCAGAATAAGCTCTAAAGAATGCCAAACGACCTACATAGGGATCGGTAGCGATTTTGAAAGCCAATGCGGAAAAAGGTTCGCTGACTTCTGGTTTTCTTGATATCTCATTACCACTATCGGGGTCAGTTCCCACAATTGCGTCTTTGTCCTCGGGTGAAGGCAAATAACGACAAACGGCATCCAATAAAAATTGAACTCCTTTATTTTTGAAAGAAGAACCACAAATCATCGGGATGATACTCATCTCCTGGGTCGCAGCCCTAAGTGCATTGTGAACCTCATCTTCGGTGATGGAATCAGGGTCCTCAAAATATTTTTCTAGTAAATTTTCGTCATACTCTGCAACAGCTTCAATGAGCTGTCCACGGAGGGTCTCCGCTTCTTCCTTCAGATCATCAGGAATATCAATAACGTCAAAAGTAGATCCGAAGTTATCGTCGTGCCAAACAATGGCTCTGTTTTTGACCAGATCCACGATACCTCTAAAATCCTCCTCATCACCAATGTTCAAAACGATAGGAACAGCGTTGGATTTTAACATGTCCTTCACTTGCTGACAGACGTTAAGGAAATTTGATCCTTGTCGATCCATCTTATTGACAAAACCGATACGAGGTACTTTGTAGTTGTCCGCTAAACGCCAGTTGGTTTCTGACTGAGGCTCTACTCCATCAACGGCCGAAAATAAAAAAACCAATCCATCAAGTACTCTGAGTGATCGGTTTACTTCTACCGTAAAATCCACGTGACCGGGAGTATCGATAATATTGAAGTGATAACCCTTTGCATCTGCTGTGGGTTTTCCTTGTTCGGTTGGGAATTGCCAGGTACAAGTTGTAGCAGCAGAGGTAATGGTAATCCCTCTTTCTTGCTCTTGCTCCATCCAATCCATGGTGGCAGCACCATCGTGCACTTCACCTATTTTGTGACTCACTCCAGTGTAGAACAATATCCTTTCGGTAGTTGTTGTTTTTCCCGCATCAATGTGCGCAGCAATACCGATGTTTCGAGTGTATTTTAAATCTCTTGCCATTTTTGATTAAAATCTGAAGTGTGAGAATGCTTTATTGGCTTCAGCCATTTTGTGAGTATCAACTCTTTTCTTAACGGCAGCACCTTCTTCCTTGGCAGCCGCCAATACCTCTTGGGCAAGGCGAAGCGCCATTGATTTTTCGTTGCGCTTGCGAGCAGCAGTAATCAACCACTTCATGGCCAGAGAAACTTTTCTGTCTGGACGAATTTGCATGGGTATTTGAAAAGTAGCTCCTCCTACTCTTCTACTTCTAACTTCCACGTGAGGCATAACGTTGGAAAGAGCATCTTTCCAAAGCTCTAAAGGTGTTTTCTCTTCGTCTTGGTTGCGTTCCTCTACAATTTCCATGGCATCATAGAAAATATTAAAGGCTGTAGATTTTTTTCCATCCCACATCAACATATTGACAAATCGAGTAACGAGTTGGTCGTTGAATTTAGGATCAGGAAGCAGGGGGCGTTTCTTAGCTTGTCTTTTTCTCATAATTAGTCATTAAGGAATTAAGGCTATTTCTTAGGTCGTTTGGCACCGTATTTGGAACGGCGTTGTAGGCGACCTTCTACACCTGCGGTGTCGAGTGCCCCTCTTACAATGTGATAACGGACTCCCGGTAAGTCCTTAACTCTTCCGCCACGTACCAATACTATCGAGTGCTCTTGGAGGTTGTGTCCTTCTCCGGGAATGTAAGCATTGACCTCTTTTCCATTGGTCAAACGAACCCTTGCAACTTTTCTCATTGCTGAGTTCGGCTTTTTGGGCGTGGTAGTGTATACACGAGTGCATACCCCACGTCTTTGTGGACACGAATCCAAAGCCGCCGATTTACTCTTCTTGGTAATGGTGACTCTTCCTTTTCGTACTAATTGTGCTATCGTTGGCATAAATTTTTATAAAAACCCCATTTTTATGGGCGTGCAAATGTAGAAATTATTTTTTTCTATTCAAACCCTTAACCCCCAAATTTTGTAGTTTTTTTAAAAAATTATCGCCAATTAATTTTCAGCAATCTATTTTTCTTTTTTAATCTTTAATTCTCCTGTTTTTTTCGATTGAAATCAACACCGCCAACGTTAGGATCATTTTGGTGTTCAACAAATAAACGCATCACTTCCTAATTTGTCAGAATAAATAATTTTAAGTAACTGAAATTCAGCGTTTAGAAAATAAAAATTTTACACAATGAGAATTAGGTAAGATGCTATTAGATAACCTATTTTTGAATTGATCCAGAAGGAATAGCATAAATGAATAAGACTTTTCCTACACCGCAATGGGCATGTATTCTGAGTAAACTTTATAAAAGCATATTTTTTTTTATTGGGTTGAAACTTCCGAAAACCCTCAGTTTTAGGCGTAAAAACTGTAATTCTCGCAAGGGTATCATCAATATATATAACGCGAAACCACAATCTCCATCTGGGCTTTAACGAATTTTTAAGAAATTCGATTCATTAAACTCAAATCTTAACTTAACATGAACAAAATAAAAGTTTATCCTCTCACCTTTTATATAAGTTTGCTCCTTTGGATGGGAGGAACAATGGTGGGATTCTCGCAACAGACTATGGTCAGCGGAAACGTAACGGACGAAAATGGGTTACCACTCCCAGGAGCAACGGTGATCGAAAAAGGCACCAACAAAGGAACAACCACTGATTTTGATGGTAATTTTAGCATTAATGTTCAGCAAAATGGCACTTTGGTGATTTCTTATGTGGGGTATGCCAATCAAGAATTGGTTGTCGGTGACTCTACAAATTTTGACATTCAAATGCAATCCGACAATCAACTATCAGAAGTGGTTGTAACGGCTTTGGGCATATCCAGAGAAAAGAAATCTTTGGGTTATGCGGTTCAAACTGTCAGTGGTGAATCAATGGATGATGTAAAGTCTATTAATCCATTGGAAGCCTTACAGGGAGAAGTGGCTGGCCTCGATATTCAATCATTTAATACAATGGGGGGATCCGCCAACGTTGTTATCAGAGGATATTCATCTCTAACAGGATCAAATCAAGCACTTTTTGTGGTGGATGGAACCCCTATTGATAATGAGACAGGAAATAGTAGAGACATGGAAAGAGGAAGAGGAGGTGTTGATTTTGGTAACGCTGCCATGGATATCAATCCAGACGATATAGCTTCAGTTTCTGTTCTAAAGGGTGCTGCAGCTTCTGCACTGTATGGTTCTAGAGCATCGAATGGTGTTATTTTAATTACTACAAAAAAAGGGAAAGTAAAAAAAGGAATGGGAATTTCCTTTAACTCACAAGCAACTGTAGGGTATGTTGATAAAGAAACATTACCTGTTTATCAAGATCAGTATGGGTATGGTTATGGTCAATACAGAAGAGCTTACAAGGGTCCTTCTACAATTGAATCAGGAGCCCAATGGACTGGAAATTATTATGGTCAATGGGGAAATAAATCTTCATTCTACACTGGAGATGATGGCTCATATGGACCAAAATTAGTGGGGCAGGAAATACATCATTGGTATAACATGGTGCCTGAATGGGAAGATTTGTATCAAAAAACTGCTCCTGCAGTTGCACCCAACGATACTCCTAATGACTTCTTCGAAACTGACGTTACTATTCAAAACTCTATTTCCTTTGCAGATGCTAACGAAAATGGTTCTTTTAGAATGAGTTTTACAAATGTTGATTCAGATGGTATTCTTCCGAATTCTATGATGGAAAGAAATACTGCTTCATTGAGGGCAACAAGAAACTTTGGTAAGCTAACTACCGATGCTTCTATAACTTATGTTAACACCCATACTACTGGTCGATTTGGAACGGGATATGATGGATTAAATCCAATGCAAGGCTTTAGACAATGGTGGTCTGTAGGTGCCAGTATTTTGGAGCAAAAAAGAGTTTTTGAAGAAACTGGCAAAAATTATTCTTGGAACATGATTGGAACCAATACCGATGATGCAACAGCTTCTCCAAATCATCAACCATTGTATTTCGACAACCCCTATTGGTCACGCTACAACAACTATACTACTGACTCCCGAAATCGATATTTTGGAAACATTAGTCTCACATACGATATCAATGAGGAGTTTAATGTTTTAGGACGTGTAACCTATGATAATGTAACTGAAATAAGAGAACAAAGAGCAAATATTGCTCTAGGTACTGGAAGTAAAGGAGCCAATCTATTTGATGATCAACCTGGATATCGAGTAGAAGATAGGGTTAGATCAGAATATAACTACGACCTAATTCTGAACTACTCCAAGGATTTGAGCGATGACATTGACTTGGTAGCACTAGCAGGTTACAGCCTGAGAGTACAGAATTGGGATCACACTAGGGCCAATACCAACGGCGGTTTAAATTTCCCAGGCATATTTTCGCTTTCTAACTCAGCAAATCCATTGACAGCTTCAGATGTATTTCAATACGATGCACAGAAGAAAGTTGATGGTCTCTACTCCTCATTAAATTTTAGCTTTAAAGACACCTATTTTGTGGAAGGAACATACAGAAGGGATAGATCATCTGCACTTCCTATTGACAATAATACTTACGGATATTATTCTCTTTCAGGATCAATTATCCTATCGAATCTAATTGAAAGTGAAGCCATTACATTCGCTAAACTAAGAGGAAACCATGCGGTGGTTGGTAATGACACTGATCCATATAATGTTTTCAAAGCTTATACCATAAACCCTGCCAGAAATGGCGCCGCCTCTGCTTCATATCCAAGTACACTTCCTAATCAAAATTTGATTGCTGAGTCATTTACTGAAAATGAACTTGGGTTGGAAATGACTTTATTCGACGGAAGGTTAAGTTTTGATTTTTCAGTTTATGATAAAACAACAGACAACCTTTTAACCTCTTTAGATATATCGCCCTCTACTGGATTTAGCAGAATTGACACAAACGCTGGTAGTATCAAAAACAAGGGCTTTGAAGCTTTAATTCGAGGTTCAATTATGGAAACAAATGATTTCAAATGGGGGGTTACGTTGAATTACAACGCTTATACTTCAGAAATTTTAAGTCTTGGTAATGACGCAACAGGAGCGGCAATTGAATATCTGAACCTAATGTCTCCTCAAGGAGGGGTATCCATTGGTGGTAAAGTAGGAGATGCCTTTGGTGTTATCCGAGGCCACGCATACGTAAGAGATGCTAATGGAGACAAAGTGTTAAATGTGAGAAAAACAGGTTCAGGAGATAATGAATACGAATATGCACATTACTTGAGAACTTCTAACTCTGATAATGTTATTGGAGACATTAACCCTGATTGGACAGGAAGTATAAGAAACTCTTTTTCTTACAAGAATTTTGACATGAGCTTTTTGATCGATATTCAAAAAGGTGGTGATTTCTTCTCCCTAGATACCTGGTATGGTTTCGGAACGGGAGCTTATGATCGATCAGTTGGATTAAACCACTTAGGTAATGACATAAGATTGACCATCCCCAACGGAGGAGGTAAAAGATTAGATGGGGTTATTCTCCCTGATGATGCTGAGATAAAAGATGGTGTAGCTAATGTGGCTGGAACAGAGAATACAGATGTAATGAGCAGATATGACTATTATGCAAATCCAGAAGGCTGGACTTCCATTGGAGCACCCCACGAAATGCATGTGCATGATGCTTCATTTATTAAATTAAGAGAACTTAAACTAGGTTACACATTCCCATCGAGCTTTATTGATCAAACACCTTTTACAAACGCTTCAATCGCATTTGTTGGTAGAAATCTTTGGATCATTCACAAGAACTCACCTTATACAGATCCTGAAGCTGGTCTTGGAGCTGGAAATCGCCAGGGTTATCAAACAGGTGCTTATCCTGCTGTTAAAACCTATGGTTTGAATCTTAGGTTTAATTTTTAAAATTTGAACATTTAACATAAAAAAAATGAAAAAATATTTCTATACAATTTTTTTACTTGTCCTGGCGAGTTGCTCTTCGGACGAGGCCTATGAAGGATTAAATAAAAATCTTAATGCCCCAGCAGAGGTTTCTGATAATCAGTTATTTGTTTCGGCAATTAATAGTTTAACTGATTTCATAGAATCTACAAATGTTAACGAAAATAACTTTAGACTTTATGCCCAGTATTGGACACAAACACAATACACAGATGAGGCTAACTACGATATGCAAAACAGGGAGATCCCAGACTACATGTTCTCCGAATTTTATCGTGACGTATTGGGAGATTTACAAAATGCAAAAAAACAAACATCTAATACAATCAAAGTTGCCCAAATAGAGTTACTATCGGTTTATGCTTGGCAGATGCTTGTGGATGCGTTTGGAGATGTACCATACACTGAGTCACTAAATGCAGAAGGGGAATCTCCTGTTCTTGCACCAAAATACGATGATGCCAAGGAAATTTATACCGATTTGATTGATCGTACGAAAACTGCATTGTCTGGACTATCTGGGTCTGGGTCTGGTTATACCTCAGATGATTTGATATTTTCTGGCTCTATGTCTGGATGGAAAAAATTCGGTAGTTCGCTCTTGGTAAAATTAGGTTCACGCCTATTTGACCAAAATAACACTGTAGCTAAAGAGCTTATAGAAGGTAATTATTCCAATGCAATTTTGGCAAATACTGACAATGCGTTCATAAAGTTTGAAGGATCACCTCCGAATACGAATCCATTGTGGGAAGATTTGGTTCAATCTGGAAGACAAGATTTTATTCCTGCTGATACTTTTGTTGATGTAATGAATGACTTAACTGATCCCAGAGCAGATAAGTTTTTTGACCCCACTTCAAAAATAGATGGTGCATACTTAGGTGGACCTTATGGCACTGCCACCCCATTTAATGATAATTCTCACATATCACAAACTTTGTATGCCCCTGATTTCAGGGGTGTATTATTCGATTATGCAGAAATGAGTTTTATTCTTTCTGAAGCTGCAAGAAGAGGTTTCTCTGTTGGTGGTTCTGCAGAGGAGCACTACAT
>JAYNHF010000016.1:0-56500 GCA_038107695.1 Flavobacteriaceae bacterium | reverse complement strand
GGGACCAACTGATTATGAGTCAGCTACTCTAACCAACTGAGCTATAGGACCTGTTCTACTGTCAATAGAGGTTAACAAGGGTTTTTGAAAATTTATGGGGCGTTGGTTAAACCCTATTTACGTATAAATTTACGTATTTTCCAAATTCACGAAACCTTAAAGACCTTAAAAGCGGAAGAGCAAATATAATATTTAAGTGTCAAATAAGTGTAAAGTCTAAAGGGTTTACAATCTAAATATTACTTAGCAACATTCTGATGATACCACTTCAGATATTCTTCTTTTTCTATGAGGTCGTGGTTGTTAGATTTTTGAGCATTTTCCTTTTCCCACAGAGGCTGTGTGTTTTTATAATAACTTAAAGCCGTCATCTCGGTCTTATTTTCTGCACTTGATAATGGAATAATATGATCTAAATCCTATTCTGCTTGATTATCCCAACTCATTCCAGATTCAAATTGAGCCTCTATATGACTTCGAAAATCCGAAGGGGCACCAAACTTCATATACTTCAAAAATTATTTCGTTTTTCTCATAAGGTTTTTAGACCCTTGATTTTTTTTAAAACCCCAAAAAACAACAACCCCCCTAAGATAACAAACCAAAACAGCCCTAAACCCCTATCAACAAAAAACTACTTCTCTAAAACCCACTCATCCCTCTCAACCATCTATTCCCTGTAAAATCAATTTCAGAAAAAAGTATATCGTAAGCACCTAAGAAACGCTTTAATATCGATAAACTAGGTGAAAAAATTTCATCAACCATGAGGATCAAAAAATATCTTTTTAGCTACTATTTAATTATCTAGAAGATATATCTTGATCAGTACTTAAAGACTTTTACCCGTATTACGTAAAGCGATTATTGTTCACTTTTATTTTTTTATCTCAATCCATTTATGTCAAATCGTGATAAAAAGTTCCAAATCAATTCAGATGTATTTTGACCTTTAAAAGTTGAGTTAAACCAAACATGGTCTCCACCAATATATTTGTAATGTTCCACAGACACTAAACGATCTCCTTGACCGTAGGTATAATGTTCAATATTATTATCACTTGTTACAGTTGGAATAGTGACTGTGTTATTGAAATTAATCCAATGGTCTAATGTACTTTGTGTGGAGTTCCATCCATCACCTCCATTGTATGGTAGAACACCATCAGAGGTTCCGTGAAGATGCACTACTGGCATTGGATGACTTGTTGGCCCAATACAATCTAACATTACTCCTGAAACCGATGCTACCGCAGCAATTAAATCACTTTTATGGTTCGCAAGTCCATATGCTATCATACCACCATTTGAGTATCCAGCGGCATAAATTCTTTCCATATCTATTTTGTATTGAGATGAAATTTCATCAATCATTGATTTAACAAAACCAAAGTCATCGGCATCACTTTTATTGTCTCCGCCATTTGGACAAGCATTCCAATGTGATGAACCATCCAAACAACTTCCTTGAGGATAGGCTAAAATAAAAGTATCAGCTTCTGCTAATGAACGCATATTGACATAACTCATAAATTTACTAGCACTTTCTCCAAAACCATGAAAATTGATCAATAGAGGAACTGCTGATGTACCTCCGTAAGATTCTGGTATATACAAGACATATTCTCTATTGATACCATCATGAACTAAAGTCTGTGAATTAGTGTTTGAATAACATTTTTCTAAATTGTCTTTGACAGCATCCTTTTTACAACTACTAAGTATTGTTATTGAAATAGTAATGAATACAATTAATTTGTTTATCATATAAATTTTTTACCTGTTATAATTGTGTTTAATTCCTTTATATGAGTGCTTTATTCCATTACAAAAATAATTAGGTAAAATTGCATCACTCATGGAAATCAAAAATATCTTTTTTAATCACTTCTAGGATTGAGGTTGTGTCTAATTATACTCCCATTCACTCTAAGAAAAAACCATTCTGAAAAAAACCGACCATTTTAGCTAATCCGAAATGCATTAAAGTTTTTTAATAATAATGGAACCTTTAAAAAGTCATTGAGGTAATAGCCCTTAGTAATGGGTCATTTTGTATATATTTCTTAAATATTAAATTTACTAATGATCCACAAAATGTATAGGTTACAATTCCATAGAAATTAAAAATATGAAAATTAGAACATTATTAATAGCTTTAATGGTATTAAATGGGTGGGTTAAAGCCCAGCAAAATGAGGAGACAAAACCAAATTTCATCATCATTTTAGCAGATGATTTAGGCTACGGAGACCTAGGGTTTACTGGGAGCACACAAATCAAAACACCTCATATTGACGCTTTGGCTAATTCTGGTGTAATATTCACAGAAGCATATGTTTCTGCTCCAGTATGTGCCCCTTCTAGGGCAGGCTTAATTACAGGGAGAAATCAAGTGAATTTTGGATATGACAACAATCTAACTACTGCACTTCCTCAATTTAATCCTGAATATTCAGGACTCCCAGTCTCTGAAAAAACAATTGCTGATAGACTGTCTGAGTTAGGGTATGTAAATGGAATAATTGGTAAATGGCATTTGGGAGAGGAAGAGCAATTCTATCCTACTAACAGAGGCTTTGATGAGTTTTGGGGTTACCTAGGAGGTGGACATAACTATTTTCCATCAGAATATAAAGGAGCAAAATATGACCGACCGATTATCTCAAACTATAAAAAACCACAAACCATAACATATTTAACAGACGATAAAGGGGATGAGTGCGTAGACTTTATAAGAAGGCATAAAAACGAGGCTTTCTTTTTATACGCTTCTTTCAATGCACCACATACGCCTATGCAAGCCATTGATCAAGATTTGAAGATGTATAGCCATATAAAGGATGAAAAGAGAAGGACTTATGCAGCAATGATTCATCGTTTGGACGTAAATGTAGGTAGCATTGTGAAGGAATTAAAAAAACAAGGGATCTATGAAAACACTGTAGTGGTTTTCTTTAGTGATAACGGTGGGCCAACCAAAAATAATGGCTCTATCAATGCTCCCTTTAATGGAAGTAAAGGAATTTTGTTGGAGGGTGGGATTCGCATCCCATTTGTCGTCTCTTATCCTGAAAAATTAAAAAAAGGTATTTATAACAATCCTATCACATCTTTAGATTTAATGCCAACTTTTGTTGAATTGGCGGGAGGAAAAATCACAGATAAAGATAAACTAGACGGGGTAAATATTTTTCCTTATCTCACCAATGAAATTCAAGGGGTACCACATCAAACCATGATGTGGCGTTTTACTATAAATGCAGGTATAAGAAAAGGAAAATGGAAGTTGGTTCGCTTACCTGATCGAATACCGCTATTATTCAATTTAGATAATGACCCATCAGAGCAAGAAAATGTAGCTTTAGAAAACTTGGATTTGGTAAAATCAATGCTCAAAGAATTAGGCGATTGGGATGTTTCTACTCCTCATATTCTATTCTTGGAAGGTGCAAGATGGAGACGAAATCAGTTGGATTTGTATGACAAGGAGTATCAATTAGAACAACCATAGAACTGAGCTGATCATAAGGGGTCACATAGGACACTAGAAATTAATGATTGTCAGAAATAGACAAGAAAGCGCTATGGACAATTTAAAAAAATCAAAAAATGTCTTTTTAGTCACTTCTAAGATTTGGGCTTCATCAAATAATACACCTAATCAATTGTATGAAAAAACCACTTTACAAAACCCATCCCACCCTCAGACATTCAAACAGGCAGGAAAGTTTTTGGGTTTAAAAAAGATAGGTTTTTGCCAATTAAGGAATAAAAAATCGATTCAGATCATGTTGAATTGCCAACAACAACTCAGTGATTTGATAAATTAGTAATAGAGTTAGGATAACCTGATTTATGGGCTAATCCACCAAAATCTCAAAACCCTCATCATCTATTTCAATGATTCCATCCACAGTTGCAACCTCATTAATAAAATAGGTAAGGTTTGGGTATTTTGGCTTTAATCAAAGATTATAAACTTACCGTTTCTACTTTGAATTAAATTATTATCAATAACTTTAAAAAACAATATTTAATTATGAAGCTGTCTAAATATTTATCTTTCTTCGTTTCTGTCATTGTCTTGAGTGCTTGGAGTTTTCAACTGAATCGACCGTCGGTTTTTCGAGGGGGTAGCTCAACCAATATGTCTGAAGAGTTTGCTGCCTATGGATTAAATAATTCTATTATGATTGGAGTGGGTATTTTTAAGGTAATTCTGGCCTTGTTGCTTTTATTCGGTGGTTTTAAATACTCTCGTTTGATTCGGCCCTCTGCTGCTGGAATGGCTCTCTTTATGATCGGGGCTGTGTATTTTCACATCAGTATTGGTGATGGTCTCATTCCTACCCTACCTGCAGCGAGCCTGTTGTTATGTTGTTTGTTTTTAGCCTTTAATCCAAAGATTGTTGAAAGTAGATGATTGATCTCCGCGATCATAAGGCATCTGTTTTCTATTAAAATGTTTTTGGTATGAAAGAAGCTTCACTCAATGTTTTTGGAACTCCTTTGATGGTTTGTGGTACCCATCCTATGACAGGAGCTTTTAGAAATGGGTGTTGTGATACAGGTCGCTTAGATTCAGGAACCCATACTGTTTGTGCAATAGTTACCGATGTCTTTTTAGCTTTTTCAAAAAGCAAAGGAAATGATTTAACACGTGCTTATCCAGAGTACAACTTTCCAGGTTTGGTCGCTGGGGATCATTGGTGTTTGTGTGTACTGCGCTGGTTGGAAGCATATCGAGCTGGTGTCGCGCCCCAAATTATTCTCGAGGCTTGTCACCAAAAAACTTTGGACTATTTAGATTTAGAAGTTCTGAAAAAATTTGCTTTTGACCCTGATTGATCTCCTTTTATGGTTTTCGTCCGTTTCATTTTTATTTTATGGAATCGGTTGTTTCACCAGTCCCTTTATGGCACAGGAATTTGACCGCTACGGTATTCCACAGTTCAGAAAATTGACGGGTATACTTCAATTGTTAGGAGCGTTAGGAATTATCGTTGGGTTTTGGGTCGATTATTTACAAGCCCTAAGCGCATTAGGACTTTCTGTTTTGATGTTGGTTGGGGTCATCACCCGTATTGTGATTAAAGACGGCTTGATGAAAACCTTTCCTGCCCTATTTTACTGCCTACTCAATGGCTATTTGTGCTTTGAGTTGGCTCAAAACCTTATTTGATGCACAATAAAAAAATCCAACCCGATTGGAGTTGGATTTTTTTAAAAAAGAAAAATAGGTCCTTATTTGGGTTGAATTCCCATAACGTCCTTTAGATTATCCATTCCAAATTCATTTCCATAGAGCAAGGTAGAGAAACGAGCCACTTCGGCGGCGATAAAAATAGCGGCTTTGATTTCATCATCGGTAGCTCCGGCGGCTTTTGCCAAGTGTACCTGAGCCGTAATACAATACTCACACTTCATGGCTGCTGAGGCCGATATGGCCGCCAATCTGGCTTCTTTCATTGCAATAGGACCTTCCGTAAAAATTTTGTTCCAAGCTCCAAAATATGCCGCAGCATCGGCCGCTGTAGCTTTTGGATACATTTTATTGAATGGGCTTTTTTGGGTCAGCGCTTCATAATCTTGATCTGTCGTTTGGCTGAAGCCCAAAGCGGTTGTTAAAAAAAATAGTAATACAAGTTTTTTCATTGATGAATGATTTATGGTTGATAATAAATTTAAACGGTTCCCTTCTTGGATCCATAATAAAATAACCCCATGGTGACCAATCCTAAAAGGATGACAGGAAGGGGAGCCGTAGGGTCTCCATTGATGAAACCGATGAGGTCGGGTAAAGCAAAAAACCCTGACAAGACAAATAACAAAAATGAAATCCTTTTTAAAGACTCCAAATCGGTTAAAGTGGTTGCTCCGATAATGAAAAAAACAAGTCCCAAGACCAATAGCCCTACGACCAATGCAAAGGTCTCAAACATGACTACTGCATCAGTAGATGGACTGGAGGATCCAAAGGCATCGCTAATCAATGTCATTTTAAATTCAGGTGAAAAAAGAGATAAATACAAAGGTATTGCTTGAATAAAGACCAGGACTGCGCAAATTCTAAAAATAGTTTTAATATTCATTTTGATTCAATTTATGTTTGTTCTAAAGTATTAAAAAAAACTGTAAGAACTAAAACTATCTTCTTCTGCTTCTAAATTCCATCGCCTCACCTTTGCCAAATCCATAGCTGAATCCTACGACCCAAAACCTCCCAAAAGCTGATCGGCTCCAAATATTAAAATCATTTCTAATGGTGTAATTCTCTCTCACTCGGGTGGCAAAAATATCCCTGATGTTAAAACTTATCACCCCTTTGCCTTTGAGCAATTTTTTTCTTGCACCCAAATTAAGGAATCTGCTGGGGCCAGATTCTCCATTAATGGTTTTGAAGCCCGATTGATAATTCCAGCTGAATTCTACATCCAAATCTTTAGGGAATTTGTACTTAGAGGTGACTTCTGTACTCCAACTGTTTCCTTTGAAATCAAAAGAGCGATCACGCCATGTGGCCATGCGGTCAAAAGTGTTGTAATTGAAATCCCCGCTTAAAACAATTTTTTTGGTGGGATTGACTTTGGTATTCAGTTCTATTCCATTAACCCTTTTCGTTCCAAGGTTTTCAGGTCCACTCACGCTGATGTTGTCTTGAGAAGTAGTAACAGACTCAATGGTATTGGTGGTGTAAAGTTGATACAAACTCATATTTAGAGACATAATTCCTTTGAGATAAATGGCGGACACCTCATAGGAGTCTGAATATTCTGATTTCAAATTGGGGTTTCCTTTTCTGTAATTAAAACTGTTTCTGATGTTGAAAAAAGGATTCAAATCCCACAAACGAGGACGGTAAATCCTTCTGGAATATCCCGCCTGTAGCGAAAAGCTGGTGTTGAACTTGTATGAGGTGTTAAAAGAGGGAAATAAATCGGTAAAATTCTGTTCGTTTTTTTGATTGGTATTGACCAAAAGGGTTTTAATTTTTGTGTTTTCAGTTCGCAATCCAAGCTGAAGCCCCCAAGTATTGGATTCGTATGCTACGATGCCGTAGACCCCCAAAACTCCCTGAATGAATTCAAATACATTGGTCAAACCCGAATTGACAACCCACTGCTGATCCCTTTGATCTTTGACCTCAAAATCATTGCTGACATCGTTATTGGAATACTGAAAGCCTCCCTCAGCCTTCCATTCCTCACCAAAAGGATGGGTATAATCCAGTTTGAAAGTGTGAACCTCCTCTCTAAAAAAGGTACGGGTTTGCTGATTGTCAAAAATATCGGTTCCCAGCACAGCGGTGTTAATGAACTCTGAGCTTTGGTCTTTGCTAAACAGGTTGCCGGTGGCACTAAAAATCAAGTCGCGATCCTCATCATCCAAAAAGTCTTTTTTGTAAATGAACTCATACTGGTATTTGGGGTTGTCGGCAGTTGTAAACTCCTCTCTGTTCCATTCTGAGGTCAATAGGGTGTTATTCTGATATTGCTTGACATTGGTGTTTGAGGGTTGATCCTCCGCTTCAAAAGCATAAAACCCAGAGAGTGTTATTACATTTTGAGGGTTGATGTAATAATCGGTTCCCAATATGACATTGTAAAATTCCTCATTTCGGTATTCAATTCCATCTGTCATAACCTGAATATCGGTCAAAAAATTGTCGTTGATGTTACTGCTTTCACGAGGGTAGCTTCTAAAGCCATAACCTATTTGGGTAAACAGATTGAATTTTTCGGTTCGCCGATTGAGGCTCAATCCAACGCTGTTGTTTTGTGGCTGCCCATAATTGAGGGTGAATGAGCCATTGATGCCTTCTCTGTCATCTTTTTTAATTACTATATTTATTATTCCTGCTGTTCCCTCCGCTTCGTATTTTGCCGAGGGATTGGTGATGACTTCAACTTTTTCAATCATTTCAGCCGTAATAGATCCCAATGCATTTCCTCCCTCAGAGGTCAGGACAGAAGGTTTGCCGTTGATCAAAATTTGAACTCCCGAATTGCCCCTAAGGCTTACTTGGCCCTCTATGCTCACGGTAACAGAGGGGACGTTGTCCAATACCTCCAATGCACTGGCTCCGGAACTGCTCAAATCTTTCCCCACATTAAAAACCCTTTTGTCGAGCTTAAACTCGGTGGTTGATTTTTCTCCTCGCACTTCTACCTCATTCAACATTTGAGACTGTTCACTAAGGAGAATTTTACCTACATCTACAATTTTTTGACCCGTTTGAATGTCCTCCCTTTTGATGGTCTGGTAGCCAATAAAACTGATTTCTAAGTAAATTTCTTTGGTGGAGGAAAGGACAGAAAAAGATCCGTCTTCAGCGGTGGTAACTCCAGTAATGGGTTGAAGAGAAGACTTGTCACCTAGCACAACTGTAGCATAGGGAATGGGTTGTTGGGATTCTTGATCGATGACAATTCCCTTTATTTCGAATGTATTTTGCTGAGCCAATAAACTGAAAAAATTGAGGACCCAAAAAAGTAAATAACAGATTTTTTTCAATTTATATTAAGGTTTATAAGTTTAGACAAAACTCATCAAAAAAAGTTTAAGGAGAAAAGAAATTGGGTGCGTATTCAAAATCTCAAAGAGAAATTTTAAATATTGTAACTTTCAATATTCTATTATTATAGAGATTAAAATCATGATACTGGAACTCAAAAAACTATTTGGGGACATCTTTGAAGAGGAGCTTATTCAGGAGATTGCAGAAATGGGCACTCTACAAGAAATTCCCGCAGATTTTATGATGATCGATATTGGGGAGGAGATTAAAGGAGTTCCGTTGATGATCTCAGGAGCCATAAAAATATCGCGAGAAAATCAAGCTGGAGAGGAATTGTTGCTTTACTACCTGGAGGAAGGAGATTCCTGTACACTTACTTTTGGGTGGGAAATGGGAGGAAATAAAAGTAAAATCCGAGCGGTCTCAGAACTGCCTTCAAAATTGGTGATGATCCCCATCCATCGGATGAAAATTTGGGAAGCTAGATACTCCACTTGGAGGAGTTTTCTCTTCCGAAGTTATCAAATTAGAATGGAGGAGTTGATCGAAACTTTGGACAGTATTGCCTTCGATGGTTTAGAAAAAAGATTGATGGACTACATATCAGAGAAAAAAAGGGTTACTGGAAAAAGTGAATTATTGATTACTCACCAAAATATTGCTCAAGAATTGCACAGTTCAAGAGTTGTTATTTCTCGTTTACTCAAAAATTTAGAGAAATCTGGAAAAATCCAACTTAATAGAAATAAAATTGTAATTGTCTAGCTTGTGTAACATAAGTTACTGAATGTTCTATTAAGGAATCTTATTTTTGGAAAATAAATGGAGTCAATGCGAGGGTATTTCCCTTTTTTGGAATGGATTAAGGATTACAATTTAACCCTATTTAGGGGCGATTTTTCTGCGGGTCTTACTGTAGGAGTGATGCTGATCCCTCAGGGAATGGCTTACGCCATGATTGCTGGGCTTCCCCCAGTTTATGGTTTGTATGCTGCTATTTTTCCACAATTGGTTTACGCCTTTATGGGGAGTTCGCGACAGTTGGCTGTGGGTCCCGTGGCAATGGATTCTCTATTGGTCGCAACTGCACTCAACACAATGGCCATCGTTGACAGCAACCATTACATTTCTCTTGCCATTTTCTTGGCCCTATTTATGGGTTTGATACAGGTTATTCTTGGATTTTTGAAATTCGGATTTTTGATTAATTTTTTATCAAAACCTGTAATCAATGGTTTTACCTCTGGTGCGGCCATTATTATTGGTTTGAGTCAGTTCAATCATCTGTTGGGAATTGACTTGCCTTCCAATAATTTATTCCAAAATATTTTCCAATTACTATGGAACAATTTTGGTGAAATCCACTTATTTACCGTAATCATTTCTTTGGTTAGTATTTTTATGATTTTTGCCATTAAGTTTTTTTCGAACAAAATCCCAGCGACATTGGTTGTTGTGATCATAAGCACCGTATTGGCTTCCCAACTCGATTGGAATGAGCAAGGGGTGAAAATTGTAGGTTACATCCCTCAGGGGCTTCCATCAATTGAATTACCGTCCATCACTATAAAAGAAATATATCAGCTCATGCCAATGGCATTAACGCTGGGGTTAATCGCTTTCTTGGAAGCGGTTTCAATAGCCAAAACGTTAGAGTTAAAGGAAGGAAAAGAAACGGTGGATCCCAATCAGGAACTGATTGCTCTGGGTACCGCCAATGTACTGGGTTCTTTCTTTCAATCCTACCCCACCACTGGAGGGTTCTCCAGAACAGCAGTCAACCATCAGTCAGGAGCCAAAACGGGAATGGCATCTATAATTAGTGCTGTTTTGGTGGTTTTGACCTTGCTGTTTTTAACGAATTGGTTTTATTATCTTCCCAAGGCCGTTTTGGGAGCGATCATACTTACAGCAGTCATTAATCTTATCGACTTTAAATACCCTTACAAACTGTGGATTAGCCACAGGGAAGAATTTTTTATTTTACTATTTACTTTTGCGGTCACTGTAATTGTTGGAGTTAAAGAGGGGATACTATTGGGTGCACTAGTTTCTTTATCGCTATTAATTTACCGTTCCTCCCAGCCTCATATCGCTGTTTTAGGTCGAATCAAGGGAACCTCTCGGTTCAGAAATATTCATAGGTTTACTGACGAAATTGAAACTTTTCCTGGAATTTTGATATTTCGATTCGATGGACAGCTTTTTTTTGGAAATCACAACTATTTCAAAAAGCAAATTAGAGAGCATATGGAAAAGGAAAAAGGAAAAATAAAGCATTTGATCATCGATGCTGGCCCGATCAATTACATTGATGCCAGTGCCTATGAGACGCTACAAAATTGGATTCAAGAACTCCATCAAAAAAAAATCGGGGTCATGTGGGTCAAAGCCATCGGCCCGGTAAGGGACTTGTTTTATCGAGATGGTCTGGTCAAAATTATTGGAAAAAAGAATTTTTTCTCTAGTTTAGAAACCGCAATAAGACATCTGGAGGGAGAAAAAATTCCAAAAATTGAAAATAAAATCTCAAATCAGAATAATCTTAAATGAAAAAGTAAAATGAAAGTAGAACAAATTTACACTGGTTGTTTGGCTCAAGGAGCTTACTACATTGAGAGCAATGGGGAAGTCGCTATTATTGACCCTTTGAGAGAAGTATCTCCATATGTAGAAAAAGCTCAAAAGGACAAGGCGGGGATCAAATATATTTTTGAAACACATTTTCACGCGGACTTTGTAAGTGGTCATCTTACTCTTTCCAAGGAGACAGGTGCTCCAATTGTCTTTGGCCCCAATGCTCGGCCTGATTTTGATGCCGTTATCGCCGAAGATGGACAGGAATTTGCTCTAGGAGATAGTACAATTGTAGCGCTCCACACTCCTGGTCACACCATGGAAAGTACCACCTATCTCCTCAGAGACAATTCGGGAAAGGACATTGCCATTTTCACGGGAGATACCCTTTTCTTGGGAGATGTAGGTCGTCCCGACCTGGCTCAAAAAGGGGAGGAAATTACCCAAGAGGATTTGGCGGGCATACTTTTCGATAGCCTGAGAAATAAAATCATGCCTTTGTCCGATGATGTTACCGTGTATCCAGCTCATGGTGCTGGCTCTGCTTGTGGCAAAAAAATGATGAAGGAAACTGTAGATTCCCTCGGTAATCAGAAAAAAGTAAATTATGCTCTGAGAACTGACTTGACTAAAGAAGAGTTCATCAAAGAGGTAACAGAGGGATTATTACCCCCTCCCCAATACTTTCCTTTGAATGTTAAGATGAATAAATCGGGCTATGATGATATCGAAAAAGTTTTGGATCGAGGGATGACAGGCCTCAACGCATCAGAATTTGAAGTTTTAGCGAATGAATCAGGTGCCATAGTCCTAGATGTCAGACACCAAAATGATTTTGTCAAAGGACATATCCCACAATCTGTTTTCATAGGTTTGGATGGAGGGTTTGCCCCTTGGGTAGGCGCCCTGATTGGAGATGTTAGCCAGCCCCTGCTCATTGTTGCTCCCCAGGGAAGAGAAGAGGAAACCATCACTCGACTCTCTAGAGTAGGCTTTGACAATACCCTCGGTTATTTAAAAGGAGGGTTCGAAGCATGGAAAAACAACGGAAATGGCTACGATATCATCAGTGGAATTAATGCAGAAGACTTAGAAAAATTACTTCAAGAAAAAGGACTTCCTGTTTTTGATGTTCGAAAAGAAAGTGAATATCTGTCAGAACGCATCCCCAACGCTCTTAATACTCCTTTGGATTTTCTGAATGACCATTTGGCAAAATTTCCCGAAAAAGATCCCTTTTATCTTCATTGTGCGGGGGGCTATCGTTCTGTGATTGCAGCTTCAATTCTCAAAAAAAGAGGGATACACAACTTGGTTGATGTTAAGGGTGGATTTAAGGCCATCAAGGAAACAGGAATTGAGCTTACTGATTATATTTGTCCAACTAATATTAATTAAATGATAGATTTTTTGACTCATCCCTGGCCTTGGTATTTTGGAGGGATCATGATTGCCTTAGTGCTTTTTTTACTCCTCTGGACAGGTAAGTCGTTTGGAATGTCCTCCAACCTGCGTACCCTTTGTTCGATGATGGGTGCTGGAAAGAACGTTTCATTTTTTCAATTCAACTGGAGGGCCCAACAGTGGAATTTGATCGTCTCATTGGGAGTAATTGCAGGAAGCTTTCTTGCCTCAAACTATATTGTCAGCACTCATGATGTAGTCCTCTCTGAACAAACAATAGAGCAATTGGCTTCCATAGGAATCCAGGATGCAGGAGTAGGTTTTGCTCCAGAAATTCTTTTCTCCAATGATGCATTTGCAAACCCCTACATATTATTATTGCTGACCTTGGGGGGTTTTCTAGTAGGGTTTGGAGCCAGATATGCTGGAGGTTGTACCTCCGGGCATGCCATCTCAGGACTGTCAAATTTGCAATTGCCCTCGTTAATTGCAGTAGTTGGATTTTTTATCGGGGGACTCTTGGTCAACCATTTTATTCTTCCTTTACTTTTTTAATTTTTACATGATGAAAACCATTGTCTTTTTTTTGATAGGAGTGCTGTTTGGAATCACTCTTTACATGTCTGAAGTATCCTCCTGGTTCAGGGTTTATGAAATGTTCCAATTCGATTCGTTCCACATGTATGGGGTAATAGGTACAGCTTTTTTCTTTGGAACTGTAGTTGTTTTTATGATTAAGAAATTGAAGGTTAAGTCGGTCTTCGATGGAAATTCGATAGCCATTGTGGATAAGGAAAAAGGTTGGAAACGTTATTTATTGGGCGGAATAATTTTTGGGAGTGGTTGGGCCATTTCTGGAGCTTGCCCTGGTCCGATGTTTTCTCTTTTGGGTGCTGGTTTCTATCCCATATTGATAGTCATTTTTTCTGCTACTTTTGGAACTTTTTGTTATGGTTTGTTCCGATCCAAGCTTCCTCACTAAAATATTACTTATATACATATGAAAAATTTAATACTTCTTTTTGTTTTAATATCGTTTGTCGGTTGTGGTGAGACTCCACCAAAAATCATAAAAAAAGCTCCTAACATCATTTACATACTTGCAGATGATTTGGGTTATGGAGATGTTGGCGTTTATGGTCAAACACATTTTCCAACCCCCAATTTGGATCGTTTGGCCAAAGGGGGAATGCAGTTTTTACAACACTATTCGGGTTCTACAGTATGTGCTCCTTCAAGGTCGGCATTGATGACAGGCCAACATACTGGACATACGTTTATTAGGGGCAATTCCGAGAGAGGATTTACCCTTGAGAATGAAGGGCAATATCCTTTGGCTACGGAGGAGTTGACCATCGCAGAGGCACTAAAAGAGGCTGGCTACCGAACTGGAGCTTTTGGAAAATGGGGTCTAGGCTACCCTGGCTCTGAGGGAGATCCCAATTTTCAGGGATTTGAGCAGTTCTATGGTTACAACTGTCAAAGGGTAGCACACAATTATTATCCCACACATCTATGGGACAATCAGACCAAGGAAATTTTAGATGGTAACGACGGTGCAACTGCCAAAACTTATGCCCCAGAACTTATTCATCAAAAGGCTATGTCCTTTTTGGAAAAAAATAAGGATTCTCCTTTTTTCATGTTTTACCCCTCTGTGATTCCTCATGCAGAATTGGTTGCTCCCGAAAATTACATGGCAAAATACAGAGGTTTATTTTTACCCGAAAAAGAGTTCAAAGGAAATAAAAGCAACTATAGTGTGAGTGGTTACAATTCACAAAAAGAAAGTCATGCTGCCTTTGCGGCTATGGTGAATATCCTTGACGATCAAGTCGGAGAGATTTTGGATAAGGTTGATGAACTGGGGATAGCCGAAAACACCCTCATCCTGTTTAGCTCGGATAATGGCCCCCACAAAGAAGGAGGTGCCGATCCAGATTATTTTGACAGCAATGGCCCGTTGAAAGGTTACAAGCGAGACCTTTATGAAGGGGGTATTCGCGTTCCCATGATCGCGTATTGGCCTGGCCAAATTCTAGCGGGAAGTACTTCCAATCACCTCTCTGCCTTTTGGGATTTTTTTCCTACAGCAATGGAAATCGCTGGCGTTGAAAAAGAAATGTCTGATATCGATGGCATTTCATTTTTACCTACGCTACTGGGGGAAAAACAAAAAACTCACCCCTATCTCTACTGGGAGTTTTTGGAAAAAGGGGGGAGACAAGCCGTTAGAATGAACCAATGGAAAGGAATACGTTTGAATATGGCTAAAAACCCAAATGCCCCCATAGAACTCTACAGACTGACCGAAGATATTGGTGAGCAAAACAATCTAGCAGATGCTTATCCCGAAACGGTTAAAATAATAGACAGTATCATGAATAAAGCACATGTTTACTCAGATATTTTTTCTTTTGCCCACGAGAAAAAATAATTTACATTTAGCTTTTAACACCGCCCAATATTTGATCTCTGTATCCATTGGGCGTTAATTGAGTGATTCTTCTGAAGTTTCTAAAAAAATTGGAAAGGTTGTTAAATCCACTTTCATAGCAAATGGTTTTAACATCATCGTCGGTTTCGGAGAGTAGTTTAGTTGCGTGATTGACTCGATACTCATTGAGGAATGAAGTGAAAGTTTTGTTGGTACTTTTCTTAAAGAAGCGACAAAATGATTGTGGGGTCATGAATACCTTGGCAGAAATATCCTCCAAAGCAATAGGCTCCATAAAATGGTCTCTTATGTAATTAAAAATAGTTTTGAGCCTTTTGTTTTCGTTAGGGCTACTAATGAATGCATATCCTTCTGCATTGAGTATTTTTCTTTCTTTTTCTTTGGCCAAATCATAAAGTATTTTGATGAAAGTCAATAATGCATCAATTTGTGATTCATATTGGAGTCCCTCCATTCTCAATCCAATATCTTCTTTGATGGAACCGCTGAACACAATTCCTTTTTTGGACAACTCCAACAATTGATTGATCATCTTAAGCTCCTCAAAACCTTTAAAACTCGATTCAAAGAGGTCGGGCTTGAACTGAATGACGATTTCCTTCTGATTTTCCTCCAATCCCTTTGTGAAACCAGTGTGTGGTAAATAGGACCCGATCAAAATCAAATCACCATCCTGATAATTGGAAAGGTGAGTTCCTACCTGTCTCTTTCCAACTCCTTGATTGATGTAAACCAATTCTACCTCTGGATGATAATGCCACTTTATTTTATTAGTATTGGGCGAATGTTGATCAAAATGCGCGTATTTGTAGGAGTGACCCGTATCAGGCGAAATGGTTTCGAAATCAGGCTTGATCATTTTATCAATTTTAATATAAAATTACTAAAAATTGTTTTTAATTGTCAAAATTTTTGATTTTAACTATTATTATAGGTAATATTTAACATAATGTAAAAAAATAAGGGCTATAAAATTTGATTTAACAATATTTTATTGAGAAAAATTCAAAAAACATTTTTTTCTCTTCTCTCGATGTCTCAACAGTTGGTAAAAAATTGACCTTGCTATCAAATATTAAAATATTTATATTCGTAAAACAACCTTGGGAAAATGAACAATACTGATAAGGCTTCCATACTAATCGTGTCTTTGTTTTACATCATGACACTCACCTGCGGATATTTAATACATAGCAATCTATTAACTGGCAAAAGCAAACAAGTGGATCGATTGATCCTGACCATTTACGGTAATGATGTCAATCCTGATCAAAACACTACTGTTGTGTATGAGGATCGTGGTGATTCGCCCCCCACCAAAAGGGTTTATGAGTCTAGCTCGATTGTAGCAGTATCCTCCATTTACGAACAAAAAGGATATCAACTAGAGAAGGTCTCAGAGTTTTTGAAAAAAATATTGGATCAAGATGTCGTGGTTACTCGCATCTGGTTTTCAAAAAAGAAATAATTGGGCTATTTCCTTAGAAATATTATCGTTTATTCTGCCGTTGTGTTTTTATTGTTTTTGGTTTACAAGGCGATCAAAGACTTGAAAAAATAAATTTCTTTGACTACGAAATCTCTAAGGTTTTGAAACTCACTATCTTTGAAAAAAAAAGTTGAAAAAGAAAAAACCAGATCAGGTAGTTTGGGACGACGTGCAAGAGGATTACATTGCACGCTTGCTGCCCTATGCTGCTCAGGCTAGCGGTCCGGTCATTAAGATTCCCAACGTTGATGCTTTCAAACAAAAAGGCGTTGAAAAGGTTTCTAAACAGCTCCAAACAGAGCTTGAAGAGTTGCAAGACAAAATCAAAAATTTTGTCAAGTCTGCTAGTGACACACAGAAAGTGTACACTGCCAAATTTAAGTTTGAACCTCTTGTTGGAGAAACTTATTTTCTTTACGAAGGGGAAAAGGAAGATTATCTTTCGCTAATTGCTCCTGACCAGTGGAATAAAAAATTTCTCGGGGCTTTCCGCCTCAGTTCTGAATACAAGTGGGAACGAGTAGGGTCATAATTTAACGGAAATTTTGGGTGCCAAAACCCATTCCTTTTTCATCAAAATACAGTCCTACCCCCAAATAGGTAAAATCCCCTAAGATGTTTTTGTAATGAGGTGGGCTGTTTTTCCAGCCGTTGACCATACAGTGAGCCAAACGCTCTTCAGACCTTGTATCGCCACATCCTCTGACATTTTCAAACCAAGGAGTTTGGGCAATGTTCTCTGCAATGCCTGTGTACATATTTCCTTTTTTTACCCATGCATTGAGTTTGTATTGCTCAGCGCGTTGAACAGGGTTGCGTCCCAAATGATCCGTGTGAGCATAAAAATTGTGTTTGACCATATTTTCGCTGTGAACTTGCGCAAGATCCATCAAAGAGTCTAACAATATTAATTTTTTTAACCCCTTTTCTGTCCTCAAGGCATTGGTTTTTTCAAATATCAATTGACGCATTGAATCAATGTCTTGTTGAGCCGATGCAAGCCCCAGGCCGAAAAATACGCAAAAAGTTAAGAGCAATAATTCTGTTCTGGTGATTCTCATAGAACCAAAAATAACAATAATCACAAGGAATCCCTACTTTTGTGATCTATGGGCATTGAGGAAACACCTAGACAGAAAAAAGTCGCCACTGCAATTCAACAAGAACTGGCGGCCATGATGCAAGAAGCCATACGAAACCAAGGAACATCAAACCTAGTGCTTTCCATTACCAAGGTAAATGTTACTGTTGACCTTTCCTTGGCCAAAGTTTATCTCAGTATTTTCCCGCAAAATAAGGCAGACACTTACCTCAAAGGCATTCAGGAAAACAGTTTTCAGATTCGACATGATATGTCCCAAAGGATGAAAAACCAATTGCGACGCATGCCTGAATTTTCCTTCTACATTGACGACTCTTTAGACTATGTTGAAGGCATTGAAAAAGCAATTAATCAACCCGATAATCCTATTAAGGATTCTGATGTCCTCCCCAAAAGACAAAAAAAATAAATCATGCCTGTAGTCTTCAAAATTGCTTGGCGTTATTTTTTTTCGAAGAGTAGCCAAACAGTAATCAACCGAATCAATAGTATAGCGTTATTGGTGATTGTAGTGGCTACAGCTGCCCTGATGATCGTATTGAGTGCCTTTGCAGGACTTAAAGATTTTGGACTGTCTTTCTCAAACGCCTTTGACCCTGACTATCGTGTAGTGCCCGTGCAAGGAAAAACCTTACGCTTGGATAGTACTGCCATGAACAGACTAAAAGCAATAGATGGTATTACAGCCTTGAGCCCCATCCTGGAGGAAAAAGTTTTTCTTTCTTTTAAAGAAAAAAATCAAGTCGCTTACCTAAAGGGAGTTGGCTTGGAATATCTCAGTGTCATTCCTGCCGACTCGCTTGTAGCCGTTGGAGAGTGGCTGGTTCCAGAATCTAGTGTAATTGTTGCCGGTTACGGTATTGGTGCGTCGATGGATCTGGGAGTTTACGATTATGGTTCCTTTCTCAATATCAGTATTCCTCGTAAAGGGGTGAAGAAGAACTTGAGACAGTCCCCCTTTTATACCCAAAGGGCCGTTACAATTGGATTGTATCAGATCAGTGAAGATATCGACAAAAAATATATTTTCAGCAATTTGGAATTTGCTCGTAATCTATTACAATACCCTAAAAATGTGTATTCCTCATTGGAAATTAAAGCATCCCAAAAAATGAATTTTGAGGATTTAAGGAAAAAAATTCTTGAAATACTGGGAGAAGGGGTCGAAGTGAAAAATCGAGCTCAGCTGAATCCTGCGCTATACAAAATGTTGAACACGGAGCATTTGGCGATTTATCTCATTTTTACTTTAGTGCTCATCATTGCCCTTTTTAATGTTGTGGGAGCCTTAATAATGATGATTTTGGACAAAAAGCCTCAAATGAGTATTCTCAAGGCAATGGGAGTTAACGAACATAATTTGCGTCAAACTTTTTTCCTATTGGGTATGATGATCGTGTTTTTTGGCGGACTCGTGGGGTTGGGTTTGTCTTCTGTTGTAATCTTAATTCAACAATGGAGTCCCTTTATTAATGTTCCAGGAACAAGTCTCCCCTATCCAGTGAAATGGGAGTTGGAAAATTTGCTATTGGTAATGGGAACCTTAGTTATCTTGGGAAGTATTGCCTCAGCGTGGGCAAGTCTGGGAGTGAGAAAATAAATTAAGCCCAAGCAGGTTCTTCGACCTCTTCCAACACGCGGCTCAAGGTGTCAAATACTTCATTGGGGTCATTGGCAGTAACCATTGCCGTTCGGTAGGGCTTAAAATTAGGAATTCCCTTAAAGTAATTGGTGTAATGGCGTCGGGTTTCCAGTACTCCCAAAACTTCTCCTTTCCATGCAATAGACATTTCAAGGTGTCGTTTGGCAACTTCAACGCGGTCTTTGAGTGTAGGAGGATCACAATGGGTGCCTTTTTCAAAAAAATATTTTACCTGATTGAAAAACCATGGGTTGCCAATACTGGCCCTTCCAATCATGGCTCCGTCAAGACCATATTGGTCTCTCATTTCTACAGCACGTTCTGGACTGTCTACATCTCCATTTCCGAAAATGGGAATTACCATTCTAGGATTATTCTTCACAGCGGCAATGGGTTTCCAATCGGCTGCTCCTTTGTACATTTGGGCTCTGGTTCTACCGTGAATAGAGATGGCTTTAGCTCCTGCATCCTGTAATCGCTCTGCCACTTCTACAATTTTGATGGAATCGTGGTCCCAACCCAATCGTGTTTTGACCGTTATAGGTAAAGAGGTGTGTTTGACCATTTCAGCGGTAAGTTTGACCATAAGTGGAATGTCTCTAAGTATTCCAGCTCCTGCACCTTTGCTCACTACTTTTTTTACTGGACAACCAAAGTTGATGTCAATGATATCGGGTTTGGAAGCCTCGACAATTTCAACGGATCGCAACATAGAATCCAAATTGGCTCCAAAAATCTGGATTCCTACTGGGCGTTCTTTTTCGTAAATATCCAATTTTTGAACGCTTTTGGCAGCATCACGGATCAATCCCTCACTGGAAATAAATTCTGTATAAACCACATCGGCCCCGTTTTCCTTGCATAATGCACGAAAAGGAGGGTCGCTGACATCCTCCATAGGTGCCAGTAAAAGTGGAAAATCACCAACCGATATGTCTCCAATTTTGACCAATCTTATTTTTTTACAAAAATAGAAAAATCCCCTTGTAAAATTGGATTGTCATTCTAATGCGAAAGTATTAATGATATTTTGAGAAAAGTCTTCATCCCATATTTGGGCTACTTTGCCATTGTTGAGATAATAAATCCTAGGGGGAGCGTTTCCAATTAAGTCAAAAAAAGTGTTGACATCAATAAAGTCGTATGGAAAAGAGGATTGTGTCATGCTTTCAAAATCTTGGACGGTGGTGGAACCCTCTTGATAAAAAAGAGCATATAGTTCTGGAAAGCTCTCGTGTTGACGCTGAAGTTGCCCCAATGATGTTGCAGCCTCTTGACAGTGTTCACAATCTAGGTTGAATATTGCTATTAGCTTTTTTCCATTGGAAAGGTCGACCCTGCCATTGGGTTCGAAGTGAGTGAAGGTTTCGAAAGGAAAATCCTCATGATTTGGCATGGGTAAAAACAACCACATACTCAGTATCGTCACTCCTGAAAAGCCTAATGGAACAATCTTTGAAATCTGTCGAGATGGCGCCGTTTTGTATACAGCAAATGCAACGGCAAGCATGACCAAGTTTTTGAGGATGGATTGCTCGGGGGTCATGGAAATCATTTCACCAAAACACCCACAGTTTTCGGTATCTCCAATGGACCATAGATAAATTAGGTGAACCGTGAAGCCTCCAAGCATTAAAAAAGTGAGTTCCATCAACTTTTTGGTGTAGAAAGGGAACAGCATTAGAATTCCTAAAGCGAATTCCAGGCCAATAAAAAAACGTGCCATATGTCCAGCCAGTGCCCTATTGGGAGCAAGGCCTTGATCCATTAAAGTAATTTCGAAGAAGCCGGGACCAACCGCTTTGGTGTAGGCAGAAAAAATAAAAGTGACACCCAATAAGAGCTGTAGGGTTTTAGATAGGTATTTCATTCAAAAAATTTCAGTGAATTTAATGAAAAAAACAACCTTATAAGTCTTCTTTGATAGAGTTCCAATCCAAATCAAAGGGCTTGGGTTCAAAATCATTATGGGTATCGTATTCCAATGATCTTTTAATTCTTGAATTATTATGGGGGTGGGACATTAAAAACTCTATTTTTTCATTGTAGTCAAGATTCTCCCGGTTGAGCTTTCTGAAAAATGATGCTATGGCACGAGGAGAAATGCCTGATTTTTCAAGGAGCTCCATAGCATATTCATCCGATTCTTGTTCTTGTTTTCGGTTAAACGATGAGGAAATTGCTGTTTTCCACAACTCTGATAGCAAAACCGTATCGGTGCCACTAATGATAGAAAATAATAGAGATATGGTGAATTCTTTTAAAATTCTGGAAACCGTATGTCTTTTTTCAACATGGGCAATTTCATGGGCCAAAACAGCGGCCAATTGATCGGGAGAGTCACAAAAACGAATCAACTCTTTACTGATGTAGATTCTCCCACCAGGAATTGTAAATGCATTGATCATTTGACTTTCAATGATTTTAATTTTGTAATCGTATTCAGAAACTGGAATTTGTTTTTTTAATCTGGAAGAAATTACCCACAAAGCCGAGTCCACACGACTGTTTTTTAGGATGTCTATTTCTTGGTAATTCATTGCGTAACGGTCGATGATTTCGCCTAATTGCATTTCTTTTTCGTAGGACAATAGGTGAGTGTTGTTCTCAGAAGTAAACCATGTAGCGTTTGAATTGCGGAACAGAAGAAAAATGCCCAGATAAATGAGTAAAAAAAGTGCTCCAAAATAAAGCGAAAGCTTGATAAGGTCTTTTTGAATTTTTCCCAACATCAGTAAGGGGGGTTATTCGACTTGGAGGAGGTCATTTTTTTCTCTTCATTGTCGTACTGTAAAGCGTTCGATCGAGAATAAACTCTTTTATAAGCATAAGGCCCAAAAAATAAGAAATAATAAAAATTTCCTTTCCAGGCCTTAACTGCAGCAATAACGCTAAAAATGACATAGATCAAATTGGCTACAATAACCAAAACAATGTAAGCGAAGAAAAAAGTGTTTTCTCCGTAATTGTTAAAAAAATAAACTTGAAGCGCCCAAAAAAGTAATCCCCAGTTCAATAATGTTGTAGGAATTTGCGACAAAAAAGATTGTAAACAGTGAAAATGGACGAACCTACTTTTTTTTCTGTTGATGCTGTAGTAAATCAACGCTGCAATCAAATTGACTACAGGCAAAGGGAAGCCTACAGCAAAAGCTGCAAACATCATAAGATAAGCACCCATTCCATCTTCCTTTTCTCTATCGGGCAATTGGTGTGGCTGAGGAAGATCGACAAATTCTTGCGTCATCATTTTAGCGTTACGGTTTCTATTTACTAGAAAAAGGTGGGTAGGTGTCTGTCATAAACGACATGTAAAGACCCACTCGAGTATTCCAACGAATGGTTCCTACCAAAAATTCATGCCAACTTAGCGGAAATTTTTTGGTAAATAATACCACAAACCACGCCAGGAAAGTAAGTATGCTACCCCAGATTGTTCTGAAAATCAGAATAAAGAAATGAGGTATTATAACATAAATAACCCCAAAAAAAGTTCTAAGTAACAATAGAGATCTACTGATTCTTTCGGGATAAGGAACTTCTAGCTGAACTTGACTGTCTTCCGATGTTAGGCCAAAAGGGGGATAATCGTCTGCAAGATTGCCAATTCTAGCGTTTACTCTAATCTGCCATCTCAACAGCTGAACTTGATACTCGAACATACTTTTGGGGTAGCGACCTGTAAATAAAATAACCCAAAATGAAACAAAACTTAGAACCCCTCCCCAAAGAGAAAGGAAGAATAAGATGAAAAAATGAGGGAGAATTATATAGAAGGCCCCAAAAAGGGTTCTTAAAATTAATTCCAACCTCGAGTAAGATTCTTGGTGAACTATAGATAGTTTCATAATGTAAGATAAGATTTGGTTGTTGTACACAATTTATAAAAAAAACCAATCCTTTTACAATAAAATTTATCCCAAAAGAAAAAAGTCGAGCATTCAAAATAAGTATCTTTGTGGTAGCAGAGGAAATGCGCGGATGAAACACATTAGAAATTTTTGCATCATAGCCCATATTGACCATGGCAAAAGTACCCTTGCTGACCGCTTACTTGACTTTACGGGTGCCGTAACTTCACGTGAAAAGCAGGAGCAATTACTGGACGATATGGATTTGGAAAGAGAAAGAGGGATAACAATTAAATCCCATGCCATCCAAATGGAATATGAGCATGAGGGAACACAATATGTTTTCAACCTTATTGATACTCCTGGTCACGTAGATTTTTCTTATGAGGTCTCTCGATCAATTGCGGCATGTGAGGGAGCATTACTGGTGGTGGATGCTGCCCAAAGCATTCAGGCACAAACAATTTCCAACCTTTACTTGGCCCTGGAAAATGACTTAGAAATTATCCCTGTTCTCAACAAAGTTGATCTTCCCTCTGCCAATCCTGAGGAAGTAACGGATGACATTGTAGATCTTTTGGGATGTGATGCTGAAGAGGTCATTCCTGCCTCTGCGAAAACAGGTTTGGGAATTAAGGATATTTTAAACGCCATTATTGAGCGTATCCCGCCACCACAAGGAAAAGTAGATGCACCACTACAAGCCTTGATTTTTGATTCAGTTTACAACCCCTTTCGTGGAGTGGAAACTTATTTTAGAGTAATCAATGGTACGATCAAAAAAGGACAAAAGATACAATTTATTGCTACTGGTAAAACCTATTTTGCAGATGAGATCGGCACCCTTAAACTCAAACAAGAGCCCAAAAAAGTAATTGCCGCTGGTGATGTGGGCTATCTTATCACAGGAATAAAAGAGGCCAAGGAAGTCAAAGTAGGTGACACGCTCACCGGAGCAGAGGACCCTACGCAAGAAATCATCGAAGGTTTTGAAGAGGTAAAACCTATGGTTTTTGCAGGGATTTACCCTGTGGATACTGAAGATTACGAAGAACTGCGTGCCAGTATGGAAAAACTTCAATTAAATGATGCTTCTTTGGTGTTTATGCCAGAGAGTTCCGCTGCTTTGGGTTTTGGTTTTCGTTGCGGTTTTTTGGGTATGTTACATCTAGAGATCATTCAAGAAAGATTGGAGCGTGAGTTCAACATGACAGTAATCACAACAGTTCCCAACGTCTCTTACCATGCTTATACCAAAAAAGAGCCAGACGAAATTGTAATGGTAAACAATCCTTCAGACTTGCCCGATCCCTCTTTTCTGGATCGTGTTGAAGAACCCTACATCAAAGCCTCAATAATTACGAAATCTGACTTCGTAGGGAATGTAATGTCGCTTTGTATCGAAAAGAGAGGGGTAATCACCAACCAGACTTATCTTACCACAGAAAGAGTAGAGTTAAACTTTGATATGCCTTTGGCAGAAATCGTTTTCGATTTTTATGACCGACTGAAAACGGTTTCCAAAGGTTATGCTTCTTTTGATTACTCGCCAATAGGAATGCGGCCTTCGAAATTAGTAAAGGTCGATATTCTGCTCAACGCTAACCCTGTTGATGCCCTATCCGCTCTGATTCATTCGGATAACGCCTACACCATAGGCAAAAAAATGTGTGAGAAGCTAAGAGAGTTGATCCCTAGACAACAGTTCGACATACCGATACAAGCCGCCATCGGAGCAAAAATAATTTCTCGAGAAACCATCAAAGCACTGCGTAAAGATGTTACAGCAAAATGCTATGGGGGTGACATAACTCGTAAAAGAAAACTCCTTGAAAAACAGAAGAAAGGAAAAAAGAAAATGCGTCAAGTTGGTAGTGTCGAAATTCCCCAGCAGGCCTTTATGGCAGTACTAAAGCTTAACGATTAAAACACTTTTGCTTCCCGTGAAACCTATCATAACCTACTTATTGATAACGCTTTTTTGTGTTTCTATCATTCGACCAACACTCCCAGTCATAGACTATTTTGCCAATTTCGATTACATCGCTGAAGTACTTTGCCTAAAAAAAGAAGTTCCTCAAAATAGTTGTAATGGGAAATGTTATCTCATGCAACAACTTGAAGAGAAACAAAAATCCAACTCAAAAAGTCAAATTCCCCAAACCAAATGGGAAACTTCACTTCTGTCGATTCACAAAACCATTAATTACCATTTATCATTCGAGATCGATTTGAAAAGCAAAAATTTCAAGTCCTTAAAATTTTGACTTTCAGGAAATTATTTTCCTCCCGACACTCCTCCTCCACAACAAAAAAGCTTAATGATTAGAGCTTGATCTTCAAGCAAAATACTTTTTTGTTCTATTAATTAAATACCTCAAATGAAAAAAATCACATTGTGCCTCTATGGCACCCCAATCTTGTGTTCTCAATTGACCAACGCACAAGAAAATCCTTGGACACCAGGTAGGCCTGATGGACACGCTCCCATAAATGTTATGGGGGATCATTACCACGGGAAAGGAGAATGGATGTTTTCCTTCCGTTCAATGATCATGAACATGGAAGATGTACTTTCTGGTACAGAGAATGTAGGCAACAATATTGTTCATCAAAAATACATGGTTGCGCCAGAAAAAATGAAAATGGAAATGAAAATGTTGGGAATCATGTACGCATTTTCGGATGAATTGACCTTGATGTTGATGAGCAATTACTCCTCTATTTCAATGGATTTAATCAGTCGTATGAACGCTTCTTTTACAACCGAATCAGATGGATTTGGTGATCTGTCCATAAGCGCTTTGTACAAAATCTGTAATCAAAACCGAAAATCCATTCATTTGCAAACTGGAATTTCGATTCCAACAGGGAGTATCGACCAAAAAGATGACACTCCCATGATGGACAATGCCCCCCTAGCCTATCCGATGCAATTAGGAAGTGGAACATGGGATCCATTCATCGGGATTACTTACCTGCGACAGTCTTCTTTTTTATCCTGGGGATGGCAAATGAATTACAGGATGCGAATGTCTGAAAATAAAAATGATTATCGACTGGGGAATTATTTTCAAGGTTTAGGTTGGGGAGCTGTTAAGCTTTCAGAAAAGTGGAGCGTGGCCGCAAGCCTCAAATACCTAAACCAAGGGGAAATCAAAGGGAAGTATGCTGCACTTGACCCCATGATGATGCCTATTTTAATACCAGCAACTCGGGAGGAAATCAGTGGAGTTTAGGTTTTAGTACCAACTTCTATATTCCCCAAGGAACATTCAAAAACTTTCGTATTGGCGCAAGCTATGAAATGCCTATTTATCAAAATGTCAGTGGTATTCAAATGGTCGAGAGCAATGTTTTGACTCTTGGAATTCAATACAGTTTTAAGGCTAGTAAAAACCGCCAAGAATAATTATTTAATTACTCCTTTTACCTCTGCAAAAGAGATATCTCATCTTTTTTGTAGAGGTATTTTGATTTGACCATTTTTAAAGATACTTTAGTGAAAAAGCTTTAAGCATGGGCCGAATGATGATTTTTTGTTGCTTCTCCTTTCTATTATTATGGAATTGTAACCGCCCTTATCCCGAAAAAAATTCAAAACCCAACATTGTATTTCTTATCGCTGATGATATGGGTTATGGTGATTTTGAAATGATCGGGGGTTCAACTCAAACTCCCAATCTGAATCGGTTGGCTTCAGAAGGGGTGTTTTTTGATAATTTTTATGCTGCAGCACCCAATTGTTCTCCCTCACGAACAGGGCTCTTGACAGGAAAAAGTCCTGCCAAAGTGGGCATGTACAGTTACCGACCTCCTCTCCATCCATTCCACCTTCCAGATCAGGAGATCACACTTGCAGAATTATTGAAAACCGAAGGTTATCAAACCGCACATTTTGGAAAATGGCACTTGGGAGATCTTAGCCAAGATTCCATTTTAAATCACCCTCAACCGCACGATCAAGGTTTTGATTATTCATTAGGAACAGAAAACAATGCTGAACCGTCACACCACAACCCAATAAACTTCATCCGAAATGGAAAACCTTTGGGGGTCGTAGAAGGATACTCCTGTCAGATTGTAGCTGATGAGAGTATCGATTGGCTGAATCAGAAAAGTGGAGATCCTTTTTTTATGTATGTTGCTTTCCATGAACCTCACCGTAAAGTCGCGTCTCCAGAGACCTTTATTGAACCCTACAAAGATCTTCCATTGAAAGACGCTGAATATTTAGCAAATATCGATCACTTGGATACAGCCATTGGAAGAATCCTCGATTATTTGGAACAAAATAAATTGATGGACAACACCATCATCATGTTCAGCTCTGATAATGGCTCTTATCGTTTAGCTTCCAATGGAGGTTTAAAGGCCGTGAAAAGTTATTTGTATGATGGAGGGATCAGAGTACCTGGAATTGTGCGGTGGTCAGGGATTCAAACCGATAAAAAAGTAATTCATACCCCAACAGGTTTGGTTGATGTTGTTCCCACTCTTTGTGATCTGGTAGGAATTGAACCTCCAAAAAATTTGGATGGTACGAGTTTTTTGCCTCTTTTGAAGGGCACTGACTTCAAAAGGAAACGTCCCCTGTATTGGTTTTTTTACCGAAGTAAGCCTGAGATGGCAATGCGTGTTGGGGATTATATGATTTTGGGGTTAGACCGAGATACCCTGCCCAGGGCTCACCAATTTTCTCAAGATGACTATGAATACCTCAAAACCATTACTCTAAAGAGCTTCGAGCTCTATGACCTGAGTAATGACTTTTCGGAAAAAAACAATCTTTTTGATGATCATGCCAAAAAAGATTCTCTAAAGGCGCTGATCAATAATCAACTCGTAGAAATTAAAAATAATCTCTACCCCTGGAAGAATTTACCACTGAATCATGAACGGAGAAAACAGAAAACCATGTGGGTAAAGTACTAAAAAGTTTGGTAAAAACATTTTAAATTTTAAATTGAAGGATGGGACCAATTGCTTTCAAAAAAATAATGGTCGGGTTTGCTTTCTCACCCAACCTCAAAGCCAATGTTTATGAGGCTTTGAGAATGGCTCATTATTTTGATGGTGAATTAATCTTTGTACACGTTGGTAGAAAGACCCCTGAAAAGGAATCTCTTTTTAATCAACTCGTTGATTCAAGCCCAGTTAAGCCCAAAAAAATTTCAATTCATTGGAAAGTAGGAAAACCTGTCAATACCCTTTTAAAAGTCAGTGAAGAATTCAAGGTAGATTTAATTCTTTTAGGGGCACTTAAAAGAGAAAATGTTGTTAAGTTTTATTTGGGATCAATTGCGCGAAAAATCACCCGAAAAGCAAAATGCTCAGTTTTACTCATGATTAATCCCTCTGTAGAGCGGCGTCCTTGTCAACACATTGTTGTCAACGGGTTTGACAGTCCGCAAACCAAAACAACTATTTTTGCTGCGTTCACGGTTGCCAGGGCCTTGGGTGCCCAAAAAATTTCCTTAATAGAAGAAATCAGCAGGGCAAAAGTAGCGGTGGCTGTTGATGATGACCGGAGTTTGAGACGTGCCACCTTGAGAAAAGAAAAACTCAGAAGGCAAGAACAAACTAGAGTTAAAGACGTAGTAAAAAATCTCCCCAAGGCTTTGACCCAAGGTATCAATTGGACCACTCAAAGTATCTTTGGAAGAAGAGGATATTCTATTGGACACTATGCCAAGCTAGTTCGTGCAGATTTGTTGGTAATGAATGCAAGAGAAAACCTAAGTTTTCTCGATCGTCTTATCACTCGTGATATCGAACACATTTTGGCAGAATTACCCACAGATGTATTAATTGTCAACTTCAGAGAAAATGAATAAAACAAGTCCTTTTAAGCAGTTTTTGGGAGACCTCCCCAAAAATATTTTTTCAGGTTTTGTGGTTTCTCTTATCGCTTTGCCTTTGGGGTTGGGATTGGCCATTGCCTCTGAGGCGCCTCCCATTGCAGGAATCATAGCGGCTATTGCTGGTGGCACAGTAGTTTCTGTTTTAGGAGGCTCGCACCTTACCATAACTGGCCCTGGAAATGGTCTGGTAATCGTTATTCTCTCCGCCATTGTAGGTATGGGAGAAGGAGACTTGTATCAAGGGTACCTCTACACTTTGGCTGCCATCATGATTTCTGGTTTATTACTATTTATTTTTGGAGTTTTTCGATTGGGCGCCTTAAGTGAATTTTTTCCTTCTACTGCATTACAAGGAATGTTAGCAGCAATCGGTGTGGGAATATTAGCCAAACAATTTCATGTGATGTTGGGATTTACTGATGTCAAGGGAAATACCATAAATCAATTGATTTTAATTCCCAGCTCCATCAAAAATCTATTAACCAACCCTTCTACCGAAATGATTTTGGCCAGCAGCATTGGTGTGTTAAGTCTGGCTTTTTTATTTCTGTATGCACGTATCAGAAATTCGATCTTTCAGTTAATCCCTGCCCCTATGTGGGTTGTAATTGTATCCATTTTAGTGATGTATTACTATGATCTCGTGCTAAATAATCCTGAAGTTCTAGGGGCTAACCTAATGATTACCTTGCCTGACAATTTGGTTGCATCCCTGCCAAGCCCGGACTTTAGTAAATTGCTTTCATCTGATTTTATGGGTTACACGCTTTCCATTACATTGGTAGCAGTGATTGAATCGTTGTTAAGCATCAAAGCTGTTGACAAATTAGATCCGCTGAAGAGAAGATCCAACATCAATAAAGACTTAAGGGCGTTAGGCGTTGCTACAGGAATCAGTGGCTTTTTTGGAGGACTCAATGTGGTGACGGTTATTGCAAGAAGTTCTGTTAATGTAAATAATGGGGCAAATAATCGTTCTGCTAATTTTTTTCACGCCGCTTTTTTGGTTGTTTTCATATTGTTATTCGCTAAGCAAATCCAAAGAATACCTATGCCCGCTTTGGCCGCAATTTTGGTTTACACAGGATACCGGCTGTCCACACCCGAAAACCTGTTGAGAATTTATAAAATAGGAAAAGAACAGGCCATTATCTTTTTAACTACTTTAGGGGCCACCCTGCTTACCAGTCTCACAACAGGTATTCTGCTTGGAATCATCACTACCCTTTTGGTTCATATTGTGTTAAATAAAAGCGGAGTGCTCTTTTCTCGTAACTGGCTAAAGCCCAACGTACTGATGTATTTAGAGGAAGAGACCAGTAATTATTATGTCAGCGTGAAAAATTTCTGCAGTTTTTTAAATTTCTTTAAGCTCAAATCTAAGCTTGACGAGATCCCTCCTAGTGCGCATGCGATAATTGATTTTTCACTTTGTGAGTTTGTGGATCACACCGTCATGGAAGGACTCAATGATTACAGTCGCAGTTTTTCTCGCCAAGGCGGATTTTTTGAAATTATAGGCCTTGACGTTCACGAAGCCAAAACGGAACATCCTTTTGCCATCAGAAAAAGCTTACCCGAATCCTCTCTTTTTAATTTTCAAGTGTCTTTGACAAAAAGGCAAAAACTATTAAAAAAGTTTTCCTCTATTCTCGATTGGAATTATCTGCCCGACCCTATCTCTAATTACGGGGATTTGGAGCGATTCTTTTGCTTTAAGACCAAATGGATCAACTATCGATATAATAATTTAGAAAGTAAGAAAAAGGAGTTTTTACTCTTCGACCTCTCTTACAGTGAGGGAGCTTTCATTGCAAAAGAAGACTTGAGATCCACCTTTTTACAAATTAAAACTCCCAAAAAAATGCCCGCATTTGTCCTAGATAAAGAAAACTTTATGAGTTCCATTTTCCAACTGTCGGGCTATAGAGATATCGATTTTCAGAAACACAGCGATTTTTCTAATCGATTTTTCCTAAGTGGGGAAGATGAAAAATCGATTCGTGACTTTTTTACTGATGACCTTATTTACTTTTTTGAAAGCCACACAACCTTCTACTTAGAATCAAACGGGGACAGCATCCTGATTAGAGGAAAAGAACGTCTGGCAAGTATTCAAGAAGTCAAGCAAATGCTCGCTTTTGCAGAAGAGCTTCTTAAAATTCTTGAAAACAAATAAAAAAATTTATCTTTCGTTCCGGTTGTTGACTATGTGTTTAAATTTATAAATCTCAATACTTTAAAACCATGAAAATTAAAATAATTCTTATTGGTATGTTGTTTGTCGTCAGCAGTTTAAACGCACAGAAAAAAAGAACGATTGGAACTGTGGAACGCTTGCATCCCGAAATGGATCGATACGTTTCTCGTGGTGCAGAAATTGAAATCTTAGCAGAAGGTTTTGGGTGGTCAGAAGGTCCGGTTTGGGTCGAAAGTCTCAATGCCGTTCTCTTTTCTGATGTACCGGCCAATAAGGTCTATCAATGGAACGAAAAAAGTGGGTTGAAAATCTTTCTCGACCCAAGTGGATATACTGGTATTGCTCCTCGAGACAAAAAAGGAAGCGTCAATGCTTTAAATCGGGACGAGAGCGGATCCAACGGCTTGGTTTTGGATGAAAAGGGTCAACTCATCATTTGCATGCACGGTGACAGAAGGGTGGCTCGGCTTGACAACTGGGAAAAGAAAGAGTTTTCCACCATTGTCGGTAAGTACCAAGGAAAATATTTTAATAGCCCCAATGATTTAGTCTATGCCAAAAATGGAGATTTGTATTTTACCGATCCTCCCTACGGTTTGAAAAAAGGAGACAATGACCCACTGAAAGAATTGGAATTCAATGGTGTTTTCAAACTTTCTGCCTCCGGAGAACTTTCTCTAATCATCGACGACCTTACTCGACCAAATGGAGTCGCAATTTCAAATGATCAAAAAACTTTATATGTAGCCATTTCTGACCCAAAAGACAGAAGAATCATGGCCTATGATATTAATGCAAACGGTGTTAAAAATGGCAGGGTATTCTTCAACGATGATGCTTTGGGGAAAGAAGACAAAGGAAATTTTGACGGACTGAAAGTCCATCCCTCAGGAACTATTTTCTCTACTGGCCCTGGAGGGGTTTTGGTGATTACTTCCGATGGTAAGCATTTAGGAACCATCAGAACAGAGGAAAAAACCGCCAATTGTGCTTTTGATACCAAATACGAATACCTATACATGACCACCCACATGTACTTCACCCGAATTAAACTGTAATATTTTGGAACTGCACTCGATCGCTTGTGGAAACTTTAAGCTCGACGGGGGCGCTATGTTTGGTGTGGTACCCAAACAACTATGGGAAAAAACCAATCCTGCCGATGCAAATAATCGGATTGAAATGTGCAGCAGGTCATTTATGGTGGAATATGGCGATCGACTTATTTTGATTGATACTGGAATGGGTAACAAACAAAGTGAAAAGTTCTTCAGTCATTATGCTCGATGGGGAGAAGAAAGCTTAGATAAATCTCTACGACAAAAGGGATTTCATAGAGATGACATTACCGATGTGTTTTTTACCCACCTCCACTTCGATCACTGTGGAGATGCCATCTTACGAAACAAGAATGGAAACCTAGAACCTGCCTTTAAAAATGCTCTGTTTTGGTCTCACAAAGATCATTGGCAGTGGGCCACTCAACCTAATTTAAGAGAAAAAGCTTCCTTTTTGCCAGAAAATATCCTGCCCATTGAGGAAAGTGGACAGCTAAAACTTATAGAAGGTGATGGCTTTATGTTGGAAAACACTCCTTTGGGTTTTGGTGTTGTGCTGGTCAATGGTCATACTGATAAACAAATGTTACCCGTTTTAAGATATAATAATAAAACCATAATTTTTGCGGCAGATTTAATTCCCACCGTAGGACATTTGCCCATTCCTTATGTTATGGGATATGATACGCGTCCACTGATCAGTATGGAAGAAAAAAAACAATTTTTGAAAATGGCTTGCGAGAAAAATATATTGCTATTTTTAGAACACGACCCCTACAACGAATTAATCTCACTCAAAGCAACCGAAAAAGGGGTGAGAATGGGGGATAATCATACTTTACACTCCTTTTTTTAATGAAAAGACTCATCTACATGTTATTTTGCCCACTATTGTTTTCCTGTGGAGGAATCAAGTTCGTGGGAACCCCGACTAATTCTGCATTACTTCAATTTAACAAAAAAGAACCGCTGAATGACCAACAAAAAAAATTCTGGCATTTAATGGATTTGCGCAATGACAGCATCGCTGGGATGAGCGTAGAACGTGCTTATCAGGAGTTAATCAAAGACCAAAAAGGAAATGCAGTAACCGTGGCTGTAATTGACTCTGGAGTAGATATTGAACACTCTCAGCTCAGTGGCTCGTTGTGGGTGAATCCAAATGAAATTCCTAATAACAAATTGGACGACGATCAAAACGGTTACATAGACGATATACATGGTTGGAATTTTCTTGGGGAGGCTGATTTGGAAAATATGGAATCTGTTCGGCTCCAAAAAAAGGAAAACCCAGGTTCAGAGGCATATGAGGTGTTTGAAAAAGATCGTCTAAAAAAATTAAAAAGTAAGGAACGTGAACTCCAAAACATTGAGGACATGATCCGTCAGTTTCAAAAATCTGATAGTGTGATTTGCGCGATTCTTGGAAAAGAAAAATACACCCTCGAGGAGGTGGAAGATTTTTCTCCCAAAAGTTTTGCTTTGGTTGAGTCCTTGATGTTTCAGAGGTTTATGAATGAAAACCAGCTGACTTTCTCAAAACTTAAAGTCTATCAAAAAGGGACGCAAAGCGGAATTGATGCTCATTACAATATTGATTTTGACGGAAGAGCAGTTGTTGGAGACAATCCTGACGATATCAATGATAGAGGCTATGGCAACCCAAACGTAATCGGCCCAAAAAAGGACGGAGCCAACCACGGCACACATGTTTCAGGGATCATTGTTGGAAAACGCAAGGATGACAATGGAAACAAAGGGGTTTTTGATTTTGCTAAGATTATGGTTTTAAGGGCTGTTCCCGATGGTGATGAATATGATAAAGACATCGCTTTGGCCATACGTTATGCTGTAGACAATGGTGCCAAGGTAATCAATACAAGTTTTGGAAAGGGCTACTCTCCCAACAAGGAATGGGTTTGGGAGGCCTTGAAATATGCTGAGAAAAATGATGTGCTGATTGTCAATGCAGCAGGCAATAGCGGCGAGAACATTGACCTTGACGAGAATGTATCGTTTGTAACCGACGAGGTAGAGGGTGAAGAAATCGTATCCAACTTTCTAACTGTAGGAGCAGTCAGTTCCTCATTCAATAAGGAACAAATTGCTTCTTTTTCAAACTTTGGTTCTAAAAATGTAGATGTTTTTGCGCCAGGTGATAAAATTTGGTCGTCAACTCCCAATGAAAATTATGATTATTACAGCGGAACCTCTATGGCGGCACCAAATGTTTCGGGTGTTGCTGCGATAATTCGCTCTTTTTTTCCAAAACTTAAAGCCCATCAGGTAAAGAAAATACTAATTGAATCAGGAATGCCTCTTTATCCTTCTATTAAAAAACCCGGTTCAGATGAATTGGTTCATCCCAAAACCTTGTCCAAATCTGGTAAAATGGTAAACCTGTACAACGCACTCATTTATGCTTCAAATAAAAATTACAAATAATGAAAAATATGCGCTCTTTTCTTCTCTTTGTTACAGTGTCTTTAGCAAGCTACGGACAAACCTACTGGCAGCAAGCTGTCGATTATAAAATGAATGTTGATGTTGATGTAGAACGGTTTCAATATTCTGGAAACCAAGAACTCGTCTACACCAACCATTCGCCTGATAGCTTAAAAAAGGTTTTTTATCATCTGTATTTCAATGCTTTCCAGCCTGGGAGTGAGATGGCTGTAAGAATCAAAACGTCCAAGGACAAAAACAGTCGTTTCAATTTGGACATAGACTCCCTCAGACCTAACGACATAGGCTATCTAAAGATTTCTGACTTAAAGCAAAACGGAGATCCTTTAAAGTTTGAATTATCTGAGACCATTATGGAAGTTAATTTGGCTCATCCATTGGGTCCTGGAGAAAGCACTCGTTTGACTTTGAATTTTGAAGGGCAAGTTCCCAAGTTAGTCAGAAGGGCAGGTAAAAACTCAAAAGAAGGGGTTGCGCTTTCCATGGCGCAATGGTACCCAAAAATAGCGGAGTACGATTATGAAGGTTGGAATGCAGAACCTTATCTGGGAAGAGAGTTCCACGGAGTGTGGGGAGACTTTGATGTTACACTAACTTTAGATAAAAAATATACGGTAGCTGCAAGTGGATATCTACAAAACCCCGAAGAGGTGGGACATGGTTACAGTGACAAGAAAGGGAGGGCAAAAAGAGGAAAGCTAAAGTGGCATTTTGTGGCCCCTAAGGTTCACGATTTTACTTGGTCTGCTGATCCCGAATACATTCACGATGTTTACAAAGGCCCTAACGACGTAGACCTTCATTTTTTCTACAAGGATCATTCCAAGTACAATGAAAGTTGGAAGAAGCTACAGCCCAAAACTGCTGAATTAATGCGTTTTTACAATCAAACCATCGGAGATTATCCCTACCGACAATACACCGTAGCTCAGGGAGGAGATGGGGGAATGGAATATGCCATGCTTACGCTAATCACTGGGCAAAGAAGTTTTGAGAGCCTTGTGGGGGTGACCGCCCATGAATTGGCACATTCTTGGTTCCAACACGTCTTAGCAACCAATGAGATGAAACACGAATGGATGGATGAGGGTTTCACCACCTATATTTCTACATTGGCTATGGATAAAATTTTTGATAAAAACAATCTTTTTCCGCTGGAGAGATCTTACAACAGCTACTTCTTTCTTGCCAAATCGGGAAAGGAACAGCCTCAGCAAACCAACGCCAATCGTTATGATTTCAATTTGGCTTATGAGATTACAGCTTACAGCAAAGGTGCCGTTTTTCTTAGTCAATTGGGTTACATTATTGGGGAGGAAAGTCTGGCAAAGACCTTAAAAGAGTACTACCGATTGTTCCAGTTTAAACATCCGCTTCCCAATGATTTTAGACGGGTTGCCGAACGTGTCTCCGGAATTCATCTGAAATGGTATTTAACAGATTGGACACAAACGACAAACACGATTGACTATGGAGTAAAATCTGTTATAGAGGAGGAAAATCAGACTGTGGTAAAGCTGGAGAGAATAGGCTCTATGCCAATGCCTTTAGAAATTTTAGTCAACTTCAAAAACGGTACCTCAGAGGTTCATTACATTCCTGTTTCGCTAATGCGTGGCGAAAAAGAAAATCCCTATGATTTAAAGTGGATCGTACAGAAAGATTGGCCTTGGGCAAAACCAACTTATGAACTGATTCTTGATCGTCCCAAAAAAGATATTGCAAGCTTGGTTGTCGACCCTACTTTTTACATGGCGGACATAGACCGAGATAATAATACTTATCATAATAAGCAGTGATACAGAATGTTAGCATGGAGAAGCTGAAAAGTAAGTTTCTAATTGATTTGGTTTTCAAAAAAGGTCGGATTTTAAAGTACGGATATTTAGCCCTGCATTACTTAGAAGAACCTGCCGGGAAAGAAAAGATGTTTTTGGGGGTTGGAGTTCCCAAACGTTTTGTACAATTGGCATTTAAAAGAAACCGCATCAAAAGACAAATAAGAGCGATCATTGAGCAGCACAAATCGGAATTATTAGTGGGTCTGAAACCCGGTTCTTACATGATTCTTTATAAGGGTAAATCAACCGTTGATTCCCATGAGTTATCAAAGGACTTCAAAGGCTTGCTTAAGCTTTTTACTACTTGAGATCGAAATACATAGCACAGTGTGGAATTCCATCTTCTAAGTAAATGTTTCCCCTCTCTACAAACCCCAACCGAGTATAAAAACTTTTTAAGTATACTTGAGCAGAGATTTTGATGGCTTTACATACAAAATTATCTCTGCAATATTTGATGCTCTTTTCAACTAAACAAAACCCAATACCTTTTCCTCTGTTTTCTTTTTGAGTAACAACTCTGCCTATACGAGCAAATTTTTTATCAATGACGCCTGGAGGAAAAATCCGAGAGTAGGCAATAAGGTCATTCTTTATGTAACCCAATAGGTGCATCGCATCGTAATCCCTTTTATCTAAATCCTGATAAGGACATTCTTGCTCTACTACGAAAACAGAAGATCTAAGCGTCAGAATATCGTAAAGTTCTGACAGCTCTAACCTATCGAATTTCTTAAAGGTCCATTCCATATGTTATATACAGGGTATTTTTTCTATCCTTTTTTGATGTCTTCCTCCCTCAAAGGGAGTTGCTACAAAAAGATCCGCCATCTCTATCGCCTGTTCCAGGTTCACGAACCTAGAGGGGATGCTAATGATATTTGCGTCATTATGTTGTCTGGACAATCTTGAAATTTCTGCTGACCAACACAGTGCGGCTCTTATTTTTTGATGTTTGTTGGCTGTCATGGCTGCGCCGTTCCCGCTTCCACAAATAATGATACCTAGATTTGTTTTACCCTCTTCCACGTCTTGTGCCACGGGGTGGATGAAATCTGCGTAGTCAACACTTTCTTGAGAATTGGTTCCATGATTGAATATTTCGTGGCCTTGCTTCTCTAAGTGAGATGAAATGGCTTCTTTTAGGTCAACTCCTGCGTGATCATTACCTATGGATATTTTCATTTTTGGATGGATATTTATATTTTACTTTGTTTGTTAGTGTATTAATTATGTGTTGATAAGAATGAAATGTTATTTTTCTTTTTGTTGTAAAAATTTACAATTGAACAAATAATTGTTTCCTCCAACTCTTCTTTTCATTTATAATCTTCCATTTATCAATATAAAAGAAAGACTTCTCAACAATAAAAGTAATCATTTGTGTGGATTTAAATGAACAATTTAACATTGTTAACCGATGTTTATATCTGTTACAATTCGTTATCGGTTAGCTATTTAGAGTTAAAAAGGTTTTTGATAAACGGTTGAACTTTTATGTTTTTTTATTTTTTAGCAATATTGAAAGAAAAGTTTTCCTGCTTATTCACACTACATTATAACCATCATTTTTATTTAAAATTTAAAAAAGAAAATAATATTATTGTTAAGGGTTTTAATAAGTTAACTTCTTCGCAACAAAAGAAAAGCTAAATTTGCTGTAGATAATGATTTGATGTCAAAAAAGAAAAAGACAGACAAGAACATAAAAGGAAAAGTTCTTAAGATTTTTAAAGAAAACCCTAGCAAAAAGTTTAATTACAAGCAAATATCTGCAAAGCTTAATATTACCGATACACAAAGAAGAAACTCTGTAATTAAGGCGCTAGGACAACTCTCTTCACAAAAAGTATTAGACCAAAAGGAACCTGGAAGATATCTTCTGATTGCAGATAAGAAAGACTATTTGGAGGGTATTATTGAAATTACCTCTTCTGGAAATGCGTATTTATTAACTAAGGAGGGAGAAGAGGATATCTTTATTGCTCGAAAAAACACCAATAGATCCCTTGATGGAGACAAGGTATTGGTTTACGTGATGAAGCGGAAAAAAAGTGGGAAATTTGAGGGAGAAGTGGTAGAGGTCCTCCAGCGTGCAAGCAAAGACTTTATTGGAGTGCTTGAGAAAAAGAGGGATTTTGGCTTTGTAAATACACGTTCTTCAAGAATGCATACTGATTTTTTTATAGAGAAAGAAGAATTAAAAAATTATGAAGACGGAGATAAGGTGGTTGTTCATTTTAAAGATTGGCCCAAGAGAGCATCGTCCCCTTTTGGTAAACTTGTAAGATCGTTAGGAAAACCGGGAGAACTCAATACTGAGATGCATGCGATTATGTTTGAATACGGCTTTCCTGAGGCTTTTCCAACCCCTATCGAACAATATGCTCAAAGTTTGAAATTAGAGATAGAAAAGAAGGAAATAGCTAAAAGAAAAGATTTTAGAAATAAAACAACCTTTACCATTGATCCTGTAACGGCAAAAGATTTTGATGATGCCCTTTCTTTTGTCTCTCTAGAAAACGGAAAAACAGAGATAGGTATTCACATTGCAGACGTGTCTCATTATGTAAAACCCAACAGTGTACTCGATGAGGAGGCATACAACAGAGCAACTTCCGTTTATTTGGTAGACCGAGTCGTCCCTATGTTACCAGAAATACTTTCTAATGGGGCATGTTCACTTAGACCAAACGAAGAAAAATATACCTTTTCTGCAGTTTTTACAGTAAATGAAGAAATGAAAATTGAGAAAGAATGGTTTGGTAAAACAGTTATTCTTTCTGATCATCGCTTTTCTTATGAAGAGGTGCAGTATATGTTAGATACCGAAAGAAACGAGGTTGCAAAGGAAGTATCACTTACAAGTAAAAGCTACCAAGTTCCTGAAAAAATATTTAATGCTATTCAAAAGTTGGATCGTTTTGCTAAAAAATTGAGAAGAAAAAGAATGGAAAAAGGAGCACTTTCCTTTGACCGAACAGAAGTAAAATTCAATTTGGATCAAGATAACAACCCAGAAAGTATTTTCTTTAAGAGTTCTAAAGATGCTCACAAACTTGTTGAGGAATTCATGTTGTTGGCCAACAGGAGAGTAGCAGAATTCATTGGAAAACAGAAGCCCAAAAAAACATTTGTATACAGGATACATGACGTTCCCGATGAAGAAAAATTAACAAACTTGAAAACAGTAGCAAACAACCTTGGTTATCAACTTGACCTGGAGAAAAAATACATTAATGAATCACTCAATAACCTACTTCAAGAAACACACGGGAAAAAAGAGCAACAACTTATAGATACCCTCGCCATAAGGTGTATGAGTAAGGCAGTATACACCACCCAAAACATAGGACATTACGGACTTGCATTTGATTATTACACGCATTTTACTTCTCCAATTAGAAGATATCCAGATGTATTGGTTCATAGGTTGATGGAGTTCTATCTGAGTGGGCAAGAAGGTATCAATGAAGAGTCTATTGAAGAAGCTTGTTTACACTCATCGTATAGAGAGCAACTGGCTACTAAGGCAGAGCGGGACTCTATTAAGTACATGCAAGTAAAATTCATGGAAGATAAAATAGAACAAAGCTTCGATGGAGTAATTTCTGGTGTTACCGATAGAGGTATGTACGTAGAAATTGTAGAAAATAAATGCGAGGGTATGGTAAAAATATCTGATATCAAAGGGGATTATTATTCTTACGACGATCAAAAACACAGTCTGGTGGGTGAAAGAACAGGAAACATTTATCAACTCGGAGATCCTGTTGCTATTATTGTAAAAAGAGCAGATATATTAAAAAGACAATTGGATTTTGTTATAGATGGAGAAAGAGAATAATTACTTAACTTTAATAAAATAAACCCAAATAACATGTTTAGACCATATTTTTTCTTACTAATTATCGTCTTTTATGTTGGCCAAGCGCAAGAAAGAGAAGAGACATTTGAAAGAGAGGTAAACCTTAGAGAATTTATCAATCTCAAGGTATATTCGGGAATTGAAGTAAAGCTAATTCCCTCTCAAGAGAATAAAGTGATTGTAAGTGGCGCTGATCGAATGGATGTAGTTGCTAAAATTAAAGGGCATACTCTCAAAATAAGACATTCTTTAGAACACCTACTTAATCCGACATTTACCTATGTAGAACTTTATCACAGTGAAGATCTTGATGAAATTTCCTTATATCAAGGGACTCATCTCAAGGCCGACAGCACTTATCGGCAAACTAGTATTTCTCTTAAAGTCCAAGAGGGATCCTCAATGACCTTTAAATTTGACGGAGAAAAGCTTTCCTCTGTTGTTAACACGGGAGGAAAACTATTTCTTTCTGGAAAGGTAACTAACCATCAATCAGTAGTAAGCAGCGGAGGATCTTGTGAAGCAGAAACTTTCGAAACAGAACAGACCAAAGTAAGTGTAACGGCAGGGGGTTTGGCATATGTTAATGCAACACAGCTTTTGGAAGCTAAAGTAACTGCCGGAGGTATTATCCGTATTTACGGTAACCCCAGAAAAATGATAACAAAAAAGACTATAGGAGGGCAAATTTTTGAGATGAAATAAAAAATCCCGTTGTAAAAACGGGATTGAAGAGGCATCGAGCGGATTCGAACCGCTGTACAAGCTTTTGCAGAGCTCTGCCTAGCCACTCGGCCACGATGCCATGCGGCAAAAATAGTAAAATTTTATCCTTTTTTAAGCTTTAACGTTTTCCTTTTAAGTGGATAGAAACCTCTTTGACATCACCACCAATGGGAGGGTTTTGTTTGGATACAGTTACTTCAGCAATATTTACTTCAGGAAAAGAAGATAATACATTATTGATGATCCTTTGACCAACGTGCTCTAACAACTTTGAACGTATGGACATTTCTTTCCTGATGATGGCATTCAGAGCAACATAATCAACGGCGTCTTCCAATTGATCTGACTCGGCTGCAACACTCATGTTGGTTTCTACCTCTAGTCGCACGAGGTAATCACTTCCAATTCTTTTCTCCTCCTCCATACAGCCATGAAAGGCATAGATTCTAACGTCATTAAGTATTACTTTACCCATCTTAAAGATTTCAACAAATATATAATAACAACATAATTATATTTAAAGATTCAGTCTTTTAATATCTTTGACAAAATTTAAAATGTCAGAAAAACCGCTCAATTTTATTGAACACATCATAGAAGAAGATCTGAGAATGGGTCTTTCTCCTGTTGACCTGAGGTTCCGTTTCCCTCCAGAGCCTAATGGATATCTCCATATAGGTCATACCAAAGCGATTTGTTTAAATTTTAATTTAGGAGAGAAGTATAAAGCGCCAGTCAACTTAAGGTTCGATGATACCAATCCTGCAAAAGAAGAAAGCCAGTATGTTGAAGCCATCAAAAGAGACATCCAATGGCTTGGGTTTGAATGGGACAAAGAATGTTACGCCTCCGATTATTTCTCTCAACTTTTTGAATGGTCTAAGATACTGATAAACAAGGGTTTGGCATATGTAGATTCCCAAACTTCCGACCAAATTTCTATTCAAAAAGGTACCCCTACTCAAGCTGGAGAACTCAGCCCTTATCGACAGCGAACAAGAGAGGAAAACCTTACCCTTTTCCAAGAGATGAAGGAAGGCAAGCACCCCGAGGGCAGTCACGTTCTTAGGGCCAAAATCGATATGGCTTCTCCAAACATGTTGCTCAGGGATCCTGTTATGTATAGAATTTTATTCAAAACACATCATAGAACAGGGGATGATTGGTGTATTTACCCCATGTACGATTGGACACATGGAGAGTCTGACTATATAGAAAAGATTTCTCATTCACTCTGTTCTTTAGAGTTCAAACCACACCGAGAGTTATACGATTGGTTCCTAGAATCACTTTCACCATTAGAAAGTATCCGTCCCAAGCAAAGAGAGTTTGCTCGCCTAAACTTGTCTTATACAGTAACGAGCAAAAGAAAACTTAAAAGCCTAATTGACGATGGTCATGTTAGTGGTTGGGATGATCCACGTATGCCTACCATTAGTGGCTTGAGAAAGAGAGGATATACCCCAGAATCATTGCAAAACTTCGTCAACACTGCCGGTGTTGCTAAAAGGGAAAACATTATTGATGTATCACTTTTAGAGTTCTGTGTCCGTGACCATCTTAATAAGATTACTCCAAGGGTAATGGCTGTTCTCAACCCAGTTAAATTAACCATAAAAAACTATCTTGAGGGTGAGGTCGAAATGCTCACAGCTGAAAATAATCCTGAGGACGAAAAGGCTGGATTCAGAGAAGTTCCATTCAGTCGAAATTTATATATTGAGCGAGAAGACTTCAAAGAGGAGGCCAACAGAAAATTCTTCAGGCTCACCTTAGGAAAAGAAGTCAGGCTCAAAAACGCATACATCATAAAAGGAGAAGCGGTTATAAAAGATGAGCAAGGAAATATAACCGAGATCATCTGCACTTATGACCCTTTGAGCAAAAGCGGATCAGGAACAGAGGAGAGTCAAAGAAAAGTAAAAGGAACTCTTCACTGGGTATCAATTGAACAAGCCCTTCCCATAAAGGTAAACGTTTATGATCGTTTGTTCTCGGTGGAGGAACCAGATAAAAGTGAGGACTTATCGGAGTTCATTAACCCTAATTCACTGAGCCAGGTTGAAGGATTTATCGAACCCAGCGTCGTTAATGCAGAGGCCGCATCTAAATTCCAATTTCAACGACTGGGTTATTTTATACTAGACCACAAAAACAGCGATGGGTCTTTGGAATTTAACAAGACCGTTGGACTCAGAGACACTTGGAAAAAAAGTTAGTTTACTCTTCTTTTTTACCTTTACCCATGTTTTTTTCATTTTCCTTTTTCATTGCTTCCCCTATTTGATTGCTGGCCGTAAATGAAGCTACCATATTATTTAACATGTCGCTTCCCGCCTGCGGAGAATTAGGAAGTAAAATCAAGTTACTGTTGGTTTCCTCCCCAATGGACTGAAGAGTATCATAGTGTTGGGTTACTACAATAAGAGCAGAAGCCTCTTGAGAATTAATCCCCACGTTGTTGAGCACATCTACGGACTCCTCGAGTCCTCTCGCAATTTCCCTTCTTTGATCTGCAATACCTTGACCTTGAAGTCTTTTGCTTTCAGCTTCGGCTTTAGCCTTTTCTACAATTAGAATTCTAGCGGCATCCCCTTCATACTGTGCAGCAATCTTTTGACGCTCTGCAGCATTAATCCTGTTCATGGCCGTCTTTACCTCTGCGTCCGGGTCTATGTCTGTTACCAAAGCTTTAATAATATCATATCCATAATTTACCATGGCGTCATTCAATTCCCCCTTTACGGCATTTGCAATTTCATCCTTTTTCTCAAAGACATCGTCCAATCTCATTTTGGGAACGACAGCCCTAACTACGTCAAATACGTAAGACGTGATCTGATCCTGAGGAAAGTCCAACTTATAAAACGCATCGTAAACCTTATCAGCTAGGATCTTGTACTGAACCGAAACTTTGAGTTTTACAAAAACATCATCTTTGGTCTTGGTCTCCACAATTACATCGAGCTGAAGAATCCTTAAGCTTACCCTTCCAGATATCTTATCAATTATTGGAACTTTAAAATGAAGTCCTGGTTTACGAATGGCAATGAATTTTCCAAATCGTTCTACCACAGCAGACGTTTGTTGTTTGACAACAAATATCCCTGAGATTAAAAAAAGTACAATTAAAAAAATAATTACATAAGTAGAAAGATCCATGATTTGTTGGTTTTAGTGATTTATAAAAGCTTTAAGTCTTTTTAAAGTTATTTCATTTCCCAATACTTTACAAATCGTAAAAATGTCAGGACCGCTTAAGTTACCCACGATTGCCAAACGTAATGATTGCATGATAGACCCAAAAGGCAAACCTTGAGTTTCGTTCCATAGTTGAATTTCCTTTTTCCATTCATCAATAGGAATGTCATCATTTACATATTTGCAGAACTGAGCGATAATTTTCTCAGGCTGGTATTTTTGAATTTTATTAAAAACTTTGGAATCGTATGCTTTTGGATCTTTTCGGAAGACCTCTGATTCGGAATCCAGATCTTCCAGCAAAAATAATCGCCCTCTCAAGAGCTCATAGACCTCACTTCTCTTTTTTTCAGACCAACCACTTGGAAGGCACCCTAAAAACTCAGGAAATCGCTCGAAAATGATTTTTTTCTCTGTAAACCCAAGAAATTTGTGATTAAACCACTTTGCCTTTTCAAAATCGAACTTTGCTCCACCCTTTTGAATTTTACGAGGATCAAAAGTTTCAATTAACTCATCTATTTTAAAAAGCTCTTCTTCCGTCCCAGGATTCCACCCCAATAAGGCCAAATAGTTAATTAGTGCCTCGGGCAAAAACCCTCTTTCCTTGAATCCAGGAGATCCACCCCAAGCCAAAGGAAAAACTGGAAACCCCATTTTTTCTCCATCTCTTTTAGACAGCTTTCCTTTTCCCTGAGGTTTCAGTATCAGGGGCAAGTGCATAAATTCTGGTGCTCTCCAACCAAATGCATCATAAATCAACTGGTGTAACCCCAATGAGGGAAGCCATTCCTCACCGCGAATAACGTGGGAAATTTCCATCAAATGATCATCCACAACATTAGCAAAATGGTAAGTTGGCATTCCATCAGCCTTGATCAAGATTTTATCATCTATCTCTTCACTTTCTATTTCTATATCACCCCTTACCGTATCTTTTAACTTAATACTCTGCCCAGGCTCGACTTTAAGACGAATGACGTAAGGAACGGAGTTAATCAATTTTAGGGTCATTTCATGGTTTTGACTCAATGAGTTTTTGAACTGCATTCGGTTCTGTGCACAGTATTTAAATGTTGTTTTAGCCTCTTCGCAAATGGCTCTTTGTTCTGCAAGCTCTTCAGGCGTATCGAAGGCGTAGTATGCTTGACCCTTGTGGATAAGTTGATCGATCTGTTCCTTGTAAATTGATTTTCTTTCGCTTTGTCTGTAGGGGCCAAATTGCCCTTTTGCAAAAGGGCCCTCATCAGGTTGCAGACCACACCAGTTCAAGGAATCTAAAATATACTTTTCTGCATTTTCAATTTTACGATTCTGATCAGTATCTTCCATCCTTAAGATAAATGCCCCCCCATTTTTCTTAGCAAAGAGGTAATTGTATAGGGCCGTTCTCAACCCTCCTATATGAAGAGCCCCTGTAGGGCTGGGTGCAAATCTAACTCGAACACTCATTGTTTTTCTTTTTTTCAAAGATAACATCAACCTACCCTCTAATGAAATTATTTGTTTTTTCTTTGTTTTATATTTGCAAAAAAAACCTTGATCAAGTTTAGCCACGATAATTTTTTGATGTTCTCTGAAGGCGCTCTTAGAGAGTGGTTATTGGATTTGGCAAAGCGTGAGGGATTCCAAATACGTCATATGGAGTACAATTTTGTAGATGCACACAAGATGTTATCCCTAAATCAAGAATACCTGAATCATGACACCCATACTGACATCATCACATTTGATTACTCAACAAACAAGCAAATCGAGGCAGAAGTCTATATTTCACAGCCTGCATTGCTTGAAAATGCGGAGTTAAATACCCAAACGCCTGAAAAAGAGGCTCTTAGGCTTTTGTCACACGCCCTTTTGCACTGTGTGGGTTATAATGATAAATCTGATGAAGACAAACTAGTTATGAGAAGTAAGGAAGAGGAGTATATGAATTTGTTCCACGTGAAACACTAATATGTTTGAAGGAGTATATGATGTAGTAGTAGTAGGAGGAGGTCATGCAGGTGCAGAGGCCGCAGCCGCAGCCGCCAACCTCGGTTCAAGAACACTATTGGTTACCATGAATTTACAAACCATCGGTCAAATGTCTTGCAACCCTGCAATGGGAGGAATTGCTAAAGGCCAGATTGTGAGGGAAATTGATGCCTTGGGTGGATACAGTGGAATTGTTTCTGACGAGTCTGCAATACAATTCAAAATGCTCAACCAATCCAAAGGCCCAGCGATGTGGAGTCCAAGAGCACAATCCGACAGGATGCTATTCGCGAAGAAATGGAGAGATCTATTAGAACAAACACAAAACCTTGATTTTTATCAAGACATGATCAAAGACATAATAGTGAATAAGGGCAGGATAGAGGGTGTTGTTACTTCACTTGGGATTCCCATTCATGCCAAAAGTGTCGTACTGACCAACGGCACATTCCTCAACGGATTGATTCATATTGGAGAAAAAAATTTTGGAGGGGGGCGTGCCGGCGAAAAAGCTTCAACGGGACTAACTCAAAGTCTTGAAAAATTAGGTTTTCAGGCAGGTAGAATGAAAACAGGAACACCCCCAAGGGTAGATGGACGATCTCTCAATTATGAACTAATGGAAGAACAGCCAGGAGATGCTAACCCCGCAAAATTTAGTTATTTAAACACAACACCATTGTCTCGTCAGCGTAGTTGTTACATTACCCATACCAGCCCTGATGTTCATGATTTGTTGCGAACAGGTTTTGATCGCTCCCCTATGTTCAACGGAAATATACAAAGTACGGGTCCGCGCTACTGTCCATCAATTGAGGATAAGATCAATCGATTTGCCGATAAATCCAGGCATCAAATATTTGTTGAACCCGAGGGATGGGATACTGTAGAGGTTTATGTCAATGGTTTTTCTACCTCATTACCTGAGGACATTCAATATAATGCTTTACGTTCCGTCAGAGGTTTCGAGCAGGTAAAATTTTTCCGGCCGGGTTACGCCATAGAGTACGATTATTTTCCTCCAACTCAACTTCATAACAGTTTGGAAACCAAATTGGTTGAAGGACTTTTCTTTGCAGGACAAATCAACGGCACCACGGGATATGAAGAAGCGGCCTCCCAAGGCCTGATGGCCGGTATCAATGCTCACCTCAAAATCAATGAAAAGGAATCTTTTGTTCTTAAAAGAAACGAAGCCTATATTGGAGTTCTTATCGATGATCTGATTACCAAGGGCACTGAGGAACCGTATCGTATGTTTACCTCACGAGCTGAATACAGAACCCTTTTACGTCAAGACAATGCCGACTTACGACTCACACCTCTGTCTTACGATTTGGGCCTGGCTCAAAAAGAGCGCTTACAGGCGGTAGAGCAGAAATCTTCAAAAACGGATCAAATGGTGCGTTTTTTCAAAAATCAAAGTTATTTACCCAGTGAGGTCAACCCAATTCTTGAAAAATACGGTTCTGCACTTGTGAAGCAATCAGATAAACTGAGCAAGATACTCTCACGCCCAAGAATCAACCGTCATGATTTAGCTCAGCTTTCTTCGGTCAAAAACTTCATAGAAGAAAAGAGCATTTCTGATGAAGTCCTTGAGCAAGCTGAAATTCAACTCAAATACTCCGGTTACATTCAAAAAGAAATGGACAATGCAGAAAAGTTAAACCGACTGGATCATATTAAAATCCCTGATGATTTTGACTATGACGCATTGGCTTCTCTTTCCCACGAAGCAAAGGAAAAACTGAATTATATTAAACCAACCAATTTGTCACAAGCTTCAAGAATCAGCGGAATTAATCCTAGTGACATAAGTGTGCTTTTGGTGAAATTGGGACGATAAATGTTCCACGTGGAACTCATGAGTAAATTAAAAAAACATAAAGTTCTTAAAGCCAGTGACCACCTAGTTAGCGGAGAGTTCTTTAATATCTACTGGGATAACGAAAAAAAAAGAGCTTGGACCGACCTGGGTCATTTGGACTCCTTGGATCCCTATTACGAATCCAACGATTATGTTTCACATCACGACAAAGCGCGCTCGTGGATTCAAAAATTGTACGTGCGGGCAAGAGGTTTAATGTTAAACTACAAACATCTAATCCTAAAAAAACAGATCAAACCCAAAAGTCGTTTGTTGGATATTGGTTGCGGAACGGGTGCCTACCTTTCTTTTATGAAAACGAAAGGGTTTCAAGTTGATGGAGTAGAAAATAACAGTAAAGCCAGAAGGATCTGCAATGAGAATCATTTGAATGTTCAAGCTGACGAGAAAAGTTTTGATCCTAATAGCTTTGATCTAATTACCCTTTGGCATGTATTAGAGCATTTGCCAAATCCCGAAAAAAGCGTACTGACTTATCATCAATTGTTAAAAAAAGAGGGACTGCTGATCATTGCTGTCCCTAATTTTGAAAGCCATGATCGTTTTTACTATCAGGAGGATTGGGCAGCTTTGGATGTCCCTCGCCACCGATGGCATTTTACCCCTAGGGGATTGATCAAGACAATTGAAGAAATTGGTTTTGAAAGGATTAAAACGAAAGCTTTAACACTGGATGTTTTTTACATCTGTTATTTGTCAGAAAAGTACAGAGGGAAATCAATTCCTTTTATCAGGGGGATGATCAAGGGATTGTTTTTTTCCCTTAAATCACTTTTCACTTTCAGACATTCTTCTTTAGTATTTGTTTTCAGAAAGCGGGCTCTTTAGTATTCAAATATCGCGTCATGGCTAACGCAAAGTTGCTAAAAAGTATTTTGGGGTTAGCATTTCGTTCTAGGTGATAGACTGTGTCCTCCAGTAAACGCACAATCTGTAGTAAGTTGGCACTATGAACATAGGGAGCAAATTTTTTTATTTCGAATTCGGAATGTATTTTCAAATCGCACAGAGCATTAGATTGGTAGGAAATCAGCATGGCCTGTCGAATGAATTCCAAAGCATAAACCAAAAAAGCTTTTTGCTGCTCCCGCTGAAGATGAGCAACCTCATCTGCCCACTGAATCAAATCAATGACAATGGTTTTGTTTGCTTTTGCCCTGAACGAAGCCCTTAAGCAACGAATCCACAATTCCTCAAAAAGGAGTGTTTGATCTGGACGATTTATGCCCTCCAAGATTTTTCTCCAGCTTCCGCGACTTGAAGTCACCATTTGGTCGATGTCTCCTTCAACCCCCAACTTTATCAACTTCTTTTTTATTTCTTCTGAATGAATAGGGGGGAATTTTACCTGTTGACATCGAGAGATTAAAGTTGGTAGTATCCCTTCTGTTTGCTCACAAACCAAAATAAAAAAGCTGTCTTTAGGAGGCTCTTCCAAAAGCTTTAATAATTTATTAGAAGCATTTTCGGATAATTTATCTGCACCAAATAGAACCATTACTTTATTTCCGCCGTCGTGGGCTTTTAGGAACATTTTGTGGTGCATTTTGGCAACTTCCTCTATACCGATCATCCCTTGTTTGTTTCCTGCATCGAGTTGACCAATCCAGTTTTGAATTGCACCATAGGGTTGATGTTTTACAAAATCAGACCAGCTACTTTTAAAATCATCCGAAACGACTTTCGAACTGCCGGAGGACTTATTGATAACCGGATATACAAAATGGAGATCGGGATGATCCAATAATTTTAGCGATGAAACACTGTTTTTTTCTTCTGACTCAAGTTTTGCTAAGCCATGGAGTAACCCCATAGCTGTGTACAATGCCGTTGGAAGCCCTCCAAACCCTCCTGAATCTATAAACAGCTGACAATGAGGGATTTGACCTGCAGAAATCATCTGTTTTAGCTTGATTTTGAGTCGGTCTTGTCCGATGATTTCGCTCGAATACATACTTCTTTTCTTACTTCAGAAGCATAAAAATAATCAATCCTTTTGGATTTTACTTTCCACTAAAAATTTAGTTTTCAATCTTTTGAAAACCTTTTGCTCGACCGTATAAAAAAGGTATTTTTGGCAAAAATTTAGTATGCGAACCATAGCAAATCAAGACTTTTCAAACCTAAAAGTAATAGTCAGAGTAGATTTTAACGTCCCTATAGATGAACAATTTCAAGTTACTGACATTACCAGAATCACTGCAGCCAAGGAAACCATAGATTACATTCTCAACCAAGGAGGCAGTTGTATTTTATTATCACATCTGGGGCGACCTAAAGGAAAAGACCCCAAAATGTCTTTGTCTCATATTGTGGGAAAAGTAGAGGAAGTTCTTGAGGTTCCCGTTACTTTTTTTGGAGACTGTGTTGGCAATGAAGCAGAAGAGGCCACAGCTGCCCTCCAACCAGGAAATGTAATCCTGATGGAAAACTTACGTTTCTACAAAGAAGAAACAGATGGAGACTTAGACTTTGCAGAAGCACTATCTAGATTGGGAGATTGTTATGTCAATGACGCTTTTGGAACAGCACACAGAGCGCATGCATCTACCACCATAATGGCGCAATTTTTCAAAGACAACAAATTCTTTGGAAGACTGCTTGAAAAAGAGGTTAATGCTATTGAAAAAGTAATGAAATCAGGAGAAAAGCCTGTTCTTGCTATTTTAGGAGGCGCAAAAGTTTCTTCCAAAATTACCATCATTGAGAACATGCTGGACAAAATTGACCACCTGATAATAGGAGGCGGTATGGTTTACACCTTTATCAAAGCACAAGGGGGTAAAGTTGGTCGTTCTATCTGTGAGGACGATTATTGCGATTATGCATTAGAGCTTTTAGCAAAAGCAAAAGCAAAAGGAGTAAAGGTACACTTGCCTACAGATGTAATTATTGGAGACGATTTTTCCAATGATGCCAACAAAAAACCTTGTAATGTAGGCGAAATTCCCGACGACTGGGAGGGATTGGATGCGGGCCCAGCAACCCTTAAAAGCTTCGAAAAGGTTGTTATGCAGTCCAAAACCATATTGTGGAATGGGCCACTTGGTGTTTTTGAATTGGAAAGCTTTGCCAAGGGAACCATCAGTTTGGGGGAGTTTATTTCCAATAGTACAAAAGCCGGCGCTTTCTCATTAGTTGGTGGCGGAGATTCTGTAGCAGCAGTAAAACAATTTGGGTTTGAGGACAAAATGAGCTATATTTCTACTGGCGGCGGAGCCATGTTAGAAAGCCTGGAGGGTAAAACACTGCCGGGAATTGCCGCCTTATTAGACTAAGCCTCAACATCATGAAAAAAGTGATTCTTTTTGTTTTGTTTACTATGCTTTCTTCGTGCAAGGAACCAAAAACAAAACTGAAGTATCTGCCTGATTCAAACGCCAAAATCAACCACATTACCGTGGTGATGCCAGAAGATAGTTGGAAGGGATTTTTAGGAAAAAAAACCCGAGCAATTTTAGAAATCCCATACGAGGGTTTGCCTTTCGACGAACCCCAGTTTACACTCAAATATATTCCACCTAAAGTATTTTCAGGTTTTGCGAAGAATAGCCGGAACATACTTTGGTTTGTCAATGACTCCATTGCGAGATTTCAACTGATTGAAGATTTTATGGCAAAACCCCAGTTGGTAGCTAAAATTACAGGAGAGGATCAAGAGGTTCAGGCGTACTTTCTAGAGGAAAACATCTCACTCTTTAGAGCTTCACTAACCCGTGGAGAACAAAAAGAAAAGCAAAGAAGAATCCAAAAATCCTTGACTAAGGATCGTGACCTTCAAAAACGGTTTAAGGTCAATTTAGCATACCCGACAGCATACAAAACGGTAAAAGACACCAGCAACTTCATATGGATTCAGAAGGAAATCCCTAAAGGACACATGAACCTTGTTGCATATGCTCTTCCAGATTCTGGCCTACGTGGCAACGTGAAAAAACGCATTCTTGAAATACGGGACTCAATTGGCAAGAAATACATCCCTGGAAGAATTAAGGGCTCGTATATGATTACTGAAAGAGCGTATCGCCCTTTTTTTTACAAAACAAAAAAACAGGGAAGGCTAACCTACATGACCAAGGGGACCTGGGAGGTTGCCAACGATTTTATGGCAGGGCCCTTTGTGAATTACATGATCAGGGACACTCTGAAAAACAGATGGTTGGTGATAGAGGGATTTACTTTCGCTCCAGCATCTAACAAAAGAGATCAAATGTTTGAGCTCAACACCATAATCGATGGAGTAGTTTTTGAGTAAAATTACTTTTCGATATCTTTTACGTCAGTTTTTTCTTCGTCCTCTTTACTTGCATTCTTAAATTCCTTAAAGCCACTACCCAACCCCCTCATCAATTCGGGAATTTTTCTTCCACCAAAAAGCAAAAGAACCACAACAACGATGAGAATAATTTGTGGTGCACCAATCATGCCTAAAGAATAGTTCATTGAAAACATTGTTTTTAATTTTAATCAAATGTAAATAATTATTCCGTGCAATCTAAATTTCTTTGTCTGACCAACAATTTATTTTTGAGGGTAAACACTATCTTTGCCATTGATGGCTAAAGAGAAAAAAAAGAAACGTCTTTGGATTCAAAATTTATTGAATCGTTATCGCATGGTGGTAATCAATGAAACCACCTTTGAGGAGCAATTTTTTTTAAGAATATCTCAATTCAATATCATTGTATTGACCATACTTTTTGTCTCTTTCATCATAATAGGTTCATTCTTCCTTGTTGCCTATACACCCCTTAAGGAATTTATCCCTGGCTATACCAGTTCTATGATTCGAAAAGAGGCAATTAGAAACAGTTTTTTATTGGATTCTTTGAGTACTGAATTTCAAAAACAGAATCAATTTATTCAGTCCATGAAGCGCGCTCTGATTGGAGAAGTTAATGTTGACGAAAGTACTCTTTCCGAACCTTTAGGAAAAAAACCTTTGCGTTTGAATTCAGAAACTGCGTTGACCGAGGCTGATTCATTGCTGCGTTTGGAGGTGATTCAAGAAGACAAATACAACTTCATTCCAGATGATCGTGGTATCGTAAAATATTTACTGTTTCCGCCCGCTACAGGACCGATTTCAGAAAAGTATGATACCGATAAAAAACATTTTGCGGTAGATGTAGTGCTCAAAGAAAATGCCCCCATAATGGCGGTAGCCAATGGTACAGTTATTTTTGCCGAGTGGACTGCCGAAACAGGACATGTAATAATCATCAAACACGATTTTGGACTCTTGTCTGTTTACAAACACAATTCTTCATTGGAAAAGGTACAAGGAGATTTAGTTAAAGCGGGCGAGGTAGTCGCTAAGGCTGGTAATACAGGAGAGTTAACAACGGGCTGGCACCTCCACTTCGAGCTATGGCTTAACGGTTATTCAGTAGACCCTATGGATTTTATTAATTTTTCTAAGGTACCATGATAAAAAAAATTGGAGCTAAAATCTTTGCTGCCTTTGTTCATAATAAAAATCAAAAGTGGATCAAAAACCCAATCGCTGCTCAACAAAAAACATTCAATTATCTCATTAAAAAAGCCCGAGAAACAGACTTTGGCCGTGATCATGATTTTCACAAAATCAAAAACTACAAGGATTTCCAGTCCCTTGTTCCTGTTAGAGATTACGAAGGTATTAGGTCTTATGTAGATAAAATGCTTGAGGGCAAGTCCTCGGTTCTATGGCCAGGAAAACCTCTCTACTATGCCAAAACCAGCGGAACTACCTCTGGAGCAAAATTCATCCCTCTGACCAAAGAATCCATGCCCACTCATATTGTAGCCGCTCGTGATGCCCTTTTGAATTATATTCATCAAACTGGGAATACTGACTTTGTTAATGGCAAACAAATTTTTCTTCAGGGAAGCCCAATTCTTGACAAAAAAAATGACAACATTATTGGCAGACTTTCGGGAATTGTTGCCCATTATGTTCCAAAATATTTACAAAAAAATAGAATGCCCTCGTGGGATACCAACTGTATCGAGGATTGGGAAACAAAAGTAGATGCCATTGTAAAAGAAACATTGCAAGAAAATATGACCCTAATTGCTGGGATTCCCTCATGGGTACAAATGTACTTTGAAAAACTCATAGAACAAACCAGCCAATCTGTAGGAAAAACCTTTCAAGAATTTTCTTTATTTGTATATGGTGGCGTCAACTATGAACCCTATCGACCAATGTTTGAGAAACTCATCGGAAGAAAAATAGACAGTATAGAACTTTTTCCTGCCTCCGAAGGGTTTTTTGCTTACCAAGACCGTCAAGAGGATAGAGGCTTACTTCTTTTACTCAACAATGGAATTTTCTATGAATTCATCAAAGCAGAAGAATTTGGAAATCAAAACCCGAAGAGATACACTTTGGAGGAAGTGGAATTAGGGATCAATTATGTATTAATTTTATCCACCTCAGCCGGACTTTGGGGATATAATATTGGCGATACCGTTCGTTTTGTAGCCACCGAACCCTATCGACTTGTGGTTACTGGAAGAATCAAACATTATATTTCTGCTTTTGGTGAACACGTCATTGGAAAAGAAGTAGAGACCGCCATGGAATTGGCTTGTAAAGGCACAGAAATTCAGGTCAAAGAATTTACCGTTGCTCCACAAATAAACCCAAAAAAAGGCTTACCCTATCACGAATGGTTTATTGAATTTGAAAACCCTCCAAAAATAATGAATGACTTTGCTCAAAGACTTGACCAAGCCATGCAAGAACAAAATGTATATTACGAGGATCTTTTGAAAGGCAGTGTTTTAAAGACTTTGGTGGTAAGCTCAGTTACCTCTGGGGGCTTTCAAGATTACATGAAAAGCATAGGAAAATTAGGAGGGCAAAACAAAGTCCCTCGGTTGTCCAATGACAGAAAAATTGTTGACAAACTATCCTTAAATTAAGCCATGTACAGCAATAATGCACATCAAAAACGATTTAAGAAAACTTTGGAATTTCTAAACCAGCACATAGAACCAGAGTCATCCATTCTTGATCTAGGCGTACAAAACCCTTTATCCCAAATGATGCAAAATCAAGGGCACAGAGTGGTAAATACCCAAGGAGAGGACTTGGATGAAAATCAGAGTCAATTGAGAAACTCCAAAGCACAAGTGGTTACTGCATTCGAGATTTTGGAGCATTTGTTGTCTCCCTATCAAGTGTTAAAAAGTATTCAGTCCAAAAAATTATTTGTCAGTGTACCCTTAAAATTATGGTTTTCAGGAGCATACCGAAATAAAACAGACATTAGAGACCAACATTTTCACGAATTTGAAGATTGGCAACTGGATTGGCTTTTAGAAAAAACAGGTTGGAAAATCATCGCTTCAGAAAAGTGGATTAACCCCCCGCAATCCTTTGGAATTAGGTCTGTTTTAAGGTATTTTGTGCCCAGACACTACATTGTTTATGCCGAAAAATCAAACCATAAACTTTGAAAATTTATATTATTATACCAGCGCACAACGAGGAGGAGAATATTGCAAAAACCCTACAATCGTTGGTCGATCAGCAGCTCAAACCTACCAAGTTAATCGTAGTAAACGATAATTCTACTGACCGTACAGGAGATGTGATAAAGAATTTTGAAAAAGCACATACTTGGATCCAATACGTTCAAAAAAATTCCTCTGATCAACACATTCCTGGTGCCAAAATCGTTGAAGCCTTCTACGAGGGATATAAAAAACTGGATGATCAATACGATATCATTTGCAAATTTGATGCCGATATGGTTTTTCCAAATAACTACCTGAAAAAGCTGGTAGATCATTTTAGTAAAAACAATAAATTGGGTATGGTGGCTGGACAGTGTTATGTCGAAAAGGACAAACAATGGATTCTGGAAAATATCAATCGTGAAGATCACATCAGAGGATCACTCAAGGCATATCGTAAAGCATGTTTCCTAGAAATTGGAAAAATTGCAAAATCCATTGGCTGGGATACATTGGACGAGCTAATGGCTCAATATTATCATTGGGAAATATTGATCGATGATAAACTTAAGGTGAAACATCTAAAACCTACGGGCTTAAATTACAGTCCTGGAACTGCACATCTACAAGGTGTAGCGACCTATCGAATGAGGATGGGATGGATGTTAACAATAATTATAGGACTTAAACGTGCGCTGGTTTTAAAAAAAGCAAGCGTTTTTTTCAGCTATTTAAAAGGGTTTTGGCAAGCCAAAAAACAGAAAGTCTCTTTTATTGCCGATTTCGACCAAGGAAAATTTCTTAGAAATCACAGATGGAAAGGGATTTTCCAAAGGTTTAAATTAAAATAAGTGACACTTAATTATATTTGTTACCGATGAAAAAAATGAACATACTGGTATTGGGCAGCGGAGG